>CAZNHN010000152.1:12231-14331 GCA_964572415.1 uncultured Phaeodactylibacter sp.
CTGTTCATCTGGCACCAACTGCCCGGGCAGGAATTTCAAGACCCGGATGTGGTGCTGGGACAGCCCGCCAAAGCCGAAACCGGCCGAAATGCAGGTGGTGGCACTTCGGCATCCACCCTGTTCTATCCTTCCGGCATCTGGTCGGATGGCAAACGGCTGATCGTAGCCGATGCCTGGAATCACCGCGTCCTGGTCTGGCATCAATTGCCGGAAAAGGACGGCCAACCGGCAGACGTGGTCATTGGTCAACCCGATTTTAAAAGTAATGAGGCCAACGTGGAAGGGATCAGCCACCACCCTACCGCTCAGTCCCTGCACTGGCCCTACGGCGTATTTTCAGATGGGCAGCACCTGTGGATTGCCGATACCGGCAACCGGCGGGTTTTGTTTTTTGAGACTATCCCCACTTCCAGTTATGCCGCCGCAGATAAAGTGCTGGGCAAGCCTTCCTTCGAGGAGCGCGACTACGACCACAATGACCCCATCTGGCCTTACTCGGTGAAAGTAAGCCCTGATGGCGCCCTGGCCATTACCGATACGCAGTATTACCGGGTCTTGCTCTGGCATGACTGGAAGCAGGCCTTTAGCAGCAAAGCAGATGTCATCATTGGGCAGGCTTCCTTTGACGGAAACGGCCAAAACCAGTACGGGTGGTTCCCGCAGGCCAATACGCTGAACTGGTGCTATGACTCCTGCTTTTATAAAAATGGGCTTTGGGTAGCCGATACCGGCAATAGCCGCATTCTGTGGTTTGAGCAGCTGCCTTCCGGACATAATACCCCGGCCGATAACCTGATCGGGCATAAAAACTTCACCACGGGCAGCGAAAATAAAGAGACCATCTGGACAACCGAGGAGAGCCTCTACTGGCCTTTTCAGGTGAGTATTGAAGGTCAGACTATGGTTGCAGCCGATACTGGCAATCACCGCATCGTCATCAATCAGCTTGCCCGGTAGACCTTTTTCAAATCGCCCCAATCTGCCACCCTATGGATTACATCCCCGTTGAAGTAGCGGCGCTTACGGATGCACCCGATCAATCTCAGGCTTTTGTGCTGGTACTGGAAGAAGTGGATGGCTTCCGGCGGTTACCTATTAAGCTGGGGCATGCGGAGGCGCAGGCCATTGCCCTGGCAGTACAAAGCCGGGAACTATCGCGCCCGGCCACTCATGATCTCTTTGCCGGAGTACTTCAATCGGCAGGTCTCCGATTGCGGGAAGCCAGGATTAACCGTATGGAAGGCGAGGCTTTTTGTGCCCTGCTCACTTTCAGGAAACCCGATGGCGATACTTTCGAGCAGGATGCCCGCCCTTCTGATGCCATCGCCCTGGCGCTTCGGCTTTCTTGTCCGGTAAAAGTAGCTGTCAATATCATGGACGATCATGGCATTCTATCCAACCGCCTAACGCCCAACACCGCCTGGATCAAAGGGAACCTTGAGGATTATACCCTGCCTGAGTTAGAAGCCTTACTGCAACAGGCGGTGGAACGGGAAGATTTCCAATCGGCTTCCCGTATTCGGGATGCTATCACCCGCCTGTCCAATTCCTGATCATTGTTCACTGAAGGTATAGGCTTGTGCCGCTTCTTCCCAATTCACCTCTAACCTATAAAGTTTGCCTTTTAAAAGGGCAACGGGTGGCACCTCCCATTGTTTGGCTTACGCCAATTGCAGACACCCAAATGACGAAGGGACATGAGGGTGTACGCCCCGTTTCGAGTTGCAGATGCCCTTCCGGCCAGCCCCAGGTTTTATCCGATTGGCGGTAGTAGCTCGACTGGTAATCGTAGACCCTGCCGAGCGGGTCCATCTCCAGTCCGTAGTACCGCTTTAATTCCGGGTCCTGCCGGAAGAAAATCTCCACCCGCTCGGAGTTGAGGACGTCGAACTTGGTGTGGTCTTTTTCGTAGATCAGAATATTGGATTCCTGTACATCAAACCGGAAATAGAGATGCACGCCATCGTGGAGGGCGCGGAAATTGACACCCGTCTCTTCAACTTCCAGCCAGGGAGAGGAAAAGTCGCGGAGGATGGTGGCGGGTTGCCAACCAGGAAATAGGTTCGGTGGAGTAGGCACAATTCCTACTCTATAGGTTTT
>CAZNHN010000153.1:0-14186 GCA_964572415.1 uncultured Phaeodactylibacter sp.
CGACCTCTGGAACCACAATCCAGCGCTCTAACCAACTGAGCTACAACCACCATTTTACTTTGCCAGAAGTCGCTTTTTGACTTCCTTTTTATCAAAGCGATGCAAAGATAAAATAGTTCCGGAATTAGTGAAAAACTTTTTTAGAAAAAACTGCTATCTTTATCAAAACGGAAAAACCATGCGCCAACCGATTATTCTCCCTTTCCTCTTTGCTCTTGGCTTGCTGGCTTTTGGGTGTGCCCCTGAAGAAGCCGCTCAGGACTTTAGCGTCAGATTACTTTGCGACACCAAGACGAATAGTGAAACGGGCATCCCCAAAAGTGCCGTTTATACAATCGTAGAGGAGCAAAAGGTCAAGATTGCCAATATTGCCGCCTGTGATAGCATCCCGCCTGCTGCTTTTTCGGATTATGATATTCCGGACTCTGCCCTGGCTGCTGCCGGTGGCTGGTACGCGGGGGCAGGAGATTATCTCTACGCTATCCAGGAAGGGGAAGCCATTGTCTATTATCAGGGCTGGCAGGATGAAATGCAGGAAGATGAAGGCTTCCATTACACCCAATTGGGGGTATACCAAAATGGGAAGTTTGAGCTGCAACTGCCGCCCACGCGGGAAGAACTTGTGGGGACTTACACCTTAAGCCAGGAAACAGGTTCGCATATCCTGTTTGTAGGCATGCATGAAGACACGCTGATTGGGGAGCATTTTGTCCTCGATGGGGTTTTGCCCCCACTCAATCAGCTGAATGTACTGATGACCGGTATGGCACCTCAGGACTCCGCCACTTTGAACCTAGTCGACCAGGGCTTTCGTTTTTCTTCTGCCATGGGAGATGGGACTTTTCAGCGTTCGGGAGATGGGCTGGAAGTAAGCCTGAACCTGAACGGGCAGCAGGTGCGCCTGCAAAAAGCGCTAAGCAAAGACTACAGCATACCCCAATAACAGATTTGCTTTAGTTTTCCCAGAACCGCCAGTTGATGCCTTCTTTTTGGCGGCGTCTTTTCCGTTGCTTTTTCTTCAGCCAGTTGCGCTTCAGAATGACGTAGCGCAGCGAAATGCCGGTTTGGGTGTAAACCGTACGTTCGCCGCCAATGAGATTGATGGCCGGCTTGATATCATACGTCAGGTTGAGCTTGCCGAGTGACAGTTCGATTCCACCGATGAGGGTCAGCCCAAAAGGGTCTTCATACGGGCTGCCTTCCGTAGTAGTCGATACGCTGCCCCAGCCTTTATGCAGCCCACCGCCCCCGTAAATGTTCAATCGTTTGGTGATGAAGGGCATGTGTTGCGTACCGAGGAGCGTTACAAGTGCCTCTTCCCGCTGCAGGCTCGTTTGCAGGATGGCTTCAAGGGTTGTCTTATCAAAAATCCGCTGCTTGACCGTTAGCCCCCAGTCGGTCCCCAGGCGCATGCCAAACGCGGTATCATAAGATTGGGCGCCGAGGCTCAGCGCTGCACAAAAAAGAAAAATGGTGAGTAATCTTGTTTTCATGCTGCTAGGAACGCAGGACCAGCGTTGCATATTTTTCCGGGAAGGGAGCAATTGGTCAGGGTAGGTCGGAATGCCGCCACAGAGTTGAAAGGCTGAAGGAATATAGCTATCTTTGAAAGATATAAACAGCGTGATTTTATGGCAGAGCAGCAGACCGAATACTATTCCATTGAGGATTACCTGGCCCTGGAGGCGCAGGCAGAGGAACGGCATGAATACGAAGCAGGACGGATTCAGGGGATGAGTGGGGGCTCAATCAATCACTCTATAATGGGGGGTAATATTATTACAGCCCTAAACAACAGCCTTAAAGATTCCAATTGTACAGCCTTAAATAGTGATGCCCGACTTTGGATAGACCATGCTCATTCCTTTGTTTACCCCGATGCCATGGTGATTTGTGGTAAAATTCAAGCAGCGGAGGAAGATCCGAATGCCGTTGTTAATCCGGTTTTGATCGTGGAAGTATTATCAAAATCAACCGTTGGCTATGACCGGGGCGATAAATTCCACAAGTACTGTTCTCTGCCTTCCTTTCGGGAATACATTCTAATTGATCAGGACAAACCCGTTGTGGATGTCCTTTTCCGGGAGGAGCCCGGCTACTGGAAGATGACGACAGCGATCGGGCTGGATAAATCCATCAGCCTGGGGAGTTTAGGCTTTGACATTCCGCTTTCAGCGATCTACCGCAATGTGCAGGACCTGGGTGAGCCCATCTTTTGACACAGCGATCTTTCAAGATAAAGAATGACCAATTCTCCAATTTGGTGGGGCGTGTTGCTCGGGGCGATTGTCTGCTTCGGTTACGCCTGGCGCTTACACACAAAATCAAAGCACGAAACCGCTGTCTTACTACTGGTGCTGGGCGGCTTTTTGCTGAGATTTTTCAGCGCCAATGACCCGTTTCTGAACCCCTGGGATGAGCGTTTCCACGCACTGGTGGCAAAGAATATGATGAGCTACCCCTTTCGCCCTATGCTGTATGCCCACCCCGTTTTACCTTATGCGCCAGAGGACTGGTCCGCCAATCACATCTGGCTCCATAAGCAACCTTTTTCGCTATGGCTGATGAGTGGCAGCATGAAACTTTTTGGCACCCACTTGCTGGCACTTCGGCTGCCAAGTGTGCTGATCACCACCCTGGGGATAGGAGCGATGTACGGACTGGGTAAGCGCCTATACCATGCCCGTATTGGTTTTGTTGCTGCTTTCCTTTGGGCGATACACGGTATGCTGGTGGAGCTGGCTGGTGGGCGGCGGGCTACTGACCATGTCGACGCTGTATTTGTTGCGCTGATTCTATTCGGGGCGTACTGGGCACTGCGTACGGCACAGCAGAGGCGGATAGGCTTCGCCTTGATTACAGGCCTGTTAACCGGGCTGGCTGTGCTCACCAAGTGGCTTCCCGGGCTTATTATACTGCCCGTCTGGGCACTTTGGGCGATTCACTACCGGCAGTATTCCTGGAAAAGCTGGCTTGGGCATGGCCTGCTGATGACCTGTGCTGTATTTGTCGTGGCTGCACCCTGGCAAATATACACTCATCAAGCTTTCCCGGTAGAAGCCCGCTGGGAACAATACTACAACTATCTCCACCTGTTTGAAGGGCTCGAAGGGCACGATCAACCCTGGTACTTCCACCTCAATAACATACGGATACTGTTTGGCGAGTTCATCTACCTGCCTTTGGTTTGGTGGGCATGGGTTAGTATCCGCAAGCGATCGGATTCCAGCCGGTGGGCACTACTGGTCTGGATAGCGATCCCACTGGGGTTCTTCTCCTTCGCTGCCACCAAAATGCCCGCCTATATTCTCATTTCGGCACCTGCCATTTTCCTAATCACTGCTCTGGCCTGGCAGCATTTTAAGATTTACCAATACCGGTTTGGGCGCTGGCGGCGGTTGGTGCAGGTTTTTATAGTGGGCTTGCTCCTCCTTCCGGTCCGTTACAGCCTTGAACGCCTCAAGCCTTTGGATAGAGACGAAGCAGCGTGGGCAAAACGGATTGAAGTGGAAGCCCTGCGGCAACCGTCCCCTACGGACTCTGTGATTTACTTTAATGTGCCGCATCCGATTGAGACGATGTTCTTTCTCGGGGGGGCGGCTTATGGGTATTTACCTGAGAATGGAGTACCGGACAGTCTTAATAATGAAGGGTTTAAGGTGGTTTTTCACCATTGATGGCTGAGAGGTATTAGGCGTTTTGACTGGTAGTCGCTATTGTCATTTAAAAGAAAAATTGGCATTTATATGCGAAAAAATATTTTTCATGTTGAGCAGCATTTGTAACTTGCACTGCGTTAACTTAAAGTTAACACTTGACTCGAAAATGGAAAAACGCATTTCAGAGCATTCAATAATTTCAGTCTCAGGCTACAGGCTCAAACGTGCAGGTGTCTCTAAAACTAACCTCAGGCTCTTATCAAAAATCAAAAAACTAACCTCTGAAAAGATTACGTTGTTGAAAATGGCAATGATCTTTGTTCCCTATGGGGTTTTTCCCTTTGGAGACAGTTATCGTTCTAATTAATTAGCTATTGAATCAATAAACTTTGGATTATTATGAAAAAACTCTTTCTAGTTTTCCTGCTTCTCTCGATGGGAGCAGGTGCTGCCTTAGCGCAACGTACCATTTCCGGTACTGTGACAGACGAAGGTGGAGAAGGGCTGATTGGCGCCTCCATCCTGGTCAAGGGAGCCACTTCTGGTACTGTCACGGATATTGACGGATCCTATTCCCTTCGGGTTCCAGAAGATGCTAAGGTTCTCATTTTCTCTTACACCGGCTTTGCTACTCAGGAAGTGGAACTCGGCGTTTCTGATGTTGTGGATGTTACCATGGAGGAATCTGCCGCTCAGCTTTCTGAAATTGTCGTAACGGGTACAGGTGTTGCCACCGACCGCCGCCGGACAGCCATTAGCGTGGAGTCTATTGGCTCCGATGACTTGCCTCAGGTTTCCTCAGGTTCTGTTGATCAGGCACTCGTGGGTAAAATCCCGGGTGCTTACATTCAGCAAAGCTCCGGTCAGCCGGGTCAGCAGGCGAATATCATCCTTCGGGGTATCAACTCCCTGCAGGGGACGACGCCTATGATTATGATCGATGGGGTGCAAATCAGTACGGACAACAACTTCAACGGTTCCGACCGTAACCTGTCCAGCCGTCTTGCTGATATCGACTTCAGCAACGTTGAGCGCATTGAGGTTGTGCAGGGAGCTGCTGCTTCCACGATCTACGGTGCACAGGGTGCGAACGGTGTGATTCAGATCTTCACTAAAAAAGGAGCATCTGGTAAGCCTCGTATTACGCTTTCCAGTGTAGTAGGTTCTGCCGCACCAATTCTGGGTGAATTTGGTTACGCTGATCTTCACGCTTATCAGACTACATCGGATGGCCGGTTACTGTCAGGTGATGGTACGAATGCGCTTTCCCAAAACCAGTTTGGTGTTTGGGGCGCCCCACTGCTTGAGACTGATAATGATGCAAGAACCGACAACCCTTATGTAGAGCCAACGTATGATTTGGTAGATCAGGTATTCAGAGATGACATCATGAATTACCGTACAAGCCTTTCGATCAGCGGTGGTAGCGAAGCGCTGACTTATGCGGTAACGGGAACCTTCACGGAGCAACAGTCTGCTATCCGGGGGCGCAATCAGCGCCTGAACTTCGGTACACGCGTAGGTTTCGAGTTATTTGATGATTTCAATATCAATCTGGGCGTTAACCTGATACGGGGTGATAACAACACTGGTGCTATTACGGGTACAGACAACGTATTTAGTGCTTTGGGCTCTGTTGCTACTACATTCCCATTCATCGACTTTACTTTCCGGAATCAGGATGGTAACCTGGTTGCGAACCCAACCGGTGATAACAGCGTAAACCCATTGTTTACAGAGACTTACCGACTAAGGCAAACGGTACTCAACTGGGTTATTCCTAATATCAACCTGAACTGGAACGTTACTGATTTCCTTGAACTGGACTACAAGTACGGTCTAGACTACTATCGGGATGATTATGAAGAGTTTATCGATAATCAGCTTGCTGTTCTTGGTGCCTCAAGCCAAGGTGGTATCGACCCTATCGTAGGTCGTCTTGAGCAGCGTTTACGCGAAGGTACACTGCAAAACTCTATCATGAGCGCTTTCTTCCGTTTTGGAAGCGATGACGCACTCAATTCAACCACCCACCTGGCTTTTGACTGGCGTAAGACATCCTTCAACAACATTCTTGCTCGTGGTACAGGTCTTCCTCCCTACAAGCCTATTGGATTGGGTGCAGCAGAAGAGTCTATTATTGACCAAACCGAAGAAGACTTTGCAACCTACGGTATCCTCCTGAATCAAAAGCTTGAATACCAAGGTAAGGTTGGTGTTTCAGCTGGTGTCCGTGCGGACTACTCCTCTGCATTTGGTCAGGGATCAGATCCTTTTATTTTCCCTCGGGGTGATGTTTATGTGCGTCTTTCAGAATTTGATCTTTGGGGTGCTAAGCGCAGTATCCCTGAGTTCAAGGTACGTGCTGCTTATGGTCAGGCTGGTGTACAGCCCGGTGCATTTGACCGTATCCGTACACTTGATGCGGGTCAGTTAGGTTCCAACGGTTTCCTGGCTCCTCAAACGGCACAAACCAACCCACTGCTTGATGTTCAGGTTTCTAAGGAATTTGAAGCAGGTATCGACGCTTCCTTCACACCAGGTGGTGACCGTGTCAATGGTCTGTTCCCTTACCTGCGTTTCTCCATGACTTACTGGGACCGTACGAGCGAGGATGTCATCCGGGCAATTGGTGTAGCACCAACTACCGGTGCCGAAACGCTTCTTGATAACGCCATTACTCTGGAGTCTCAGGGGTGGCAGGTATCTCTGCAGAAGACGGTTTTCAACACAGATAATTTCTCATGGAACTGGACCACGAACTTTACCCGTCAGCAAACTTTGCTGGCTAGTATTTCCAATGGTGTGGATATCCCCGTAGACGACAACTTCATCCTCCGTCCGGATGAGCTGCTGGGAACTTTCCGTGGCGTACAGGTGCTGACCGATGTCAATCAACTGCGCCCTGATGGTACACCATACCTCGAGAACCCTGAAGCTTTCGAGGTGGTACCAGAGACAGGTTATGTTGTAAACTCAGAGTCACGTCAGGTTGCTTTCACTGATGAAGTGGTGGTGATCGGTAATGGTCTTCCTGATTTCAACATGTCCTTCATTAATAACTTTACCATTGGCAATGCCCTGCGCTTTGGTTTCCAGTTTGACTGGGTTGCTGGTTTTGATATTTACAACCAAACCCGTCAGTGGGGCTACCGGGACAACCTGCATGCCGATGTGGATGAAGAAGAACGGGAGAAAGTGGCGCATACCTTAACTACTACCGTAGTTTGTATAACACCAATCAGGCCAACTCTCACTTCGTAGAAGATGGCTCGTTCGTTCGTCTGCGTAACGCTAACGTAGGGTTTGACTTTGCTAAAGTGTTTGACCTCAAAGGCTTCAACCGACTGGAGCTTGAACTGTCTGGCTTCAACCTGTTAACGTTTACCAACTATAGCGGATTTGATCCGGAGGCGGCTTCTGATTTGAATGACCCAACTCGTATTGGTCTGGATCAGTACGCTTTCCCCAACATGCGGATATTCCAGGTAGGTGTAAATGTTGGCTTCCAGTAAACTATTTCTAAGGGCGCAGACTTTATAGTTTGCGCCTGCTTCTAAAACAAAAAATCTTGAACGAGATGAAAAGTTTTCTTATAAAAATTGGTCTCATCATGTCGGTCTTTTTCCTGGCTGTTTCCTGTGAGGAAGACCTGGATGTACAAAACCCTAATGATCCGACCTTAGATGTACTCGATACGGAGGACGGTTTATTCCGTGCCATGCTGGGCATGTACAGCGTATTCGATGGTGGATACGTCTGGATTGCCCAGGCACACCACGAATGTATGGGCGATGCGCTTTACATTCCATGGGGTAACTTCTCCTGGCGCTGGGCGAATCAGCCAACTAAAATTATTCTCGATGACGGTACAGTCGTTACTCCTCCTCAGGGCGGTTCTCAGGCGAATGAATTGATTCTCCGTAATGATCGTGCACAGGGAGATAACAATGCCTTTATCTGGGAGTGGGCTTATGTTTACCGCCTCAATAATATCGGTAACCTGCTACTCAATAAACTGGACGAGGGTAATATTACGCTGTCTGGCGATGCTGCCTCAAAAGAAGCAACCATTCGTGCTTTCGCACACTTCTGGAAAGGTTTTGCTTACAGCCGTATCGGATCACTTTACTCGGCGGGTATTCTCACAGACGAGTTTGGTGCAAATAACCCCGATTATGTCACTAAGGAGCGTATGATTGAGGAAGCCAATGCTCAGTTTGACCGCGCCATTCAGCAATTGGGAAGTATCTCCGACGAGGCGGTCTACACCACAACGCTCGAAAGAGGAATCCCTGATTTCATGCGCCCAACTGGTGTACCTACTATCGAGTCTTTCACTCGGTTGCTGAATACTGCCAAAGCACGTAACATACTCGTGAATACTAAGGTGGCGAATATGACTAACGAACTGTGGAATGAGGTACTAAACCTTGCATCTGATGGACTACAGCCTGGTGATAACATCCTGGAATTCCGTACTGCAAATGAAAACTCTTTCTTCCTGACTGGTTTCAACCCATACCGTGTCCTTATTGGCTGGCATTTTGTCAGCGAGCGGTTGATCCAGGATTTCAAAGAAGGAGACGATCGCTTTACGCGCAATTTTGCGCTGCTGGCTACGCCTGAGGTGAACCGGTCCGGTCGTGGTATTCAGTATGGCACCCGTTATGGATTCATTCCAATCGATGAGGGGGGAGATTATGCTACCCTAACTGCAGGTCTTGCACGTCTTGATGTGGCAGGTACCTGGGAGGAAGCTTACCTCATGCGTGCAGAAGCGCTGATCATGACGGACAAAATTGAAGAGGGGCTTGCTTTGATTGATGAAGTGCGTAACGGGCAGAATGCGCAGCTGGACGCGGTTGCCGGGACGGGCTTGTCTATGGCAGAAGCTTACGAAGAGCTCCGCCGCGAGCGCCGTATTGGTCTGTTCATGCGCGGACTGGCTTTCTACGATGCCCGCCGCTGGGGCGTTACTGAATCACTCGAAGAGGGCGGTGGCCGCGAAGGTGCAGTTGTACTGGATGGTTCAGGCAATGTGAATACTGACGCTACTATCGACTACAACTACCTGGATTACTGGGGCGTACCTGACGACGAGCTGGACTTTAACATCCCGCTGGACGGCTCCGCCAACACTGATCCAATATAGCCCGCAGGTAAATAAGGGAGTCTGAAAAGACTCGGTTGCCTGCCTGTAGCTTATTTTCAAAGCTACAATCGCCCAAGCCCTGGTGTCAACTGCCTCGGTTTGGGCTTTTTTGTTCACGCGGTTAATTGTACTACGTGTGAGCATGTAGCAAGAGTACGATTTCCAGCAGTGAAAAACTGATTGTATTGACCAAAATCAGTGCATGGTATTTGAGGAAGGGGTAACTTAATCAGTGACCCAACCCTAGCCTATGAAACCAGCAACTGACCTTCCGGACCGCCGCACGTTGCTGAACGACCTGTGGGCCATTCAGCTGGAGAAGCGGCACATTAGCGATCAGGGCATTAAGACTCTGGCAGCGCGGTATCAGCTTTCTGAAGTGGAAATTGAAGGGGTCGTATCCTTTTATCATTTCTTTCACCGGCAGCCTGCCGGGCAGTACACCATTTATGTCAACAACAGCGTCACTGCTGTGCATAGTGGTATGGGTGCTGTCATTTCTGCTTTTGAGGAAGCGACCGGCGCCCGGATTGGGCAAACCGACCCTACGGGTACTTTCGGGCTTTACGAGACTTCCTGCATCGGGCTATGTGACCTGGAGCCTGCCTGCCTGATCAACTTTCAGCCTTTCACCCATCTGACACCCCAAAAGGTAAAGGCACTGGTCTGGCAATTGCGGCGCGGCGTGCCCGTTGAACAACTCGCCAATCCAATTCCTCAGCATCTGCGGTATCAGTTGCCGCCGGACCGGGCAGTGCTCCTCCGGCCTTTTGTTCCCGGAGAAACCCTAAAGCCATTGCTGCAGCTTGACCCGGAGGAAGTCCTTTCCACCCTCGAAGCTTCCGGGCTGAGGGGCATGGGCGGTGCCTTCTTCCCGGTAGGTAAGAAATGGCGCCTTTGCCGGGAACAGCCGGGCAACGAGAAATACATACTCTGCAATGCCGACGAAGGGGAACCCGGTACCTTCAAGGACCGTATGCTGCTACAGTACCTGCCGGGGCTGGTCATTGAAGGGATGATACATGCCGCTTATGCTACCGGTGCGGCAGAAGGCTGGATTTACCTGCGTGCGGAATACCGCTGGCTTTTGCCTGAACTGGAAGCGGCGGTAGCAGCTTACTACGACCGGGGATGGCTGGGGGCGCAGATCCCTGCTAAAACGCCTTTCCGGTTTGATATCCATATTCAGTTGGGGGCCGGGGCCTACGTTTGTGGCGAAGAGACTGCCATGATGAACTCCCTGGAAGGCTTGAGGGGCGAGCCACGCGTCCGGACCTATTTCCCGGTGGAAAGAGGTTACCGCCAAAAGCCCACCGTGGTTAATAATGTGGAAACCTTCGCTGCCGCTGCCCGTGTACTTGAAGTTGGGGCTGAACGATTTGCTGCCCTGGGCACGCCTCAGATGAAAGGCACCCGCCTGCTCAGCATTGCCGGCGATTGTGAGCGCCCTGGGATTTACGAAATAGAGTGGGGAACCCGCCTTGCAGAAGTCTTGGATTGGGCTGGCGCTACATCTACGCTGGCCGTGCAAATCAGCGGGCCTTCCGGGCAATGCATCGACCCTAACTACGGTGACCCGATCTTCGACTGGGACGACCTGCGGTGCGGGGGCGCCGTAACGATATTCAACACCCAACGCGATCTGCTTCAGATCCTCCGGAACTTTTCCAGCTTCTTTGCTGAAGAATCCTGCGGCGTTTGTACTCCCTGCCGGGCAGGGAATTTCATTTTTACCCGCAAACTGGACAAACTCGCCAAGGGGCTGGGCCGGGCGGATGACTACATTGAAATAAAGAACTGGAGCAACATCATGCGGCAAACCAGCCGGTGCGGGCTGGGCCGGGCTGCCACCCATGCCTTGCTTACAGCAATGGAGCATTTCCCGGGGTACTTTGCCCGGTACTTTTCTTCTAACGGTGCGGCGGGCGCCCAACCCTTTGACCTGGAGGCGGCGGTCAGCGACTACCGGGAAACGGTGAATAAAACCTTAGGAACCACTAAAACCAACTGATTATGGCAAAGGCTGTTTCCATCCAAATTGACGGTATTGAGGTTCAGGCTGAGGAAGGGCAAAACCTGGTGAATGCCATACGCGGAGCAGGCGTGTTTATTCCATCCCTCTGTTATTATGAACACATTCAGCCACCGTTGGGCACTTGCCGGGTGTGTACGGTGCTGGTCAATGGAAAACCTACTGCTTCCTGCACGGCTACGGTGAAGCCCGGGATGAAGGTGGTGACTCAAACAAAGGAACTGGAGGATGTGCGCAAGGGTATGGTCGAAATGTTATTTGCAGAAGGCAATCATTTCTGTCCGGCCTGCGAAAAAAGCGGCGATTGCGATTTGCAGGGGCTGGGCTACCGACTCGGGGTGACCGCAACCCGATTCCCCCATCTGTTCGTCAACCGGCTGATTGATTACCGGCCGGAGCGTATGGTCATTGATCACAATCGTTGCATCCGGTGCCGGCGCTGTGTGGAGGAAGTACATACCGATGCTGGGAAAGCCGTATTTTCTTTTGTGAACCGCGGCAAAGACACAGAAGTAGCCGTCGATTACAAAGCTGAAACCGAGTTGACCGAGGCTCAGGCTCTGCGGGCTATGCACCTCTGCCCCGTAGGTGCAATTCTGGTTCGTGGTAAAAGCCTGGCCCGGCCCGTTGGAGAGCGGAAATACGATCAACCAGAACAAGGCTGGGAAAAGGAAGAAGGAGCGATAGAGGTGCCAACGCCTAAGCCCGGAGCACCCAAAAAAGTAGTGGCGACTACTTCACTGGCCGGTTGCTTCGGTTGCCATATGTCTCTCTTAGATATTGACGAAGAACTGCTGGATGTTATTGAGCTCGTTGATTTCAATAAATCCCCGCTGACCGATATTAAGGAATTTAGCCGGCGCTGCGACGTAGGTATCGTCGAAGGTGGCTGCTGTAACAGCGAAAATGTAGAGGTGCTGCGAGCTTTCCGGGAGCACTGTGATATGCTCATTGGTGTAGGAGAGTGCGCCATATGGGGCGGACTGCCTGCCATGCGCAACTTCATCCCCATAGAGGAATGCCTGCTCGAAGCTTACGGGCGCACAACGGAGCTGGAGGATAGCAAGGTCGTCATCCCCAAACATGAGGACCTGCCGGAACTCCTCGACCGGGTCTACGGCTGCCAGGAAATCGTACGAATGGACTACTTCATCCCCGGCTGCCCGCCCGATGCCCGGTACATTTGGAAAGTATTGAAACATGCGCTGTTTGGGCAACCCTATGCCCTGACGCATGAGGAATTTAAATACGACTAATCATGCCCAACCAAAAGACCACCAAGATTACCATTGACCCTGTCACCCGGGTAGAAGGGCACGGCAGGGTGACCATTCATCTGGACGAACAGGGAGAAGTCAGCGAAGCCCGCTTTCATATAGTCGAGTTTCGTGGCTTTGAGCGGTTCATTCAGGGGCATCCGTACTGGGAGGTGCCGGTGCTTGTGCAACGCCTTTGTGGTATCTGCCCGGTAAGCCACCACCTGGCCGCTGCCAAAGCCATCGACCAATTGCATGGACTGATGCCCGGAGACTTGTCGCCCACAGCTATCAAGCTGAGGCGGCTTTTGCACTATGGGCAGGTCTTTCAATCGCACGCCCTGCACTTTTTCTACCTGGCTTCGCCCGACTTGCTACTCAGGGGAGACACTCCTGAGGCAGAGCGCAATATTGTTGGGGTAGTTATGGCCAACAAAGACCTGGCGAAGCGAGGCATACTGATGCGGAAATTCGGGCAGGAAATTATCAAAGCCATTGCCGGAAAGCGTATACATGGCGTAGCGGCAGTGCCGGGCGGTAATTACAAGACATTCACCCCCGAAGAACGTCGGTTTTTCCTGGATGGGGAAGCTATTCCTTCGGTAGACACCATGATTGAGTGGACACAGGAGACCCTGCAGATGCTCCGGCAATACCACGAAACCAACCAGGCCTGGCTGGATAACTTTGCGGATTACCCCTCCGGCCATCTTGGGCTGGTTGGCGCTCAGGGCGAACTGGAGCTTTACGATGGGCAGCTTAGGGCTATTGACGCAAGCGGGCAGCGTACCCTGAATGACGTGCCTGCACAGGACTACCGCAAGTATTTCGGAGAGGCGGTAGAGCCCTGGACCTACCTCAAGTTCCCGTACCTGAAACACCTGGGCAGAGCCGATGGCTGGAACCGCGTAGGCCCACTCGCCCGGCTGAATGTCTGCAGCCATATCGGCACGCCTCTGGCAGAGCAGGAACGGCAGCGCTTCTTCGGGTTTTCAGGCCACAGCCCGGTCAACCGGACGCTGTATTACCATTGGGCACGCCTCATTGAAATGTTACACTGTGCCGAAGTTGCCCGGCAGCTCCTGAATGATCCGGAAATCCTGAGCGATGACCTGATTCGGGAAGGACAGCGGCAGGAAGAAGGCGTGGGCGTCGTGGAAGCCCCACGGGGCACGTTGATGCATCATTACCGGGCAGATGAAAAGGGGAAGGTCACCTGGTGTAACCTTATTGTCTCCACCACCCACAATAACGAGCCCATGAACCGGGCCGTACGTGAAGTGGCCAGGCGGGAGCTCAGCCACCAAAAGGAAATCACAGCGCCCATGCTTAACCAGGTAGAGGTGGCCATCCGGGCCTACGACCCTTGTCTGAGCTGTGCCACCCACGCCATCGGGGATATGCCGCTTCGGATTGAGCTGTTCAGCCATGATGGCCAGCTGATGGGGCAACGTACAAAAAACAGTAGCCTGTACAGTAATCCGCTGGGCGTATGACCCGCTTAAATCCCGAATTGCACATGAACCCACTTGAATCCAATCCGGCAAACGAACTTTTGTTGATCGCTATCGGCAATGATGCGCGGCAGGACGATGGGCTGGGTTGGGCGTTTGGGCAGGTGATGGAGGCAGACGAAGACTTCCGGGGAACGGTGGTTTATCGTTATCAGCTGCAGGTGGAGGATGCGCTGCTGATCGCTGATTACGGTACCGTCCTCTTCGTAGACGCCTGTCGGGGGGAGTTGCCAATGGGTTTTGAGTTCACTCCGCTTAAGGCTGATGCGAATTTTGGATTTACAACGCATCAGTTGTCACCGGCAACCGTTCTGGCGCTGTCGAAGCAATTGTACGGAGCCAAACCACAGGCTTTTTTGCTGAAAATAGCTGGGACAGCATGGGCGTTGGAGCGGGGGTTCTCGAAGGCAGGAGCGCGCAATTTAGCCTCAGCTTTGAACGAAGCAGAAGCCTTTCAATTGGCTAAGGAATGAAGGGTTGGAGCGGGGTTTGAAGGCCGGGCAGTACCTTTTCCCCGCTTAGCGTATTGTTTTGAACCCAGACAGGACCTCTACTTTTTTTAGGGCAAAC
>CAZNHN010000154.1:0-1596 GCA_964572415.1 uncultured Phaeodactylibacter sp.
CCGATAGCGTCAAGCCTATCATTCTCAACCACGATGATCCGGAACAGCAGCAGCACTACGCTCAAACGGAAGAGCTGGAAGAGAATCTTTCACTGGAAGACAACGAAAAGGAGCTGATCTACAAAGCACTGCGCAAGCACAATGGCCGGCGAAAGGAAGCAGCTTCCGATTTAGGCATCTCTGAGCGGACCCTTTACCGCAAAATTAAGCAGTACGGGTTGTAAGCCCGTTTATGGTCTCCATTTTAATTTTATGTAAAATTTCCTGAAAAGACCGTTCATTTACGGCAGACCTGCTATCTTTTGCATCTAAAACTGGTGCACCTATGGATCATAGCCAAAAAGAACTGCCGACAGCAATGGAACGTCGGCTACTCGGTTTTCTCAACCATATCAATAATGCCGCTACGCTATCTGATGCTATCCGTGACCGCCGGCAGGAAAAAGGCACAGGTATTGGAGAGAAGGTAGCTGACCGCCTGATCAAAGCCCGTACTGAACTGCCCGGGTGCCGCTTTGAAGACCTCAAACAGGTAGCAGCTGTTCCCGGAGTAGGCCAGGACAAACTGCTTGACCTCATGCATGCTTTCAAACAGCCGGCTGCACAGGCTTTCCGCAGCAATATGTACAATGGGGTGATCCTCAGCAACTGGGAGCTGGAGTATTTTACTTCTATTTTTGAAGACGAAACTGCTTTTCAGGAAGTGATCGACTCTAAATCCAGCCTCGCTGAATTCGTAGGCGAGCAGGTGGAGCAAATTTCCCTGGAGCGCTACAGCAACAGCAAAGCGGCAGAGCTGGCTGGCGAGCTAGTGGAACGCTGCTACGACGAGCACTTCCCAGATTCCCATTTCGGTGCCTACGCACTGGCGCTTTGGTTTTATCAGTTTGATGCCGATAACTGGTTCTCCTTTGAGCGCGTCTTAAAGGAAACTGAAAAGTACCTTAACTTCTACCCGGAATGGGAGGACCGTTTAGAGCTTCATTTGTATAAAGGCTTCGATAATACAGGCGTACTGGTTGATCCGGTGACTCAGGTGGATTTGCCAGTAGTCATTAACCGGGGCGAGCGGGCGATCACAATATGGACTTGTCAGCTGAATGATTAAGCATAGCTTTGACAAGTTACACTGAGGACGCTGATCTGACTGATGACACTGATCTTTGCAATCCGGTGCCGCCATACTAGCGTGCCCCTGCTCTTATGCCCCCGCCCGAAATCAGTGATAATCTGCGTAATCAGTCCCATCTGTGTTACCCCCCACCACGCATGATAAGAGCACACTGAGGACGCTGATCTGACTGAGGACGCTGATCTGCCACACTGAGCCCGCCCCCAAATACAAAACATACCCTATATTTGCCAACCACAGCAACCACCCCGGTACTGTAATTTTTTTAACCGGTAACCAATAAAAAATGGCCAAGCAGCAGCCTCCAAAGGCAACACACCCTGTACACATTTCCGAAACCACCACCGGAGAGCGATACCCTGATGTTTATGATATCCTGTCACCGGATACTTTCGACCAAATGCATCAGAAGGGCAATACCTTGCTCATTAATGCTAAAAATGGCGTGGCGCTGCGCATTCAGG
>CAZNHN010000154.1:1606-6811 GCA_964572415.1 uncultured Phaeodactylibacter sp.
TGTCAGAGGATATCCTGCGGTTCCGGTATGCCCCGGAAGGACGATTTGAAGCAGACTTTTCCTACGCACTTGACCCTCATGCTGCTTACGAGTCTCCGGAAATTACAGTAAGTGAAGACGAAGCACATCTTACGCTCCGGACCAGCAGCCTGATTTGCCAGATCGCAAAGGAAGGGCTTAAGGTAGCGATTTATGATAACCCCGGTAACACCCTGCTATGCGAAGACGCTGCCCCCTATGCCTGCCGGAAAAGCATCCTTAACGGCATAGAACAGGTGAGCATTACCCAAAAAGCACCCGCTGAAACCGCCTACTACGGGCTGGGCGACAAGAGCGGCGCCCTTAATCTGCGTGGGCAACGGCTGCAGCACTGGAACACCGACTCCTTTGGTTACGGAAAGGACACTGATCCGCTTTACCGGACCATTCCGTTTTTCTTCGGGCTTCAGGAAGGAAAAGGTTATGGTATTTTCCTGCATAATTCTTACCGCACGCATTTTGACTTTGCCAAGACCGCCCAAGACCAGGTTACCTTTCAGGCAGATGGCGGGGAGATGGACTATTTCTTTATCGCCGGCCCCGGTCTCACCGAGGTCGCCCAGCGTTATGCCTGGCTGACCGGCCGCCCGGAGATGCCCCCGATGTGGGCACTGGGCTTTCACCAATGCCGCTGGAGCTATTACCCGGAAGAACGGGTCTATGAAATCGCAAAAGAATTCCGGGACCGGCAAATACCCTGCGATGCCATCTATATTGATATCGACTATATGGATGGCTACCGCTGCTTTACCTGGGATGAGGAGCATTTCCCAAGACCGGCCAAAATGATCAAAGACCTGCGCGATCAGGGTTTTCACACCATCGTGATGATTGACCCGGGTATTCGGGTCGACCCGGAATACCATGTGTACAAAGAGGGCATGGAGAAAGACATGTTTTGCTACCGCACCTCCGGTGAACTGATGCGCGGACCGGTCTGGCCACAAGATTGCGTATTCCCGGATTTCACCCGGCCGGAAGTACGAGAATGGTGGGGGCCGCTCTACGAGCAATTTTATAATGAACAGGGCATTAGCGGCTTTTGGAATGATATGAATGAACCGGCTGTCTTCAAGGTCAACATTGCCACCTTTCCGGATAACGTCCGTCATGATTACGATGGCAACCCTTGCGACCACCGCAAAGCCCATAATGTGTACGGTCAGCAAATGTCCCGCGCCACCTTCAATGGGCTAAAAGCGCTGCAGCCGCAAAAACGCCCCTTCGTACTCACCCGGGCCACCTACAGCGGCGGGCAGCGCTACGCCAGTGTCTGGACAGGTGACAACATCGCCAGCTGGGAACACCTCCGCCTGGCTAATATCCAATGCCAGCGATTGAGCATATCCGGTTTTTCCTTTGTGGGCACGGATGTAGGAGGCTTCAGTCAGCAACCGGATGGAGAACTCTTCGCACGTTGGATGCAGCTGGCAACATTCCACCCCCTCTACCGCGTACACTCCATGGGCAATAATGTAGATGGAGCCGCCGAAGCCGATGCGGATGCGATACACGAAGCAGAGCGCACCAACCGAATGGATCAGGAGCCCTGGACCTTTGGGGAGCCTTATACGAGTATATCTAAAGCTGCAATTGAGCTCAGGTACCAGCTTCTACCCTATCTGTACACAGCATTCCGGCAGTATACTCAGGATGGGCGCCCGGTGCTACGCAGCCTGGCTTTTGCGGATCAGTCCAACCCGGAAGTCAAAGACCGGGAGGCAGAATTCCTCTTTGGAGAACACCTGCTGGTCGTGCCAGTACTGGAAGCAGGCGCTACCCAGTCCGAGGGCTATCTCCCGGCCGGCGAGTGGTATGATTACTACAGCGGTGTGCGCTATCAGGGGCGGCAATTGGTGAAGAACGCCTGCGGGTTGGAGCGCATCCCGCTATATGTGAAGGCGGGTGCAGTCATCCCCCACTACCCTGTTCAGCAATATACCGGTGAGAAGAATTTTGACCAAATCACCCTCAAAGCATTTGCCGGCAACGGTCAAAGCGAGCTATACGAAGATGCCGGCGATGGTTATGCCTATCAGGAAGAAGCTTTTCGCCTTAGCAGTTTCAACATGCAACAGGAGAAGGGGCAACTTACCCTGAGGCAGGTACAGACAGGGACTTACGAACCCGGCTATCTCACCTACCGGGTCGAACTCTTTGGCCTGTCAGGCAAGCCCGCAAAAGCAACCTGTGATGGAGAAGAACTGAAGATAGAAGCGCTGGAGCAGGGCGGATTTACCTGCACGCTCCCCGCTGGTTTTCATGAACTTGTGGTGCGATAGACTGTTGGAGCCAGAAAAAAGATGAGACTGCTTTTTTGGCTTTTTCTAATCACAAATACCATTATGACCGGGCAAACCACCATTGAAACCTTCAATCCTACCCAGCTCGACTGGCAAATCGTGAACGATGGGGTAATGGGAGGCATTTCCAAAAGCCAGATGACTGTAAATGCTGAGGGTTACGGGCAGTTCTCCGGGACTGTTTCACTGGAAAACAACGGTGGCTTTGCTTCCTGTCGGGCAACTGTTGAAAAGATTGATCTGAGTGGGACAATGGGCGTACGCCTTCGGGTACGCGGCGATGGGCAACGCTATGATTTCAGGGTACGGCTGAGTGGCCCTTACAGCCGGGTCTCTTACCGGGCGGGCTTTACGGCAAATGATGGCGACTGGCATACGGTAGAATTGCCGTGGAGCACCTTCCAACCCACCTTCAGGGGGCGAATACTAAGCGATGTGCCTCCGATCACACCTGATGATATTAGGGAGATAGGTTTTCTAATCGCTGATAAGCAAGCCGGCCCATTCCTGTTGGAAATTGACGAAATTTCAGCTTATTTAGACTGATGGTGCTCAGTCTGCTCAACAACAGCCTGCAGTCCCTCCTCTGAAATCCAGCCCTGTTCAAAGGCATGCCTGGCTACCCTAAGGGTATCATCTGATATACAAACCTTGCCCTCCAGATGAGGGTGGTCAGCGTAGAGCGCATGTATGGTCTCGCTATTTTTGCGGTTGGTTACATCCCGGATGTAGACAGCCAGCACCCGGTCGGGGTGAGACTCTGATAGCTGAGCATACAGCTGTGCATCATGCTGCCCGCTATCCCCTATCAGAATGAACTTCAAATTCGGAAAGACTTCCATAAGATGCCGCGCTTTGTCCAGTTTATGCGAATGCGTACCGCCTCCTGTCTTGAAAAAGTCTTTTAGCCCCGATTTGAGTGCCTGCAACAGAAAGATGCCTTTGGGGATGCCTCTGGCCTGGCAGAAGTCGACCAGAAAATCATACAAATTCCACTCGCTGCTGCTAATGAAGAAAATGGGGTTGTCGCAGCCACCTTCCTTACCCGCACATAGCGCCTGATAAAACGCAGGGACACCCGGAAAAGGTAACCGGGTAGCCGCATTTTTGGTAAGAATTAGCCTCAGTTTACGTAAAGTCTCCGTAGCGTGCGAAACCAGAATGGTATCGTCCACATCAGAAATCACCCCAAACTCGTGGGTGCCATGACTGATGAACACTTCCTCACGATGCTCCAGAAAGGAAGGCCCTTCCTCTAATGGGTTTTGAACCCGGAACGCCACCGGGTGCCAGCCTTCCTGTAGCTTGTGCGGTCCCTCTGCCAGCAGCTCGAACTGCCCCCGCTCATCGGTCCTCACCTGATAATTCTGCCCGTTAAACTCAATGTCCACTTGGGTGTCGGGAATGGTGGTACTAAGATAGCGGCTCAGCATAGCCCGAAGATTGCGCCAAAGGCTATCGCCAGGTTCCGGTTCATATAGCAGTCGGTCATCCAGTACATGCCCCCGCAAAAACACCCGGTCGGGCGTGCCATACCCCCGGTAAGCCAGGACCACCGGCGGGGTTTCCATACCTATCCATTTCTTTATATTAAGGCTTATATGTCGGCTCAGTAAACTCATATTAACGGCCAGCGCACAAGTGCAGACCATCCCGGTTTTATATTTATGGAGAATATTCTTTTCGTGATCAACCCCATTAGCGGGGGCAATGAAAAAGAGGACTGTAAAGCAACCGTAGAAAAGTGGTGGCAACAACATCAACTCAACGGGCAGTGGATGGAAACCACCGGAGCCGGCGACCTGGAACGGCTCAACACCCTGATACAGGAAGAAAAACCTGAAGCAGTAGTCGCCTGCGGAGGGGATGGCACCGTCAATCTCGTAGCCCGTGCCCTGCTTGGGACACCCATCAATATGGGGATTCTGCCACTGGGCTCTGCCAACGGCCTTGCTACAGAACTCTGTATCCCCGAAAACGTGCCCGGGGCGCTCGATGTTCTGCTGAAGGGCCAACCTTTGCCGCTCGACGGGCTACTTATCAACGGAAAACATCATGCGTTTCACCTGGCGGATGCAGGGTATAACGCACGCCTTGTTCAGGAATTCGAATCCGGCGATCAACGCGGTCAACTGGGGTACGCACGTAGCTTCCTCCGCGTTGCCCGCAACCGCCCACTGGCTAAATTCAAAATTCAGGCCGACCAGAAAACTTTCAGCCGCCGGGGCGTGATGGCTACCTTTGCCAATGCCCGCCGCTATGGCACCGGCGCTATCGTTAACCCGGATGGCCGGACCGACGACGGGCAGTTCGAACTATGCCTCTTTCTGCCCTGGCCACGTTGGTATCTGGTATGGATGAGCGTGCTGTTCTTTATTGGGCAAATCGATAAATCGCGCTACGTGAAGATTATCTCATGCCGCACCCTGCAGCTTGAGGCAGACCGCCCAATGCCATTACAGGTGGACGGGGAATTGGTGGGGGAAGCCCGTTCGATTTCGGTTGAGGTATTGAAAGATAAGGTACAGGTGCTTCGGCCAGCAGAGGATTGAACGGATTAGTAAACCAGGGGGAGTGCCCAGATACTTGAAACCAGCTCAATCCACTTTATTAGTTCTATCCATTAGGAGATGCTATGTTAGCATCTCTAAGACAACCGCCCCTTAAAATCCTCATACTCGAAGCGCTTGACCACCTCCAGCTCGCCATCCTCCCGCCATATACAAATGTCGGGATGCCTGACACCATTGAAAGTCGTGGTCTTCACCATGGTGTAGTGGATCATATCCCAGAATACCAGTCGGTCGCCCGGCTCGAGTGGGCGGTCGAAGTGGTAGGCCTGCTTGTAATCGCCCGCCAGGCA
>CAZNHN010000154.1:6821-7346 GCA_964572415.1 uncultured Phaeodactylibacter sp.
CTCACTCCGCCGATGCGGTAGGTATACTGCCCCTCCCCCTCCGGCTTGCTGCCGAGAATCTTCGGCAGGTAGGGCATCTCCAGCGTATCCGGCATGTGCGCAGTGAAGGAGGCGTCAATGATAGCGGTGCGCACGCCCCGGTTTTCCACCACATCAAGCACAGTGGTCACCAGTTCCCCTGTCTCCCAGGCGATGGCGCTGCCCGGCTCCATGATGACTTCCAGCCCGGTGCGCTCGCGGAATTTTTGCAACAGCTGAATAAGATGGGGGATGTCGTACCCCTGCCGCGTCATCAGATGGCCACCGCCAAAGTTGACCCATTTGAGCTGGGGGAAGAAGCGCCCGAAGTGGTGTTCAAAAGCGGCCAGGACTTTCTCCAAATCAAAGGAGCTCGATTCACAAAGGGTATGGAAGGGCAGCCCCTCCAAGCCTTCCGGCAAACGCTCGTCCCAAAGCACCGTCAGATTCGGCTCCGGAGCCGGACCCAAATTATAAAGTGTCTGAAGAAAACGGAAAGACGTTTTG
>CAZNHN010000154.1:7356-9826 GCA_964572415.1 uncultured Phaeodactylibacter sp.
GGAAGTGCAGCCCCTCCAAGCCTTCCGGCAAACGCTCGCCCAGCCCGTCCGGAGCGATGCCTAGGCGGGAGCCGGGTGCGGCCGGGTTGTACAAGTCCGTTTCCACCTCAGAGTATTCCGGGTTGACACGCAGGCCGGCGGATACCTTATGACCGGCTTTCGCCAAATGCCCGGCGTGCCGTTCGTATTCGGCTACCGAATTGAAGGTGAGGTGGCTGCTGTACTTCAGGATTTCTTCCAGTTCGCCCGGGATGTACGCCGGTGAATAAGTATGCGCCCGCACGCCCATCTCTTCGTAAATCAGCCGGGCTTCATGCAGGGAACTGGCGGTAGCGCCTTTCAGGTACTGCTTCACCAGCGGGAAGACCCGCCACATGGAAAATCCTTTGAGGGCCAGTATTACTGATACGCCGGCGCGCTCCTGCACGCTGCTGATGAGCTCAAGGTTGCGCCGCAGGCGGCTTTCGTCGAGCAGGAAGGACGGGGAGGGGGCTTGTGCGTAGTTGATCATGTTGATTTTTGAATGTTAAAGCAGTAGGCTTTCCCTACCCCACTGCATAATCTGTAAGCTTCCGGCTTTGGGGAGAGTGAAACCCAATCACAATATCTGACTTTGGAATGCCCTTAGATTCCAGCTCTTCTGCCAGTTTCAGATCAGTCCCATCGTGTTGAACCCACACTTTACCGTCAGGCTTGACGTCTATGTGGACGAAATTCCCATATTCCCAGTGTTTACCTTCCCAACCCACGGAAAGCAGTAAGAAATGACCTCGCTCTTTATCCAGGATCAGTTGCGTTTCGACTGCTTCATCAGAGGGTATCATTGCATAGATATCTTCCACCAGAGTCTTTACCACTGCCTTGTATTTCGCTACTTTATCCATTGGTGGATTGCTTTAGTGTTCTCATCAAAAATAATCATTTTAAGGCTATAGCGCTCAGCCAGTTTCCTGAAAAACCCATCTTCGAAGAACCGCTCGTAAAAATCACCAGGCATAGCCATGTATAGGTGCCGATCAGGATCCTTTTCTTCAAGGGCATTGAAATAAATAATAAATTGTCCTAAGGCGTCTTCAAATTCATCCAAATCAGAAGCACCGAGAAAGCTTTTAATTTCCACTGCAATCTTCAAGCCTTCTTTCTCAGCTCCAATTACTGCTTTCTCGGCGTCCAGATCAATAAAGCTTTTCCTGCGCCCTACCCGAATATACTCGGAACGGAGAGGTTTGGGCGTAAGGCACAAACCCGACGCACGGGTATATGCCGACACGAAGTCGTGGTTGGTCCCAAACTACTTCGTCGTCGGTATAAAAAAGGGATCATGGGTAATCTTCCACCCTTCCGCTTCGAGTGCAGACTTGACATGACCATGGTAAAAGTCTTTCGCAGGCATTTGAATATCGCTTTACAGTTCTAAATCTACTCCTGTCTCCTCCTGCCAGGGCAGGCCCATCTCTCCCAGCTTGTCCAAGAACGGGTCCGGGTTGAATTCTTCTACGTTGAAAACGCCGGCACCGCCCCATTGTCCGGTCAGCACCATCATAGCGCCAAGTGCAGCGGGCACACCGGTGGTGTAGGAAACGCCCTGCGCACCTGTTTCGTCAAAGGCGGCCTGATGGCTGCAGTTGTTCCAGATGTAGTAGGTCTTCTCTCTACCGTCCTTGATGCCTTTAATGCGGCAGCCGATGGAGGTCTGCCCCGTATAGTTTTCGCCCAGCCCACCGGGGTCAGGCAATACGGCTTTGAGGAATTCGAGCGGGATCACGTCCATGCCTTTGTACTTCACAGGCTCAATGCCTGCCATGCCGATATTCTGAATCACGCGTAAGTGGGTCAGGTATTCCTGCCCAAAGGTCATCCAGAAGCGGGCACGCTTGAGGGTTGGGAAGTTCTTGACCAGCGACTCCAGTTCCTCGTGATAGATAAGGTAGGAATCTTTGGGACCGATATCCGGATAGTTGAGCACCTTCATGATTTCATGAGGCTCGGTTTCCACCCACTGCCCGTTTTCCCAGTAGCGGCCTTTTTGTGTGACTTCCCGGATGTTGATCTCGGGGTTGAAGTTGGTGGCAAAGGCTTTGCCATGGTCGCCTGCGTTGCAGTCCACAATATCGAGGTAGTGCATCTCATCAAAGTGGTGCTTAGCGGCACGGGCGGTGAAGATGCTCGTCACGCCGGGGTCAAAACCACAGCCCAAAACTGCGGTCAGGCCGGCTTCCTTAAAGCGGTCCTGATAAGCCCACTGCCAGCTGTATTCAAACTTCGCCTCATCTTTGGGCTCGTAGTTGGCGGTATCGAGGTAATGAACCCCGGTTTGCAGGCAGGCCTCCATAATGGTCAGGTCCTGATAGGGCAGCGCAACGTGCAACACCAATGCCGGTTGGAAGGAGTTGATCAGCGCGACAAGTTCCGGTACATTATCCGCATCCACCTGTGCGGTCTGCATTTTGGTGTGCCCGGTGGCTTTCTG
>CAZNHN010000154.1:9836-14067 GCA_964572415.1 uncultured Phaeodactylibacter sp.
GTGCATCCGCTACAATAGCATCGCACTTGGATTTGGTACGGCTGGCGAGCATGATCTCGGAAAACACCTCCGGATGCTGCGCGCATTTGTAAGTAACGACCCGGCCTACTCCGCCGGCCCCGATGATGAGTACTTTTGACATTATCTATTTTTGGTTTTTATCCAATGAATGGATTGCTTCTTAATTTCCCGTTTGCATAAAGCTGGCATGCTTGAATATCTGCCTCTTCTAAATCCGGAAACGCTTCCAGGATATCAGCAATACGATCTCCACCCGCCAGGTATTCCAAAATAGCCCCAACCGGATACCTCATGCCGCGGATACATAGCTTACTATGACAGACCTTAGGATCAATTACAATACGTTCCAGAATAGTCTCTTCTTCCATAATCCGGTATTTTACAGATATTGCACTTTCATTGCTGAAGCAGTCACACTATTAACAAAGATAAATGGGAAATAGCAACTCCAAAGCAGAAAAAATCAAAAACTTCGACCCCAACGGTGTCGGGCTGAAAAACGGCCATTTTATCGGGCTGCCTTTCGAGGAGCAGGACGCGCAGATCGTGCTGCTACCGGTGCCCTGGGATGTGACCGTTTCCTACGGGGCAGGTACGGCTACCGGGCCGGCCAATATCCTCGAGGCCTCTCCGCAGCTCGATCTTTACGACCCGGATGTACCGGAGGCCTGGAAGATGGGCTTGTTTATGCGGCAGCCCGACGAATTCTGGCTCCATCGTTCTCAGGAACTCCGGCCAGGTGCCGCCCGCTACATCGAGCAGCTGGAAGAAGGGCTACCTGTGGATGAGGCTACGCTCACGCACATCAACCAAGCCTGCACCGAACTCAAAGCCTGGGTGAAAGCAGAAACCACTGCCCTGCTCAAACAGGGCAAAGCCGTTGGCATAGTGGGGGGAGAGCATAGCGTGCCCCTTGGCTTTCTGGAAGCCCTTTCCGAGCGCCATCCGGGCTTTGGTGTACTGCAAATTGATGCGCACATGGACCTCAGGGCCGCCTACGAGGGCTTCACCTACTCCCATGCCTCTATTTTCTATAATGCCCTCCGGTTGGAAGGACTGGCACAACTCACACAGGTGGGCATACGCGACTACTGTGAGGCAGAAGCAAAACTGGCAGATCAGGATAGCCGCTGTACGGTATTTTTCAATCACGACCTGAACAGACGGGCTTTTGAAGGCACCTCCTGGGCTACCTTATGCCGGAAGATCACAGACACCCTGCCCGAAAAAGTGTATATCAGTTTCGATATCGACGGGCTATTGCCGGAACTCTGCCCGCATACCGGCACCCCTGTTCCCGGTGGGCTTACGTTTGATCAGGCGATTTATCTGCTACAAACAGTGGTGGAAAGCGGGCACACCATTATCGGCTTCGACCTTTGCGAAACAGCCGGTCATCCTCACGAATGGGACGCCAATGTCGGGGCACGCGTACTGTATAAACTCGCTAACCTCATGGGCAAAAGCCAGGGGCTGCAAACCGGTTAAGGAGCATCAGGAACTTTATGCTTTGATTTTCTGTTAGTTATATTGTAAAGGGCAATTGCGCTGTCACTGCAAACTTCTGACAAGTGTGCTTATTCTTACCCGGAGCCTGGCTCCGATGGATAGCGTTGCCCAATTTTTTTTGAATAGAAAATCGAATCTATGCTCATTATTGATGTGAAAAGCGGAGAAAATATTGACCGCGCCCTGAAGCGCTATAAGCGGAAGCACCGTAAAGTAGGCGTCCTTCAGGAAGTCCGTAGGCGCAAACATTTTACCAAACCCTCTGTAGAACGCCGCAAAGAAGTGCTTAAAGCCGCCTACATTTTGAAGAAACAAGAGGATGAAAATTAAAATTCTCCCGAAGACCGCCCACTGAGGCGGTTTTTTTATGCCCCACGGTTAGCCAGCCCCCATTTTAGAATTTCTTCCAAAACCGGTTCCAAAGACTGTCCTTTCTCCGTCAGCCGATATTCTACGCGCGGCGGTACTTCCGGGTAAGCGTCTCTGCATACCAGTCCATCCTCCTGCAACTCCCCAAGCTGCTTGGACAGCATCCGGTCGGAAACCTTCCCTACCCGGTCGCGCAGGGTACCAAACCTTACTGGTCCTTCCGATAGCTGCCAGATGATGGCTGCCTTCCATCGCCCTCCTATCATGGATAAGGTATAAGTTACCGGGCACTGTAGTAGCTCCTGCTCATTCTCGTAGTTGGTAGAGGTCACTTTTCTTTCTTCCATTGCTTAGTAGTTTGACGGGAATAAATGATACCATTTTCTTTAGTGAATCAAAATGGTATCATTTATTCTCATCACTTACAAATTTGTTAGCATATCAAAACTTACAAAAGGTAAGTAAAGCTATTACTTTTGTAGCGAACAACAAAAAAGAACTATGAAAATCGCATTATTTGGAGGAACCGGAGGTACGGGGAAGGAATTTCTGGAAAAGGCTTTGCAGGAAGGCTATCAGGTGAAAATGCTGGCCCGTACCCCTTCAAAGGTGGAGACCACTTCGCCACAGCTGGAAATCGTGGAGGGTGATGTGCTCAATGCCGAAGACGTACACCGGACGGTTGAAGGCACGGATATTGTAGTTAGTCTTTTTGGCCATGTGAAGGGTTCTCCGAAATGGTTACAGAGCGACGGCACACACAACATCATTAGTGCCATGAAAGACCAGGATATTAACAAAATCATAAGTTTATCAGGAGGTGGGCTGCCTTTTGAGCAAGACCAGCCTAAGTTTCCGGACAAGCTCATCCGGTTTATCATGAAAGTAGCGGTACCCAAGGTGTTGAACGACGCCGTGCGCCATGCTGAAGTTTTAGAGGAAAGCGGCCTGGAGTGGGTGATTGTGCGTGGGCCGCGACTGACAGACGAGCCCGAGAAGGGAACCTACCGCGTAGGGTGGGTAGGTGTCAATGCCAGTACCAGTATTGGGCGGGCTGATTTAGCAGATTTTATACTTACACAAGTCGAAAGTGATAAGTACATTCACCAAATGCCTTTTGTAAGCTACTAGAAAATGGTATCTTAATATACCGAAAAGATTAACCATGAATATCCTTGTAACCGGCGCTACGGGAACCGTAGGAAAGCCAATTGTCCAGTACCTGCAGGAAGCTTCATCAGAGCATCGCTTGTTCTTTGCGGTGAGGCGCCCGGCGGTTGCACGTCAAGAGATTGCTGCCAAGACCTGGCAATTGAGGCAATTCGATTTTGAGGATATTTACAGTTATCAGCCTGCGCTGAAGGATATCGACCGGCTTTTTTTACTCCGCCCACCCAATCTGACGGATATCAAGGGCTATATTTTACCCTTGCTAAAAGCTGCCCGCAAAGCAGAGGTCAAGCTGATCGTGTTTCTGTCCATTCAGAGTGCGGATAAAAACAAGTGGACGCCTCACTATAAAATTGAACAGGCGATTAAGCAGAGTGGGCTGAATTACATATTTCTGCGCCCTGGCTTTTTTATGCAAAACTTTCTTCAGGAAATAAGGGAAGACATAGTGGAGCGCGATGAGCTATTCGTACCGGCGGGCAGTAACCGCTTTTCTTTTATTGACACTGAGGAACTGGCAGAGGTCGCTGCTAAACTTTTGCTTGAAGGGGCTGATGAGCCTCAGGAATTCACCCTTACGGGTACGTCACCTATGGACTATTACCGGGTGGCGACCATAGCTTCAGAGTCATTGGGGCGCCCAATACGGTACAGCAACCCCAATCCGTTGTGGTTCATCATCCGGAAGCTGATGCGGGGGCGCAAGCTGATGTTTGCCTTTATTCAGATAGTGCTTTACCGGTTCAACCGGGTCCCTCCTTCGGATCAGTACCGGCATACGTTGCAACGCCTGCTTCACCGTCCTCCCAAATCGCTCCACACCTTTTTCCTGGAGCATAGAGATGAACTAACGCCTTAGCTCATTTACTGTTCCAGCAGCAAGTAAGACCAGGGATTGAGGTTCATGCTCATTTCCGGGGTAAGCTTAACGGTACTGTTCGCAAAGACGTTGGTGTATTCTCCGGCCAGGTCTTCCTGGCTCAGGGTGAAGGTTTGGGGCTCCTCGCTCAGATTAAGAAAAACCACTACCTGATGCTCCCCTTTTACACGCCGGTAGGCGTAGATTTCTTTCGTCGCATTTTCAACAGTAATGCGCTCCAGAACACCTCCCGCAAGCCCATTGCCCAATGCCGGGTTGCTATGCTTCAGATCGAGCAGTGTT
>CAZNHN010000155.1:0-13925 GCA_964572415.1 uncultured Phaeodactylibacter sp.
ATCTGCGCGAGCGTGAGTACACAGGCGCAGGAAATAGACCTGAGGTTTGGCGTAGGAGGTTCCTTTTTAGGCTCAGGTGACATGCGCGCCATTATGCTGGAGAATGAAGCGAACCTTAAATTGAACCGGTACTTTGCGTTGAGCGGGGGATTGGGGTTCGGTATGAGCAATGACGGCGCTCTCGATCAGGCTTCCTTCCTGCAGCTTAACGCCAATGTCTATATCTCGCCATTCAGGAACACAGGCAGGAATGACTTCAGGATCGGTACAGGGCTGAGCTGGTATACGGTTTCAGAAAGTTACAACGCCTTATCGATTTCCCACACCGGAGAAATCGTTGATTCAGAATTTCGGTCCAGTCAACGCAACGCACTAGGCGTCAATGTGATCCTCGAAAACACCTATTCTGTGACGGAACGCCTGCTGCTGGGGTTGAAGGCCTTTACACAACCTTATCAAAACGGGGATATCAATTCTGGTGTGCTGTTGAAATTTGGGGTGAAGCTCTAGTGGCGCTGCTACTGCTCCCCTGGATTTGAGGCAGGGTTAAAAATACTAGTCTAAGACAGTATCATGGATAAACGCACCGCGCTGCATGGGCAAATTGTAATTCTGGCTACCGCCATAGATGTTGACAAACAGTAATAAACATGTACCCCAACCCTTTCCTCCTATGGATTATTTTTACCCTCTGCACCCTCACGCTCCCTGCGCAGTCCGGGCAGGTGATTTACAAACTCATTAGCACCGCTGAGCACGCTGTATCTCTGGACGATGCTGTTCAAACCTTGCCCGCAGAAGAACGGGAAAACTTCAAATCAGCGATGCAGAGCAGGAATGCAGAATACGAACAAATGCGTTTCGAGTTGCTATACACCCCTGAGCATGCGCAGTACCGGCTTATCCCCTCCCTATCCCTGGGCAATGAATTTGGGCATATCCTCGCCAAGAGTATGAGCGGAGGCAATAGGGTGTATTACCGCAATACCAAAAAGCAGGAGAAAATCAAACAGGTAGAACAAACCGGGCAGCGCATCAACGTGCAAATGCCCTACGAAGAATACGAGTGGACCATCACAGAGGAAGAACGCTACATCGGTCAATATGCCTGCAAAAAAGCGACGGCTGTGGTGGATTACTATGAAAAGGCTCGCGAACGGCAAATATACTATGAGATCGAAGCGTGGTATACCCCGGAAATCCCGCTGCCCTATGGCCCCAAGGGCATGGATGGTCTACCCGGGCTGGTATTGGAGGCGGGGGTGGTAGGCAAACCCTGGGCTACTTTTACGATCGACTCCCTCACCGAAGGCTTATCTGCCGAACAGCAAAAGGACATCCGGCTCAAAAAAGGCAAAACGGTCAGTAAGAAGGATTACGACGCCTACATTGAGCAACAAATCAAAAGCCGGCAGTAGTGTGGAACAACCGGATTTTTATAGCCGGGCTGCTCCTGCTGGCCGGGTGGCCCATCCTGGCCCAATCGCGCCAAATTACCGGGCAGGTACTGGACGATAGCCTGCGTACGCCTCTGCCTTTTGCCAATATTTCCTTCGTGCCGGTAGGGGAGGGAGCTACCCTGCGTTTTGCAATGACGGATCAACAGGGGCGGTTCCGCTTTAAGGCAAGTGGCGCTGCAGGCCTGCAAATCACCACTACCTACCTCGGCTATCAGTCCACCTCTATAACCCTGCCTGCCGGAACAGAAGATACGACCCTGCAAATCACCCTTCGCCTGCAACCCCTCGACCTGGCTATGGTGGAAGTCAAAGACCGTGCCCCGCCGGTCGTGGTCCGTGGCGATACGGTCACCTATCAGGCGGATGCCTTCCGGGAGGTCTTCGACTGGAAGCTGCAGGACCTGCTGCGCCGTCTGCCGGGTATGGAAGTGGATGAGCAAAACCGCCTGCGCTTCAATGGGGAAGTGGTGCAGCAGGTGATGGTGGAAGGGAAGCCCTTTTTCGGAGGCAGTTCCAGGTTGGCGCTTGAGCATATCCCGGCAGAGGTGATTGCCAAGCTTGAAGTGATCGATAATTATAACGCCGTTGATTTCCTGCAACCCCTTGGCACGGGCAATCAGCTGGTGCTCAATGTACGCTTGCGGGAAGACAAAAAGCGCTTCGTCTTTGGGGATATCGCGGCTGCCGCTGGCCCCGAAAAGCGCTATCTCGCTCATCCCAACCTCTTTTACTATTCCCCTGAGGTAAGCGTCAATGGCATCAGGGACCTGAATAATGCCAATCTGGAGCCGCTGTCCTTTTCAGATATCATTCAGATGCAGGGTGGTATGGGCCGATTGCTGGCAGAGGGGCAAGCCGGGCTGTCGGGCTTGCGGCAGGACTTTCTGCCTTACCTGATACCGGGCAATAACCGCTCCGGCCGCTCGCAGTTTGGCGGGGTGAATGTCAGTGCTGCGCCTCTGCCAGACTGGAACGTTTACGCCTATGGGCTGGGGCTCCGCAGTGTGCAGGGCTACCGGTCGCTGTCCCGTAATGCCTTCTGGCAGCAGGACGGGGCACCGCCGGTTACAGAAAACCGGGAAAGCGAACGCGATACCGAACGGGCTACCTCCAACGGCAAGCTCAGCCTGGTGTACGATCCCAAAGAAGACTACTACCTCTCCCTGGAGTCCGACCTGCAGTATGGAATGGCGGAAGATGCCTCCACCCTGCTTTCGCAAACCGGGCTGACCGGGCGTGATCTGTTCACAGAAGAGGAGCATGACTTTCAAAACCACAGCCATACCCTGGAAGCCCACCATAAATTCAGCGGCCATCACATTGGCACTTTGGAAGCCTCCTGGCAGCAGCGTCGAGCAGAAAACGGGCTTGGCCTGCAATCCAATCAGCCGTTGTTGCAAGGGCTTTTGGGCCCGCCACCGGAACCGAATGCCGGGCTTTTGCATCAGGGGCAAACCCGGCTTTCAGCCCTTTCCACCGCCTACCGGCATTACTGGGTGCTGAATCCACAGAACCACTTCGAATTCCAGCTTGGCTACCGTCAGCTGCATAGCCGGGCGCAGACCATAGACAACTGGTCGGTCGGTAATGGCACGTCCGTATTGCTGCCGATTGATACCACCCGGTTTGGCAACGACCAAAAGCTTCGGCTGGATGATGCCTCTGCCCGCTTGTCTTATAAGTACACCCGCGATGCGCTGGAGGGCGAACTGGGCACCACCGTCCACCACATGCAATGGTGGATTCGCGAGGAGGGGCAGGCCGCTGCCCACCAAAGGGAATGGCTGGCCCTGCCTTTTGCCAAAGCCACCACCACCTGGACGAATGTGGGCGAATTTGAGCTAGGGTACCGCATCAGCCGGCTCTTCCCGGAAACGGAAGCCTGGCTGAGCCGGGCGACGATCACCGGCTTCAATCAGCTGGAACAGGGCAACCCGGACCTACGCAACAGCCTGTCTCATATTTGGAACCTTTCTTACCGGCGCAGTGACTTTTTCACACAGCGCAACTGGTACCTGCAGTTGTCTTACGCCCTTCGCAGCCTCGCCCTGCAACAACGCATCAGCGGTACCGGCATCGATCAGTTGCGGGAAACCTTCCTGCTGCGGGATGCCGGGCAGGAATGGTCTTTCCGCGGGCGGATGAGCCAAAAAGGGGATCGTCTGGAATGGTCGGTCAACTTCAGGGGCAGGCAGTCCGCCTTCCGGCAAATCTTCTATGGCGTAGATAGCCGGTTAGCGGAGTGGCAAGCCTTTGCAAATCCGGAAATCCGGTGGGAAATCAGCAAGGCAGCCGCCCTGCGTTTGGCCTACAGCCGGTCGCAGCGGTGGGTACGTCAGCAGGGCAGCTCACAAGCCCGGTTCGATCAGGATGAGCTGTCGCTGTCATGGGAAGTCCTGCCCATGGAAAACCTGCAGGTCAAAGGGGCAGCCGCTTTACATGGCTTTCGCCGGGCCGGGCAGTCTTACGATTTTTACAATGAGGTATCCCTTGATGCCCGTTACCAATTTGATGGCGGCCGCTGGGCGCTCACCCTTCAGGGCACCAATCTGCTGAAGAACCGCTCCGTACTGAGCAGCCAAGTCACTCCTTTTTCATTTAGGGAGTATGAGGTTTTCCAGTTTCCGATGGTGTTGTTGGTGGGGGTGGTACGGAGGTTGTGACCTTACACATTCAAATAAGCCATGAGCGAGTCATAACGGTCGCGCAAAGAGTCGAGGTACTCAATCTCATTGAAGGAAGCCTTGACCTCATATTCATAGCGCTCGAAAGTGGCCAGGATGTTCTGAATGTTCTGCCGGTTGATCTTGAGAGTAACATCTATCCTGATGGAATCAAGGTTGGTGGTAATGAAAGCGCTGAGCACGGCGGCATTCTCGGACTCTACAATCTGCGCAATCTGTGAGAGCTGATAATCGTGGCGGCTCATCTCCAGGACCACAATACTGCCTGGCTCAGAGAAGGAAGCTGTCCTGGTGAAATACTGCAGTACATCCTCCAAAGTAACCAGCCCGATGTAGTTCTCCTCTTCATCCACAACCGGTATCAGGGTGAGGTGGTACTCCGCGATCAGGCGCAGGATTTCGTAAAGGTGGTCGTTATACTTAACGTATGGGCGGATGAGCGAAAGCTGAAAGGAACCGACCGGCTCGTGCGCATCGTGCTCCAGAATATCTTCTTCGGAAATCAGCCCAAGCAGCTGCTTGTCATTAACGATAGGAAGGTGACGGACGTAGAAGTCATTCATAATGCCCAGGGCGGTATCTCCCGTTTCAGAGGTACGCAAAGGGATAATGCTGTCTGAGATGAGCTGTTGGGCCGTCATGCTTAATTGTCTTTCTGATTCATGAGTTCTAACGCAATTTAGCGAAACCTGTTGAGCCGGACCCTATCATTTGTACAATTCTGACAAATTCATGGCGTGCCTTTATCCAAGCAGCCGCTTCTTTTGGATCGCAAATTCCTCTTCGGTGAGCAGGCCCTTTTCTCTCAGTTCGCCCAACTGCTTAAGCTGTTCGAGCAGGTGAGAATGGTCTTCCACTTCTTCTTCAGCAGGCATTCTCTGCTTATTAGACGATGCGGGAGGCGCAGACGCTGCCTCATTGCCCGGCAGGCGGAACCCATTCTTGGCAAAATCCTCAAACTCATCCTGAATGCGGAGATAGGCGAGCTTATCGTGCTCCCGGATTTTCTCAAAGTCATTGAAGCCAAACTGCACGGCCAAATCGAGGTGGCGGAAGGCTTCCTCCGGCTGCTCACTGATTGAGTAGGCACAGGCGATGTTGAAATGGGTGGCAATATCACGGGGCTCGATTTTGAGTGCCTTTTTAAAATCGGCAATCGCTCCGCTGTAGTCGTAGTCTTTGAATTTTTGCACCCCGGTACTTTTGAACGGATTGTCAGGCCTCTTAGCCCGGCTTGGGGCGCTCTGGCGCTTTGGCGTGTTGCGCTTCTTAGGGCGGTAGTAGCTCCGTTCCCTTCGGGTTTCCCGGCGGCGCTCGTAGCGTTCCATCCGGCGCATGGCCTCGTCATCGCGGTAATCGTAACTGCGTTCCTGCTCGCGGCGGTAGAGCAGCTCCCGGTTGTACTTTCGGTCGAACTTCTCGTTATCCATAGAGAAAAACGCAATCGCATCGATCAGCCCTACAATCCACATCACCGGGAACCAGAAAAAGAGCATATAAAAAATGCCCAGCCCGGTTTGGCCCAGGTAAAAGCGGTGGACGCCAAAGCCGCCCAAAAATAATGCGAGTATGCCTGCTACGTTTTTTTCTTTCATGCCGGAAATTACAAGTGCGCTACTGCTACTGTGTGCGTGTCGAAATATCATTATTATTTGTTTAACATGCAAAGACAGGTAGAAGTTAAAGCCACACCGCTCATAATGCCACTTCTTTGGACGAACCTGCATGAACTTCAGACCGGGGCGCTCAACTTGTCCGCAGCCGAAGATGTTTCCTGACTTTAATCGGTGTATTGCCAAAAAGGCCCTACCTTTGCGGCAACTTTTTTTCCTCCTAAACAAAGGGCACACAGCCATGAGCGATCAGATCAAACACGAGTGCGGGATAGCGATGATCCGCCTGCTCAAACCGCTTGATTATTACCATAAAAAGTACGGTACGGCCTTCTACGGCCTGAATCAATTGCAACTGCTGCTGCAAAAACAGCGCAACCGCGGGCAGGATGGTGCCGGTATGGCTACCATTAAACTCGATGTACAGCCGGGCAGAAAGTACATCAGCCGCAAACGCAGCGTGGCCTCCAACTACCTCGATGACCTCTTTCAGCAGGTACACCGCCACTTCAAAGACCTGACGCCGGAGCAGCTCAACGACCCACAGTGGCTCAAGGACAATAAGCCCTATGTAGGCGAACTCCTCCTGGGACACCTGCGCTACGGTACCCATAGCAATAACGGCGTGGAAACCTGCCACCCTTTCCTGCGGCAGAACAACTGGATTACCCGTAACCTCCTTCTCGCCGGCAACTTCAACCTGACCAACGTCGATGAGCTCTTTCAGGAACTCGTGGAGCTGGGGCAATACCCCAAGGAAAAGTCTGATACTGTCACCGTGCTGGAAAAAATCGGCCACTTCCTGGATGATGAAGTGCAGCGCCTCCACACCTGGTACAAGCCCGATGGCTATTCCAATCAGGAGGTCAACGAGTTGATCTATGAAAACCTGGATATTCAGCGCCTGCTGCGGCGTGCCAGTAAGAAGTTTGATGGCGGTTTTGTTATGGCCGGGCTCATTGGCCACGGCGATGCTTTTGTGCTGCGTGATCCGGCCGGTATCCGCCCTGCCTTCTACTATCAGGATGACGAAATCGTAGTAGTGGCTTCCGAGCGCCCCGCTATCCAAACGGTCTTCAATTTGCACATTGGCGATATCCACGAGCTGAAGCGGGGGCATGCCCTAATCGTCAAGAAAGACGGCCGCATCAGCGAGGTACGCTGTATGGATCCGCTCGACCGGGCGGCTTGTTCCTTTGAGCGCATTTACTTCTCCCGTGGCAATGACCGTGACATCTATCTGGAGCGCAAGCAGCTCGGCCGGCAGTTGACAAAGAAAGTGCTGAAAGAGGTGGACTTTGACTTTAAGCACACCGTCTTCTCCTTTGTGCCCAATACGGCAGAAACCGCATTTTATGGCCTGATGGAAGGGCTGACAGATAGCCTGAACGAAATCAAAAAGGATAAAATTCTCAAGAAAGGCAAAGACCTGAAACCGGATAAACTGGAGAAAATCCTGGCGATGAAGCCAAGGATGGAAAAACTGGTGGTCAAGGATGCCAAACAGCGCACCTTTATCGCGGATACGACCTCCCGGGAAGCTATGGTGGCACATGTATACGATGTGACCTATGGCATCGTGACTAACCACAAAGACACACTTGTTCTACTGGACGATTCTATTGTACGGGGTACCACCCTCCACGATAGCATCATTACTATTGCCTCCCGCCTGCGGCCAAAGAAAATCGTGATTGTCTCCTCCGCCCCACAAATCCGCTATCCGGACTGCTACGGTATCGATATGTCGAAAATGAAGGAATTCGTTGCCTTCCGGGCACTGGTTGAACTGCTGAAAGAGAACGGCAAGGAGCATCTTATGCACGAAGCTTATGAGCGCAGCAAGGCACAGGAACATAGCTTAAAAGAAGACATCACTAATGAAGTGCAGGCCCTGTATGATGAATTTGACTACGAAACTGTATCTGATAAAATCGCGGAGATCGTTTCGCCCAAAGGCATAGAGCCAGAGATAAAAGTTATTTACCAAACGGTGGAGGGATTGCAGAAAGCCTGCCCCAACAATAACGGCGACTGGTACTTCTCCGGGAATTACCCCACACCGGGGGGCAACCGGGTCGTCAACCGGGCCTTTATCAACTTCATGGAAGGCCGGGACGAGCGTGGGTATGACTGATCACGGTTAGAACAAGGGACAAAAAAATCCCGGACTGCAATATTTGCGGCCCGGGATTTTTCGTAGTCAGCGCAATGAGGCGTTTAGCCCCCTTCTTCAATGACGGCAGACAGCCCGCGGTCAATGAGTGCATCTTTTTTGGGCTTCAATACGTCCCTGGGGGCGGTTTTGACCGTCGCCTTGCCTTTGAAATGGATGATAAGCGCCAGCTGTTCTGACTGCTCGCTGCTATGCCCCAATACATCCATAAAGCACTGGATTACCCAGTCAAAAGTGTTATGGTCATCGTTGTAGACAATGAGCTGGGCTTTCTCCCCCGTGCCCGAGTCGTCCTCGACCACAACCTCTTCTACTTCCTCCACAGATGTATTGAATAACTCATTGATCATACGCTGAAATAGTCTTGCTTCAATGACACCAACTAGTTAAGCTGGCTCAAAGTTTCCTTAATCGCCTCAAAATTAGGAAGATTTCCCGCATCTTCAAGAACTTCTGCGTACCGAATTACCCCTTCCTTGTCTACGACAAAGGCAGAACGCTTGGAAACACCCTTCATACCAAAGAACTCATCGTACATCGCTCCGTAAGCTTCAGAAGCCTCTTTGTTGAAGTCAGACAGCAGCGGGAAATCCAGATTTTGCTCCGCCTTGAACTTGCCAAGGGTGAAGGGAGAGTCTACGGAAATCGCCACCACATCAGCGTTCAATTTTTGGTATTCCGCCATATTGTCGCGCATGGTACACAGCTCTTCGGTGCAAACACTTGTGAAAGCGAGGGGGAAGAATAGTACGATCAGGTTTTTGCCTTCATAGTCGCTCAGGGCAACTTTTTCATTTGCGGTATTATTCAGGGCAAATGCCGGGGCTTTATCGCCAACTTGTACAGCCATTTTGGTTCGAGTTTTGGTTTGATGTTAAAATGAATGACTACCTAACACCTAATGGCACAAACCCGTTTACAGAACCCCAAACTTTATGGAGGGCAGGGCCCAACGATTTCTGGTTTTTTGTGTTGCTTTGCAGCAAAATTAACCGGAACGCCATGCAGGAGGAAAAAAGAGCTTATCTGGAGCTGCATATTGCTGTTTTTCTATTTGGGTTCACAGCTATTTTGGGCGACCTCATTCAGCTGTCCGCCCTCGTCATGGTTTGGTGGCGGGTGCTGATCACGAGTGCAAGCCTGCTGCTGCTCATTCGGGTAGGGCGGGTGATGAAGGCCTTTACCCGGGCGCAAATCCTCCGCTTTATGGGCATTGGTGTACTCGTTGCGCTGCATTGGGTGGCTTTCTATGGAGCCATTAAGCTGTCTAATGCTTCCATCACGCTCATCTGCATGGCGACCACATCTTTTTTTACGTCCCTCATAGAGCCCGTGGTCATGCGGCAACGGGTACGCTGGTACGAGTTGATGCTCGGACTGCTCATCATTCCGGGCATGGCGCTCATCGTAGGCAGCACCGACGCCTCTATGAATACGGGGATACTGGTCGGGCTGACTTCTGCCTTCCTTGCCGCCTTTTTTGCCACGCTCAATAAAAAGTACATCCGGCAGTCCTACGAAATGGGCATCACCTTTCTGGAGCTGGGAAGCGCCTGGCTTTTCCTCTGTCTGGTACTGCCGTTTTATCTGTTCTTCTCAGAAACCCCTGTACAGATGTTGCCGGTCAGCCTTACAGACTGGGGGTACCTCCTGGTTTTATCCCTTCTTTGCACCACGCTGGCCTACGTGCTTGCCCTGCGCGCCCTCAACCACCTTACGGCCTTCGCTTCCAACCTTACGGTCAATCTCGAGCCGGTCTACGGTATCCTGCTGGCCTGGATTCTGTTGCGGGAGAATGAAGAGCTGACCCCGGGTTTTTACCTGGGTGGTACGGTCATTTTGCTGGCCGTCTTTAGTTATCCGCTTATCCGGCGCTGGCGGCGCAGGCGGGGGTTGGAAGCTTAGTTTTTAGTCCCCGACTGAGTGAGCTGCTGAAAGTACGTTTCCTGAATAAGCCCCCGCTCTGCAGCGTCCTTAGCCGCCTGTTGATAGTTGTCCACAAGCTTCATATCCACGCCGGTTTGGGTGATAAACTGCCGGATTCTTTTAGCCCGCCGCAGCGAACGGACATCCCGGATGTAAATAGCGCGGATGCGCCCGGGGCGGGCCTTCGCTACCGCTTCGTAAATGTAAGGGTCCTTTTCGCCACTGTCACCGATTAGGACAAAGGGAAGGTCCGGGTAGGTGTCAATAATACGCAGGATGCTGCTGTGCTTATGCCCCAGATAACCTTCGGGATGGTCCTGGTAAGGGAGCCCAAAGTCGCGTAGCAAAATAGGCCCGACTGGCAAATCATTGAGTGCAAGAAACTCTTCCAGCAGGTCATACAAATTCCAGGGGCTGTTGGAAACGTAGAAAACCGGGTTGCAGGCATGAGTGCCCGTGCCGCGTTGGAGGGCTTGAAAAAAGGCAGAGGCTTTACTGAAAGATTGCCGTAGATCTGCCGTTTTGAGAAAAGTATGATACAGGACCCGCAGCTTAAGCAGAGAGGTCACGTCGGTTTTCATGATGGTGTCATCCACATCACTAATGCATCCGAAAGCGGCATTAGGGTGAGGAATCAGCGCAGGTATGTCTGCTAGTACATCAACCTTTCGTCTTGGAGTCTCTCTCAGGTGTACCCTGGCGGTCAGCCATTGATCTTGTGGTGGTGAGAGGGGAGGGTAAACTGGCTGCTCCAACATAAAGTAGCCCTCTTCATCCGTTTTAACAATGAAAGCCTGCCCCTCAACTTCTACATGTACGGTAGCTCCTATGACCTCCCGGCTGTTGAACCGTTTATAGTTGTTGATCAATGCCCGCCAGGTGGAGTTGACTTCATCCTTGATGATGCGCCGGTCCTTGATGACCCGGCCGCGCAAGCTGATCCAGTCCGCCCTGCCGTAGCCCCGGTAGGGAGCAATGAGTATGGGCCAGGTAGGCTTTTGCCCCAGCCACTCCCGCACGGTCCTGCCCATGCGTACCAACAGCCGGTCAAGTCGTTTAAGGGTTTTGAGTAGGGAACGATTCAAAGCAAGCCATATATTTTGATGCACCGGAAGATACAAAACCGCCAACAATTTTTCCCTTTAAGGGTTCCTCCATTCATATGGTGAATGTATTGATGTTACATGGTAATGGCGGTGGTCGCACCCGTTTTCTGCCTTTCCTGGATGTATTGGAGGGTAAGGAACAGCTACCTTTTCGGGTACACCTCCCGGAATTGCCCGGCTTCGATGGGCGCCCCCTGCCCAAAACAGCAGATAGGTGGATGACTTTCATTGAGGCCTTGCAGCGTATCGTAGCTCCCTTATCGGAGGAGCCCTGGGTGGTATACGGGCACGGAATTGGCGGAAGCCTGCTGTTGGAATGGGCAGCACGGGGCTGGGTATTGCCGGATTCAGCAGACTGGCAGCCCCGGCAGGTATTGCTGCACGGTATCATCGGCGCATCCCTGGAGCACCGTTTCTTCCCTAAGCTCATGAAGCCGCTGTTGATCCGGAAAACCATGCAGGCACTGATTGCCTGGCCACTGATGCGCACGGTCTGGGAAAAACGCCTGTTCCTGCAGCCGGAAAGTATCCCGGAGGCGGTGCGGAAGCAATTTTTCAAAGACTATGCTCAGTGCGCAGCCTTCCCCGTTTTTTTCGACCTGATCACCCCGGCCTGGTACCGGGAGGTGCAGCAAAAGCTTCAGCGCGAGGACTTCAACTTTATCTGGGGCAGCCGGGAGCGGGTTGTAGCCTCCAAGTACCTTTCGCTTTGGAAGGAGGACTTCCCAGAGGCTACCTTTGATGTCGTGGAGGACTGGGACCATTTCCCGATGCTGGAAGACCCTGATGGATTTTATGAAAAACTAACAGCCTACATCCTGCATGAGCAAGATTAGCCAGCTCCAACAACTTGAATCCATGGGATGGCCGGTGCCGGCTTTCACCTCTGTGGCTTATGCTGACTTTTTGGCCGGCGAGCGCCCCGAAGGATTGCGGTTCCCGGTGGCCGTCCGCTCTTCCTATCTCACGGAAGACGGAGAGGAGAACAGTCAGGCCGGGCAGTATCTGTCCAGGCTGAATGTCGGGGCGCGGGAGTTGGAGTCTGCGATTACCGATGTTTTCAACAGTTATCCGACTCAGGAAGGTACGCAGGTACTGGTACAGGAAATGGTGGATCCTGACTTTAGTGGGGTACTATTTGCTTTCTGCGAAGGCAGTTGGAAGCTTGAATATACAGAAGGGTTAGGCGAGGCACTGATGAGCGGGCAGCAGAGCGGCCAAACCCTCCTACTGCCCTGCTTTAGCGCATGGGATGTCCGGTGGTCTGCACTTTTTAACTTCTGGAAAGGACCCGAAACGGGTGGTAAATCGCTCCAGCGAGCGCTCATCCGGTTAAGTTACATCACCGGGCAGCTTCTTGGAAAACTGGAAACCCGCCACGGGTTAGATATCGAATTTGCCGTATCCAAAGGACAGCTCTGGCTGTTGCAGGCGCGGCCCATCACTACACCAGAGGAAGCGGAAGAAGTACTGACTTCGGCTAACCACAAGGAGATTTTGCCCCCCGAGCCTTCCCGCCTGATGACCGACCTGATCACGGATGCCGGCACTGCTCTGTTCGGCTACTATCGCGATTTAGACCCTTCCCTTCCGCAGCGTGCCTTCCTGCGTGCTGCCGGAGGTATGCCCTGGATCAACCTTTCGGCTTTGCTGGATACCATGGTGCACTGGGGGCTGCCCACACAGCTCGTCTGCCGTTCGGTGGGCGCTGAGGACTTCTACCAGGTTGGGCTGCGCCCCTGGCGTTGCCTGGCTAAGCTGCCAGTCTTTTTTAAGGTGTTGGGCCAGCAGCGGCAGGCAAAGCAGCGTATACAGGCGTGGCAGCGCAAAGCAGCGGTAGAAACGGATCTGGGCAAAGCAGAACGAGAACCACTTTGGCCCATTGACCCGGCAAAGGCCTTCAGCCACTGGTGTGACAGCTTTTCTAGCCTCTATGTAGAATTGGTAACGAATATGCAGATTCTCACCGGGGCCATGTCCGGTCCGGTGGGGCTGCTGGAACGGCTTGGGCTGCTGCACCGACTGGCGGCGGCCATACAGCAAAAGAGTGCCAGCACGGATTACCTGCAGGCTTTTCGGGAGTGGGAACGAGGGCAACGGTCCACCGCCCAGTTTCTGGAAGCATTTGGTCACCGGGGCTTTTATGAATCCGATTTGGGGCAGCCCCGTTTCCGGGAATACAGTGAGGCCGATTGGGAAGCCCTTCGGAAAGGAGTGGACTTCACTGCTCCATCCAAGCCCCAGCCACGCCGTAAGCGCCAACCACTTTGGGCGTGGTTATTTCGGCCAGTCATTGATCTCATCCACACCCGGGAGTGGATCCGGCACGAAACCATGAAGTTATTTTGGGAATACCGCGAGGAACTTAACGCCAATCTGCCTTTTATGCCGTGGTCTTTTACACAGGCAGAGCTCAGCGCGTTCTTCGAAAATGAATGGCGGGCTGATGAAATGGCAGAGCGGCAACCGCCAAAACCAGTAGGCTGGGATATGGATACCTTCCTGTGCAATCAGTTGGGGCGCCGCCTGCCGGTTACCGTGCTGTCCAACGTTTCTGCCAGTCAGCAAAATCATCAGCAAGGTATTGGGGTCTATCCCGGCAAAGTGAGGGGGCAGGTTTGGCGCGTAGCTTCCGCTGATCTGCGTACCGTAGCGCCTCCCCCCTTTCCAGTCATTATTCTGGTAGCGGATGCCCTGGACCCCGGCTGGGTACCCTTTTTCTCAAAGGTAGATGGCGTGGCATCCTACGTGGGCGGGCTGCTTTCCCATGCTTCCATTATGCTGCGGGAGGCGCAGGTGCCGAGCATCACCCAAATTCCGGCTCAGTTAGACTTCCAAACCGGGGACTGGGTGGAAATGGATGCACAAAAAGGTACGATTCAGCGGGTAGAAGACGGCTAAGTGACGGACCTGCCTGCTCGTGAGACCACGGCTGGGCAGGCCCGGTAAACTACTAAATG
>CAZNHN010000156.1:0-1645 GCA_964572415.1 uncultured Phaeodactylibacter sp.
TGTTTTCTAATCCACGCCAACCTCACTATGCGCCCCTATATGCCTATGTGTTTTCTAATCCACGCCAACCTCACTATGCGCCCCTATGTGCCTATGTGTTTTCTAATCCACGCCAACCTCACTATGCGCCCCTATATGCCTATGTGTTTTCAACCGGGAACCTCACGCCTCAAAACAATACCAATATCCTGCCTAAAAGTCTGCAAGAATATAGCAACATGACAGACGGCTGGATAAAATCTCTCAAAATCACGACTGCGAATCCTTTTTAAAGTTTCTGCTGCCGTATAAAAATAAAAGAAATAGAATTATAAGGTACCTGTTCGACCTGTGGCATTAAAACAGGAAACGGCCATGCTGAAAAAAGCACTGCCCCACCCCAAACGGGATGAGGCAGCCTTAGCAGTTGGGAGAACTGCGATTGTGGTTACTAAATACTTACTAAGGCAAGTGCGGCTCCATTTAAATCAAATGGAGCAACACTAATCCGGATCCTATTTAATGAACCACATGCAGCTTCCCGATCCCCCTTACTTCTTTGTTGTTTTCCAGAATGCGGTAAACATATAGCCCTGCCTGCAGATGACCGGGCAGAGACTGCTCAAGGATTTGCCCCTGCACCCCGTTAACCGGCCAAATGGCGACCTGACGGCCGAGAGCGTCCAAAAGCTCAAATGCTCCGTTTTGGATTGTTGAGGGCAAGCCGCCGGTGAGGTAGAGCTGATAAATTGGGTAATATCATCAGAGATCGTGAAGGAGATAATTTCCCCATTTTCATTCACTCCAATATTGGCAGCGCTACGGGGAAGCCCCTTGGCGTAAACCAAGTATTGGGTTGTGATTCGGCTTTCTCCCTGTTGAAGCCCGAAGGCATCAAGCATCAACGACGGCGCAGGCTGCCCGGCAAGAGTATAATTATTGGTGGCAATCCGGTAGCGTTTGATCATCAGGCCTTCTACACTGACCGGTTCCTGGTCAGGACCTTCAGGATTAGGCAGAATAACGGTGCCATACCCGGCAACTTCATAACTAACGCTGTCCTCAACGACTTGACCAGCAGGTACGTTTTGCAGCCCGAAGCCCGCAACTGTGACCAAAAAGTCTACATTATAAGTGGCCGAGTGGGTCCATGCATCTCCGTAATTCAATGGAAACTGAAGGATGTTCCTTCGCTGATCAAACTGAATAACCAGTTCGAGAATTGTCAGGTTGTCCGTGTCCATTCCGGTTACTGCGGCCAGGGGAACGGTAACCTGCTCTCCAATACTACCCCAGCTGCCATAGCCACTATCATCGATGGAATTGTAGTTGAGGCTGTTTTGGATACCCAGCCCGCCCAGTAAGGAGGCGAATGAAGGCTCCGTAATACTGGCCTGCGGGAAGAGTGGGCTCGAAGGCTCTTCATAATCTGCTGTAAAACTCCCATCAAGCGACAGACCACTGAAATCCCAGACTACGCCTTCGCCTATTTCTGGTACAGATGCGCCGGTATGATCCAAATACCAGGCCTTCGTCTGCATACCCGCCTCCAGGGTGAAGTCCTGGCGCTCGATGGTGATTTGTGCGTGTGCCAAAGCACCCAAAAACAGTAGCGCAAATGTTGTAATAATTAGTCTCATCAGTAATATTTTTTTTATTGATATTT
>CAZNHN010000156.1:1655-6793 GCA_964572415.1 uncultured Phaeodactylibacter sp.
CGGATGAACCAAAACCGGATCCAAATCAGGTTGTGTTGTTTTTTTGCAACTTGTCCTGCTCCCACCTTGAGTAAACAAATAGGTCATTTTGTGCGGCCCCGGCAGAATACCGGGATAAAAATAAGGTAGCTACCAAAATCAAAAAACTGATAGTACAAAGGTGGGCCAATGGGCGGGAGGAAGGGTATCAAAATCGGATCAAAGGATATGAAATTTCGATCAAACTCTTATGAATACTAGCTTCCGGGCGGGTTCTTCGAAAAACTGCCGGGCGTTTCCCCGTATTTGTCCTTGAAGCATTTAATGAAATAAGCGGTGCTGCTGAAACCGGTTTGGAGGGCAATTTCAGCCACCGTCCCGCTCTGCTGTCGCAGCAAATCGGCAGCGCGTTGCAGACGGATGGACTGAATGAACTGATTAGTGGACTGATTAACGAGGGCACGGAGTTTCCGGTTGAGTTGGGGGCGGCTCATGCCAATTTCCCGGGCGAAGGCGTCCACGTTGAACTGCTCGTCATCCATTCGGCTTTCCACAATGGCCAGCCCCTTTTCCAGGAACTCCTGATCGATGGAATTGACAGCGACTTCCTCCGGCTTTAGTTCCACCGCGGCGGCGAAGCGTTGCCGGAGTTGTTGCCGGAGCTGAATGAGGTTATGAATCCGCACCCGCAGTTCTTCGGCATCAAAGGGCTTGGACAGGTAGTCATCGGCACCGGTGCGCAAGCCCTGTAGCTTCTCCTCCTGCTCGGCTTTGGCGGTCAGCAGGATGACCGGGATATGGCTCGTGCGCACATCGCTCTTGAGGGCAGCACAGACCTCATAACCGTTTTTGCGGGGCATCATTACGTCGCTCACGATGAGGTCGGGCATGTGCTCCCGGGCTTTTTCAATGCCTGCTTGCCCATCTCCGGCTTCAATGATCTTAAACGCGGTGTCCAGACGTTGCCGGATAAACGCCCGGACTTCATCATTATCCTCAATCAGCAGTACAGTAGCCTCCGGTTGAGTGGATGCGGGAACCCGTTGATCAGGCGCCTTTTCAACTGCTTGCAACGGAGCTGCAAATGCAGGGCCTGACGGTACAGGTACTTCCACCCGCTCTTCCGCCCGCAAATGCGCGCTTCCCAACGGCAGGAAGACTCGGAAGGTCGCTCCCTCCCCTTCCCGGCTTTCCAGCTCAATGCGGCCATGATGCAAACGGACAAGTTCCCGGCTAAGCGCCAGCCCCACACCCGTCCCTACCTCAGGAGAAGCCGATACCTGAAAAAACCGGTCGAAGACTTTATCTTGGTGCGACTGTGGTATGCCCGGCCCGGTATCCGCCACGCTGATGCATAATTCCTGATCTGCCTGCTCCAGGTTGACCGTTACACGGCCCCCGGAAGGCGTGAATTTCAGCGCATTGGAGAGCAGGTTGTTGACCACCTTTTCCAGTTTGCCCATTTCGTAGTACAAATGAATGGAAGGCTGTCCGCTCCTGAAGGAGAGGTGGATTTGCCGGTCCTGCGCCAGGGATTCAAAAGCAAAGACCAGGCTGCGCACCAGAGGTACCACATCCTGTTTGCTGGCCCTTAACGCCATTTTTCCAGCTTCCAGCCTGGATAATTCCAGGAGTTCGTTCACCAGATGCAGTTGATTGTTAGCATTGCGGAAAGCGATCTCGAGCAGCTGCCGCTCCTTTGGCTCCGGCTGCCCCTCCAGTAACTGTTGTAAAGGGCCCATCATGAGGGTCAGTGGTGTGCGGAATTCGTGGGAAAGATTGGTGAAAAACCGGGTTTTCAGGACATTGAGCTCCTCAAACTGTTCTTTCTTTTTGCGCAGGGTCGTAACCCGTTCAAAAAGGGTAAAAAACAGCAGCCCCGAGAAGAGCAACAGCCCAATTTGAAAACTGTACCGCAGCCCAAAGCTACCAGACAGTATATCCGAATTGCCAAGCAAAAACAGAATTGCTCCTGCAAACAATACCCCAAAAGGCAAAATCAGAGTCCGGGCAGTGCTTTGCCCTTTCCATGCCAAACGGGCAATCGGCCAAATGCAGAGCAGCGCCCAAATCCCCAGACAGGTATCGGTAACCTGTCGGGTCATCTGTAAATCGTGGAGTATCAAAATAAGCAGGTAGGGCGATACCGCTGTCCATCCGGAAAACAAGGCATACACTTTATAGTACCCCGGCATTTGCTGCCGCATTTGGATAAAATCCGCCACAAACAGGCCGGAGAACACCACAATCCCCGAGAGCGCGAAGACCAACATAGGTAAAGGATCGGTAGGCTTTGGAAATTGCCCCAACAAGCCAAGAAGCCCGTACCGGTCAGCAAAATAAAGGGCCGCACTCAGCATCATGCCGGCGTAAAACAAAAAAACCCGTTCCCGGAAAATCCATGTCATCAGCCCGCCCAGAACCGCAAGCAACACCAGCAAGCCAGCATAGAAAGCCTGCCAGGAAAGCCGGTTGATCATTCTATTCACAGTAGGCAAGATGGGAAATATGGACAAATGACGGTAATGGACCTCCGGTGTCTCTTCGTGAAAGTAGGTTTGAAGAAAGAGGGTTTGCGTTTCTCCGGGATCGATATTAAGCCACAAGTACTGATAGGAGGAAGGCAGGCGGGCACTCCTGTCGGTTGTAAAACGGCTGTTAAACTGCTCATCGATCAGACTGCTGTCCTGTACTACAAAGAGGCGAACGGCATCTGCATACATGCAAAAACTTAAGGCAGTGCGTAGGGTGTGGTCTGTGGCATTAAACAATCGTATAGCAGACCAGAAGCCATCAGCCGTTACTTCCTGCCCGCTATCGAGATAAGGTTGCAGCAATGCCAACGCCTCCACCGGAGTGGGGAAACTATACAGAGTATCTTTCAGTTCTACCTCTGCTTCCACCGCGCTTTCCAGCCGGAAAACAGGGATATCCTGCGCGGTCAGTCCCTGGCTAAGGGCCAAACAAGCAATAAGTACCGCCACAACTTTCATACGGAATGAACCTGACGGGAATGCCTTACTCTGTTTTTTTGCACACATAAAGCAAAAATACAGTTTTCGGGAGTAACCTTCCTTTATTTAACGCACTAAGAATACTACCTGCTGCTGCTTCAGTTTACCCGCCGGTTGCTTAGCCCTATACCCGGCGACATAAACAAGGTATTTGAGCTGGCTGCTGAGGTGGAAACCATAACACACCTGCCGGAAAAAACCTGGATGCCACAACAGATCAACAAAAAATAGTATTACTATCAAAACCCGGGCACCCCAATCGGGCACCCGGCGGCATTATCATTCACTAAATACACGAGCTTAGAACAGACCAAAACGGATGCCCAGGTTCAGGGCCAACCCATTAATGTCGCTGCTTTGAATGTTGACCAGCTCGTTGGCCGGGTTACTATACTCGTAATCCAAACCTGAAGTAAAGCGGTAAGACGCACCTGCAAACAGGCGGGCATTTTTGATCAGGTTAACTTCAGCCTGTACGCCCGGCTCTATAAAAAAGAAGTAGTCTTCGCCAAAGGGATCCTCGCTGAAATCCAAGTCTCTTTTGTAGTCCATAGAGGCTTCCCCACCGCCAATCGTCAGCGGAAAGCTAAAGTGCACGAGGTTGTCAGGGTTGAGGATGTACTCCGCGCGCACGCCACCGTAGCGCAGGTCAAGGTAAAGGCGGTCGTCCATTTCCATCTCAGGGGTAAACTCATTGAGGGTCGTATAGAAAGCCGCGCCCAGCGCAAAACGCTTGTTGAAAATCACTCCGGCACTGCCCTGAAAACTGTGCACCGTTTGGCCGGCAGCCTGCGTGAGCTGATAGCCCGGTGCCATGTAAAATCCGATTTCGGTATTTCCACTCCCATTGCCAAAGAGGGTCCTGGGAGCATTGTCTTGTGCCTGAACAACAAACAGGCTGCAGAGCAGCATTGCGAAAGTAAAAAACGTGTCCTTCATTAGAATAAATTAGTTTAGCTTTTGTTAATAATAGTAAAACTACTCCATAGACAACTTATATTTTTGATTGGTTCAGGAAGCGGTAAAAAAAAATGACTTCCTTTTACCGGTCATCCGGCTTAGTGAGGGTATTTTCGAAACGCCGGCCTATTTTAGAACTGACCTTTAGGGTTTTAACCTTATTGGGTTTACCAGGGCGTTTGTGTATCACAAAACCATCGTATAGCATCCCGTCTACCGTGTAGGCGCGGTACCGGATTTCCTTCTCCATGACCTCTACCACCTGATAAAGCTGCGTATTCTCAGCTGCCCGGTCCATCCACGGCTGTTCGGTTATAGAATACATCTTTGGCCCACTTACAGAGACGACATAAACCACCTTTGAATCATCCTCATAGGGATTGGTACCGGTAATCAGCCCCTGCCCCCGGGCGTAGGAATGATCGTGCCCCTGCAGCACGAGGTCTACCTGATACTGATCAAGCAGGGGTTTCCATAGCTGCTGCACCTCATCACACTGCCGGTCACCGGAAGGAGAAATGACCGGATGGTGAAAGGTGACAATCGTCCATTGGTTGGAGTTATCTTCGAGCACGTCAGCAAGCCAGTCCGCTTGCTTCTCAAAATCGCCATTCGAATCCATGGAGATGATCCTTGCCCCCTGATAATCCACATAAAAGCAGCGGTCTTCCAGCCCCTCCGGCCCGTTATCCGGGAAGTTGAACTGTGCGCCCCAAAACGGGGAGATGCCTACCTTGCGCTTTTCGGCATTTTTGATGTATTCGTGGTTGCCCGGAGGCACCACCACCGGCATCGAACGGTGGATAAAGCCGCCCGCCTGAAACCATTCGCCCCACTCGTAGTCGTTTTGGCTGTGATTGATAAGGTCTCCGGCGTGCAGTACCCAATCCGCCTGTGGTGCTTCCCGGTAGGCGGCACGTATCGCTCTTGACCAATGCTCATGCAAATCGTTTTGAGCATCGCCCAGGTACAAAAAGGTGAAAGGCTCCGGCCCCGCCGAGGCTGTGCGGAACTGCACCCACTCGCTCCAATAATCGCCGGCACCTACCCGGTAAGCGTATAAAGTGGCGGGTTGGAGCCCCTTAAAGGTAACTTTATGATAGGCCGCCCGGGCAAACTCGGAAACCAACAGCTCAGTTTCTGCCTGATAATCCTTTTCATACTCGTCAAACTCCGGAGAAGGGT
>CAZNHN010000156.1:6803-9081 GCA_964572415.1 uncultured Phaeodactylibacter sp.
CGTACCTCAGCCCGGGTACGCCAGGTGACCGTTACTGAGGTGGCAGGGTCGGTAGCGGGCGTGAGTAAGATACGGTCAGGCCACCACTGCGGCTCATACCGGATTTGTAAATGCTTCGGGGGCAGGTTCTTCTCCGGAGGCTGCGCAAGGCTCAACAGGGACAGCATCGATACCCAAACGAGGAGGATTACTTTTTTCATCAGTCTTTTTGTTTTTGTCGCTTCGCAAAGGTGGGAAGCCCTGCCCATTTGCGTTGGCAATGAGGTTGCACATGCTGGCAGAGAGGTTACTTCTTACCCGGAATTAGGTAACATCCCCGGCATATTACCTCATTTTAGGTAATGAATACCAGAGTTGACAGCGCCAGATTTTGCCTAACAGACGGTATTGATCTCTTCCCGCCCATGTACTTACTTTGCAAAAGTCAATTTATTTAAATCTAGTCTAAATAAAAGCCATGCGAATACCTTTACTCCTCCTCGGCCTGATAGCCGTTGCATCAAGCCTTAGTGCGCAGCAGTTTCGGGAAGTCACCTGCGGGCCGAATTATACCTTATCCACTTATTTTAAATTTGGGAATCAAGAGAGCATCAGCCTTGAGCACAATGCCTGGGACATTGCCTTTACTGCACAAGGCCTGCAGGATGCGGGCATCTTCCTCAATGAAGCGGCTGGGCTGGAAGGCACGGAGCTGGAACTATTCCTGATCCCCGGTGCTTCATTTTCGGACAACATCGACCTCACGCAGCTGGGCGAACGGCTCCTCAATGATGAAACCAACTGGACCAACGGAGGTGCTTTCAACCAAATGCGCGACCCCGGCAATCCGCTGGACTATGGCTGGGGGCAATACAATCCGGCCACGCAGTCTGTGCAGGGGCAAGCCCTTTTTGTGCTCAAACTGCGTAATGAGACTTTCAAAAAACTGGAAATCAGCAGCCTGGATGGCACCACCTACCACTTCCGCTATGCCAATCTGAACGGCAGCGATGAACAGTCGCATACCCTTAACAAAGCAGACTTTCCGGATAACGATTTAGTATACTGGTCATTCAGCAGTAATGCTGTGGTGGACTTTATCCCTAAGGCAGGTGACTGGGACTTGCTTTTCACCCGCTACTCCACCCCATTGGATGATAATGAAGGGAGTACCCTCAACTATCTGCTCACCGGTACCCTTTCCGGTCCTGGCGTGGAGGTCGCTCAGGTCGATGGCATCGACCCTGCCACCATTACCTTTGAAGGGTACGAAGATTCCCTGAGCACCGACCTCGACATCATCGGCCATGACTGGAAGAACTTTGACCTGGGCACCTTTTCCTGGGCACTGCCTGCCGACCGCGTCTATTTTGTCAAAGCAGCTAATGGAGAAGTCTGGAAGCTGGTATTCATCGACTTTGAAGGGTCAAGCACGGGCAACATCGTCTTTCAGGAAACCAATATGGGCGTTGTCAATACCGTTGATCATACCCTGTTTGAAGACCTGAGCGTTTTTCCCAATCCTGCCCGGGAAAGGGCTACCGTAGCACTGACGCTAAAACAAGCCGCCCCGGTACAGCTGAATGTATTCAATGCCACCGGGCAGTCCGTTTGGTCAGCGGTAAGTGAGGAGCCTGCCGGTTTCCAAACAGTAAGCATCCCGGTCAGCCACCTGACCGCCGGCACCTACTGGCTGCAGGCACAAACGCCTGGCACCGCACCGATCGCTCAACCTTTAATCGTAGCCCCATGAACCGGTTTCTAATCCACTTTCTGGGCATCATCTGCCTGGGGTTAAGCCTGAACGCTTGTCAAAACGCCCCGTCTTCTTCCGCACAAGCCACACAGGAGGCTTCCTATGAGCGCCTCGTCTCCCTTTCCGGCAGCGTCACAGAACTGCTTTACGAGCTGGAGCAGGGCGATAAAATCGTAGGCGTTGACGTGACCAGTACTTACCCGGCGGCACAGGTGGCGCAGCTGCCCAAACTGGGGCATGTGCGTCAGCTCAACGTGGAAGCGCTGCTCAGCCTGCAGCCCGACCTGGTACTGGCGGAGCGGACGGATGAAGCCTCCGCCGCCCTGCAGCAACTGGAAGCCGCCGGAGTGGAGATGCTCTGGCTCGATGGTTCCTTCACACTGGATAAGCCCCTGGCGCAAGCTGAACAGATTAGTGAAAAGCTGGGGCTGGACCAGGAACTCGAAAGCCTGCGCAAAACCTACGAAGCTGACAAAGCCAAGCTGCAGCAAGCCCGGCAGGCGATGGAAGACACCCCCAAAGTGCTTTTCATCTACGCCCGCG
>CAZNHN010000156.1:9091-13825 GCA_964572415.1 uncultured Phaeodactylibacter sp.
GCCTGATGGTGGCTGGGAAAAACACGGCCGCCTCCGCTATGATTGAGCTGGCAGGCGGGCAGAATGCTATATCGTCTTTCGAAGGCTTCCGCGCCCTATCCGCAGAAGGTCTGATGGAGGCACAGCCTGAGGTATTGCTGCTGTTCGACAGCGGCTTGCAGAGCCTGGGCGGCGTGGAAGGCCTGTTGCAAATCCCCGGTCTGGCGCAAACGCCGGCGGGGCAGCAGGGCCATATCATTGGGATGGACGGTTTATACCTGCTGGGCTTCACGCCACGGGCTGCCCGTGCAGCGGCGGACTTATCGGAGCGCCTGCAGGCCCTGTCTGATGCCTATACGCTGAATTAAGAATGATGATACAAAGCCTGCCCAAATACCGTTCGCTTTCCCGTTTGCTGTCGCCTCCCGTGCTGATGCTGTTGCTGGCCATTTCTGCGCTCTGCGCCCTGCTGATTGGGGCGTACAGCCTGCCGTTACAGCAGGTCGGGCTGGTGATGGGCGAACAGTTGTTTGGTCTGGAAGCCGGCTTGCCACAGACCCTGAGCTATCTAATCTGGGACATTCGCCTGCCGCGCATCCTGCTCAGCGTATTCGTGGGGGGCGGGCTGGCGATTGCCGGGGCGGCGGTGCAGGGGCTCTTCCGCAATCCGCTGGCCGACCCGGCGCTGATTGGCGTGACGAGCGGGGCGATGGTATTTGCGGTAGCAGGCATTCTTTTTTCTGCCTCCGTTTTGGGCGTGCTCGGCAGCTGGCTGGGCTACGCTACGGTCACGGTGATGGCTTTTACCGGCAGCCTGCTTACCACCTTTCTGGTGTACTGGCTGGCGAGCAGCAAGGGCTACACTTCAGTCGTCACCATGCTTCTGGCAGGGGTAGCCATCACGGCGCTGGGCGGTGCCCTCACCGGGCTGATGACCTACTTTTCGGATGAGGATGAGCTGCGCGATATCACCTTCTGGACGCTCGGCAGCCTGGGCGGTGCCAACTGGCAGATGCTCGCGCTGCTGGTGCCGCTGGTGCTTCTGCCTGCCGTCCTCCTCTGGCGGCAGTCGAGCCAACTCGACCTGTTGCTGCTGGGCGAGCGGGAAGCGGCCTACACCGGCGTGAATACGCAGCGCACCAAATGGATCGTCATCAGCTGCGCTGCTCTCATTGTAGGAGCCTGCGTGGCGGTGAGTGGCGTGATTGCCTTCGTGGCGCTGGTTGTCCCTCACCTGGTACGGCTGATACAGGGGCCGCGGCACCGCAGTTTACTCTTGGGCTCTGCCCTGCTCGGCGGATTGTTGATGGTCTGGGCGGATACCGCTGCCCGCACGCTGATTGCACCCGCTGAATTGCCAATTGGCATCCTGACGGCTCTGCTCGGCGCGCCATTTTTTATCTGGCTATTGCTCAAAACCAAACGCAGTTTATGATCGAAGCAAACCACATCGGGATACGGAAGTCGGGCCGCTGGATTTTGCGGAAAACAGGTGTACGTGTACGTGCCGGCGAACTCGTGGCGCTCATCGGGGCCAACGGGGCCGGCAAGTCAACCCTGCTGAAAGCCGTGGCGGGAGAAATTACGCCGGATGAAGGATCCGTAGTCCTTAACGGGCAGGCGCTGGCAGCGTGGCCGGGCGCTGATTTAGCGCAGGTGCGCGGTGTACTGAGCCAAGCCGTCGAACTGCCCTTCTCCATGCCGGTGCTGGATTTAGTAGAAATGGGCCGCTATCCGTATCAGGGGCAGGAGGCGGCTGCCCGTACGAAGGACATCGCCCGGCACTGCCTTCAGCAGGTAGGCTTACAGGGCTACGAAGAAAGAGACGTCCGCACACTCTCCGGCGGGGAACAACAGCGGGCGCAGCTGGCGCGGGTACTGGCACAAGTGCACCGGGAGAGCGAGTCTGGAGAGCGTTTTTTGCTGCTAGATGAGCCCACCGCCAGTCAGGACATCGCCCAGAAACAACAATTACTTTTCCTTTTGCGGAAACTGGCCAATACGTCGGGTATTGGCATCCTGACTATTCTGCACGACCTCAACCTGGCGATGCAGTACGCCGACCGGGTAGTGCTCCTGCGCGGCGGGCATTTGCTGAAAAGCGGCCCACCCAAAACAGTGCTCACCCCCGAGCTGATTGCACAGGGGTTTGGTGTCAAAGCCCGGGTGGTGCACCCGCCCGGCGAGGCGCATCCGCACATCCTAACCTGCCCAACGGCAGTCGGACTTTTTCAAAATGAAGAAACAGCTATACCATGAAGACAACAACAAGCATTAATCCGGAATTACAGGCGCGGTATGAAGCGCTGAAGTCAGAACAGCCCAAATTGCGCATCCGCAATGCAGCAGAGGCGCTGGGCGTAAGCGAAATGGAATTACTCGAGCTGCAACTGGGCAGCACAGCTACGCGCCTCAGCGTGGGCTGGCAGAGCCTGCTGCAGGAGGTGGAAAGCCTCGGCCATGTGATGGCGCTTACGCGAAATGAATACGTCGTGCATGAACGTAAAGGCGTGTACCACAACGTCTCCTTTATGCACAACGGCAGAATGGGCGTGGCGGTCAACCCCGACATCGACCTGCGGCTCTTCATGTGGGAATGGGAATATGGCTATGCGGTGGAAGTACCGAGCCGCAACCGCGTGCTGCACAGCCTGCAATTTTTCAATGCCCGCGGTGAGGCGGTCCACAAAATCTACCTGACCAATAAATCGGACAAAGCTGCCTACGATGCATTAGTCAACAAGTACCGGGCAGAAGACCAAAGCCAACCGGCTACGGTGGATCAAAGCCCGAAAGCCGAAAAGACGGTGATCCCAGATGCGGAAATTGATGTGGAAGCCTTTCAGGAGGAATGGCGCAACCTGCAGGACACACACGATTTCTTCCCCCTGCTGAAAAAGTATGAGCTGCAGCGCACGCAGGCCCTACGGCTGGCCCCGGAAGGCTTTACGCAAAAAGTGCCGAACGAGGCGGTGGTCAGGGTGGTGGAAGCGGCGGCGGAGCGCGAAGTGCCCATTATGGTCTTCGTCAACAGCCCCGGCTGCATCCAAATCCATACCGGGCCGGTGAAAAAGCTAATCCCGATGGAGCAGTGGTTCAATGTGATGGACCCGGACTTCAACCTGCACCTCAACCTGGAGGGCATCGCGGAAAGCTGGATCGTGAAGAAGCCGACCAAGGATGGCATCGTGACGGGCCTGGAGGTCTACGATGCGGACGGGGAGCTGATTGTCTACTTCTTTGGCAAGCGGAAGCCGGGCATTCCGGAGCTGGAGAGCTGGCGAAAGATTATTAATGAATTGAATTTGGCTTATGCTTAAACGGCACCGGAGAGATGGCATAGCTCTCCGGCCGTTTGGGCTCCCTGCAACCTATAAAAGCACATGAGGACGATATTTTTTGTTTGTTGTTTCTTCATTACGATTGGTATCCGCACCCCGCTGCATAGCCAAGCTTCGCTTTCGCCTGATTCGTCGCTTTGGGCGCTGGAACTGCAGGATGTGATCGTGACGGCGCAGTACGCACCTACCGACAGCCGCAATGCGGTGCACGATGTGTACACGATACAGGAGGAGGTGATTGAGCAGCGGGGCGCTACCAATCTGGAACAGCTGCTTCAGCAAGAAGCCAATATCCGCATCCGGCAGGATATGGTATTGGGCAGCAGCCTGAGCCTGCTGGGCATAGACGGGCAGAATGTCAAAATCATGGTGGACGGCGTGCCGGTGATCGGCCGGCAGGATGGCAATATCGACCTCAGTCAGCTCAACCTCAACAACATCGAGCGGGTGGAGATCGTGGAAGGGCCGATGTCGGTCAGCTACGGCACAGATGCCCTGGGCGGCGTCATCAACCTGATCACCAAAAAATCGCAGCTCGACCGCTACGGCCTGAACCTGACTAGCCAGGTGGAAGCCAGGGGCGAGAACCGCTACGCTGCCGCCTTTGGTGCCCGCCTGACCGATGATCTCACCCTGCGGCTCAACGGTGGCTACGATGTCTTCGGCGGCTTTAGCGAAAACGATAGTCTGCGCTCCGTGCTTTGGAACCCCAAGGAGCAGTGGTTTGCCGATGCCTACCTCGGCTACCGGCTGGACGACAAGCGCAAGCTGTTTTACACCGGCAGTTTTTTCGATGAGGAAGTACAGAACCTCGGCAACATTCGCCGCCCGCAGTTCAAGCCTTACGCCTTTGACGACTTTTATCTGACCCGGCGCATCAACCACAGCCTGGCTTACGAAGGGCAGGTCGGAAAACGCTACTACCTTCAGGCGACCACCGGCTACAACCAATTCCGCCGCTACAAGCGCACCCTGCGCCGTAATTTTGAAGAAAACGAGCAGCTTGAAGTACCCGGCATGCAGGATACCGCCCGCTTCTCCGGCGCCATGCTGCGCGCCACCTTCGCCAGTCAGTACCCCGATGGCCCGCTGAATTTTCAGGTAGGCGTGGACCTGCGGTACGATGACGCGACGGGCCAACGCATACAGGACAGCCTGAGCAGCCGGGAAGGCTTTTCGCAAATTGGCGACTACGCGGCCTTCGGCAGCCTGCGCTATCAGCCGTGGGAAGCGCTGACCGCAGAAGCCGGGCTGCGCTACGCTTACAATACCCGCTACGAAGCCCCGCTCGTGCCTTCCTTCCACCTGAAGTACCGATTAAATCAGGAATGGGCAGTTCGCGGCTCCTACAGCCAAGGCTTCCGCAGCCCGGATTTGAAGGAGTTGTTTTTCGAGTTTATTGACATCAACCACT
>CAZNHN010000157.1:0-4875 GCA_964572415.1 uncultured Phaeodactylibacter sp.
ATCAGTGCGGGTGAGATCAATCTGGGCGCACCCTTTCAGATGCAGGCCAGCACCACTGGTATCCATACCATCCGTGTTTATAATCCGGTGTTCAACTCCCGAAAACACGACCCACATGGCGACTTTATCAGGCAATGGGTACCTGAACTGGCAAAGCTACCGGATGAGTACGTGCACGCCCCATCAGAAATTCCACCACTTGAACTACAGTTTATTGGCTTCGAGCTGGGGAAAGACTACCCCCATCCGATTGTGGACCTGAAAAAAGCCATGCGCCATGCCAGCGATCAGCTTTGGGGGCTTAAGAACAGCCAAACTGCTCAGCGGGAAGGTGCCCGTATCAAAGCAAGGCATGTAAACCCGGGAGAACGGCGACAGGAGTAGGTCTTAAAGGTAAATGTCCAGGATAACCAGTGCGCCGAATAGTAGGCTGGCAATACCATTGGTGGTAAAGAAGGCGATATTCACTTTACTGAGGTCATCCGGACCGACCAGGGTGTGCTGGTAGAATAGCAGCCCGAGGAAAATAGCAGCCGCGAGCCAATGCAGCCACTGGAATTCCGGGTAAGCGGACTGTAGTTGCCAGGCCGCAGCGATAATAAAAAGGGCACTTCCGGCATGCAGGAAGTTCGAAAGGCGAAGTGCGCCCGGGCGCCCCATTCTTACCGGCACAGAATTGAGGGAAAGGGAACGGTCGAAGTCGTCGTCCTGGAGAGCATAAATGATATCAAAGCCGGACACCCATAGCAAGACGGCACCCGAATACAACACCGGGATCAGATCAAACTGCCCCATGACCGAGAGGTAAGCCCCGATCGGAGCGAGTGAAAGCCCCAGTCCGAGGACAAAGTGGCAAAGGAAGGTAAACCGCTTGGTGTAGCTGTAGCCTAGAATGACCAGCAGGGCTACCGGTGAAAGCAGGAAACAAAGTTCATTAATAAACCAGGTCGTCACAACGAAAAGCAGGCTGTTAATGATCACAAAAGCCAGGGCAGCTTGAGGTGAGATCACACCGGCGGGAATTTCCCGGGTGGCGGTGCGGGGGTTTTGCTCATCGATATCCCGGTCGAGATAGCGGTTGAAAGCCATAGCTGCGCTGCGGGCGAAAACCATGCAAAACACCACAAGAATAAACAGTCTAAAGCTAAGCCCACCTCCAGACTCGAGGGTAGCCAGAAAGAAGCCAAGCAAGGCGAAGGGCAAAGCGAAAATAGTATGGCTGAATTTGACCAGCGAGAGGTAGTTCTTCATGCGGCAAAAATAAGAAAGCCCGCAAAACCATACGGATTTGCGGGCCTCTTTGTTGATTCGACTTTTGAAAGTCCTTCTATTTTACTGTGTTACTGCAGGAGTAGCATCACCGGCAGAAGGCGTTACCTCACCCTTGAGGTAGATAAAGCTCTGTGGCGGGTTAGTGTTTGCAGTAATAGTCACCTTCTGATTACGCTTGCCTTTCTTATTCTTAGAGTTAAACTCAACGGTGATTTCGCCGGTAGAACCAGGAGCGATTGGCTCACGAGGCCAGCTTGGCACAGTGCATCCACAGCTGCCTTTAGCATTGCTGAGGATCAGTGGCTCGTCACCAGTATTAGTGAAAGTATAAGTGTGAGAAACTTTCTCGCCTTCATTGACTGTACCGAAGTCGAACTCTGTTTCTTCAAAGGTCATCGTTGTCGTTGGACCAGCAGGAGCAGCAGGTTGAGCAGCAGCAGGCTGAGCAGCAGCCTGGTTGGCAGGCTGAACAGTATTGTTAGACAGGTCTTCACGCGCCTCTTCCTGAGCTGCGCTTTCGCTGTTGTTACAGCTTGCTACGAAACCTACCGCCAACAGGGCGAACATCAGAACTTTGATTTGCTTCAACATTTTACTTTAGTTTTGGATTTAAGTTAAAAGTGGGAACAATGGGTTTTATAAATAGTTCTCCCGGCCAATTCCCTTTTTGTACGCTACAAAGGTAGGGAATGCAATAAAAGCTCCCGTTAATCAGCATTGAAAGTTTGTTAACGAGCTGTTAATCCGGATTCTTGCCCCTTTACGTATCTTTTTGCGCAAAACCTCCGTAAACATTTGTCAGGGATATGTAGAAGGTTGCACCACCGGCAGCTAACCTCGTCCTAAATCGCTACTTTTAACCTGATGAAAAGTCTTACTGTTACAATATTCCTGGTGCTGGTAAGCCTGACAACCAAGTATGCACAGACCGTCAAGCTCGATGAGCTGACCATCGAGGATGGGCTGACGCAGGGTATGATACACGATATCATTCAGGACAGCCTCGGCTTTATGTGGTTTGCCACAAAAGATGGGCTCAACCGCTATGATGGCTATGATTTTAAGTTGTACAGCCATTTCCCCTCAGATTCCTTTTCGCTTTCCGGGCATGTTGTAAATTTTTTATTCGAAGACTCCTATGGAAGGATATGGGTTGGCACGCACAACAACGGGCTTAATATTTTTGACCGCACACAAGAGCGTTTTTACAAACTGGGCTATGACGAGGTGCCAGCTGTTGGGCTAAATTCCAACCGTATATTCAGCGTCGAACAGGAGAATGATAGTATTTTCTGGATAGGCACTGGACGGGGCTTGTGCCGGCTCGTTGTCCCTGAAGGCGAAGCGCTTTGGGAAGGATTGGAAAGTGCCCAACTCAGCAGCAGAATCAAAAGCTATCCCATCGAGCCTGTCCAAAACCCTAACCTCAACAGTGTAGCCACCTGCCTGTCTACCGTATCTGATACGCTCTATTTTGCCATCAGCAACCGGCTTTTCCGGTTGGACCGGACTAACTACCAGGAATGGGAAGAGATGTCGGGTGAAGTTAATGCCTTTAACATCGAAGTCCCCTTCGATTTCCGGAGCATGAAAATGACCAGAGATGGATATCTGATATTACCCACTAATCAGGAAATCAAAATCTACCATAAAGGCAAAAGCTGGGATATCCCACTTCCTGAACAACTCCGGGGCTTCCTGCCGGATGTCACCATCGACCAATCAGGTACGGCATGGGGTGTATCGGCAGGGCTGTATAAAATCCACCCTCAGCGAAAACCCGAAAAACAACTTGAAATCCTTTTCACTACAAAAGCCTCTTATTTCACACCCACCGTATACGTCGACCGTACCGGGGTAGTCTGGCTGGGGACCAATGGCTATGGCATTCGGAAATATAACCCCTCCAACACCCGGTTTAACCACTTGATGCCCGGCACCAGTACCCGGCAACTCTATACCGATCTGAAAGGCAGGTGCTGGGTGTGGATAGCTGTCTCATTGAGAGTCCTGAACCCTGAAAATGGCATGTATAAGTTGCCTGCCGGTTTCCCTTCCTGGATAGAAAAAGCCACCTGGGTTATTAATCCGGAGCCGGACATTTTTTGGTTTCACTACCCTATTATCGAAAAACAAACCGCACTTGTAAAAATCAATGAAAGAACGGGTAAAGTGCAGTACTATCGGTATACCTGTGAGCCCAACCCCGATTCTCCCCTGCTCATAGACCGTGAAGGCAATATCTGGTTCTCCAGCAGAGATGGGCAACTGGTTATTTTCCAGCCTGACACGGAAACCTTCCACTACCAGCCCATGTCAGAATGGTTTGACGAGCGGCAGGAAAACGCCGCCATCACTGCCTTCCACTATGATGCAGCAGCGGATGTCGTTTGGGCGGGCACACAGTATGGACTACTGCACTTGCAACGTTCCCCGGTAGGCCACTTAGACCACCGGGTCTACGATTTTGACATCAACAACCCACAGAGTATTAGTGAAAACTATGTGCTAAGTATTTGCAGCCGCCCCGGAGAAACCAACAAACTCTGGATCGGCACTAAGGGCGGCGGATTAAACCAATTCGACACACAGGCCGGGGCCTTCAAAGCCATTACGACAAAAGATGGGCTGCCCAATAATGTAACATACGGCCTGCTGCCCGATGAGGAAGGCCACCTTTGGATCACCACCAACCGCGGGCTGTCCAGGTACCACCCTGAAAAGAGCTCCTTTAAGAACTATACTTCTGCCGATGGGCTGCAAAGCAACGAATTCAACACTTCCTCCTACCACCGGGCCGGGGACGGGCGTTTCCTAATTGGCGGCGTCAATGGCGTGCATGTGTTCCACCCCAAAGAGATCAAGCTAAACAGCCTGCCCCCAAAGATTTACCTTACCGGGCTAAACATCAACAATATGCCCTGGAGGGAGGCCATGGAGGATGCTAATGCTCTCAAGCCCATTGAGATCATCGACCACCTCCGGCTGAAGCACCATCAGAACCAGCTTTTTTTTCAGTTTGCAGCCCTGGATTACGCAGCATCGCAGAATAACCGGTACCGGTATCAGATGGTTGGGCTGGATGACGCCCCAGTCGATGCAGGAACAAGGCGGGAAGTAGCCTACGCCAACCTTGCGCCCGGACAGTATACCTTTAAAGTTTGGGGCGCCAATAATGAGGATATTTGGAGTACTGAACCAGCGATATTGAAAATCACGATTAGCCCTCCCTGGTGGGCGACCCACTGGGCTTACCTCTTGTACCTGGTGCTGTTTTTTACTCTATTCTACTCCGCTTACCGATTCCAGGTTAACCGGGACCGCCTGAAAACGCAGTTGGCTTACGAGCAACGGGAAGCTGAACGCCTCGCCGCATTGGACCGAATGAAGTCCAACTTCTTTTCCAATATCACCCATGAATTCCGCACTCCGCTAACGCTGATTCTCGAGCCCGCAAGACGGCTTGGGGCATTGCTGCAAGATAAAAACGGACAACAGTCCATTGAGGTCGCCGGGATCCTGATTGCAAACGGAACATTGCATATTGCTTGTTTGGGAACTGGCCCGCCAAAACACAAAATTGGTCATAACTTTTGCCCAACA
>CAZNHN010000157.1:4885-13768 GCA_964572415.1 uncultured Phaeodactylibacter sp.
GATCATTAGCAACAGTGAGCGCATGCTCCAACTGGTGAACCAGCTTTTAGATATCAACCGGCTGGAAGAAGGGCTGGTCTCCGTAAAGCTGCAGCAGGCAGACTTAAATCAGTTGCTAAGCTCTATTTTAAAGGATTATGAAGGGGCAGCCCAGGATAAGGCCATCAGGCTTGAGCTGGAAATTTCCGGGCGTACTCATCTGAAGTGGGTGGAAGTGGATACGGAGAAGGTGAGCAAAATCATACACAACCTCCTGTCAAATGCTTTAAAATTCACACCACAGGGCGGTGAGATTACTGTCTCAGCAACCGGTAGGCCCAACCGCCAAAAAGTTGAAATCAGTGTAAAGGACACGGGTCCGGGGATTGCCCCGGAGCACCACGAGCGGATATTTGACCGGTTCTACCAGGTTGATGATACCTCCACCCGGTCTGCCGGCGGGACAGGCATTGGCCTTGCCCTTTGCAATGAGCTGGCGCAAAAGCTTGGCGGCAGTATCCACCTGGACAGCGAGCCCGGTAAAGGGTCACGGTTCACACTTTCGCTGCCGTTGTACACCGCCCTGTCCGACAAAAACATTACCGGTGATGACATCGCAACCAGAGAAACCGCCAAGCAATCCACTCCTGCCGCCCTGCAACAGGGCACTACGATTCTGATAGTAGAAGACAATAAAGACCTGCGGGACTTTCTGTGCAGTATTCTTGGGGAAGACTTTGAACTGGCAACGGCACAGGATGGTATTGAAGGCTTACAGATAGCTACTGCCACCCAGCCAGATATCATTATCAGCGACGTGATGATGCCCCGGTTAGATGGTTATGCAATGACGGCTCAACTGAAAGCGGACATTCGCACCAGCCACATTCCTGTAGTGATGCTGACGGCCAAATCCGCGCTTAAGAGCCGGCTGACCGGGCTCAAAACCGGAGCAGATGCCTATTTGTCCAAGCCTTTTTATGCAGAGGAGCTGATGGCTCAAATCCACAATTTGCTGGAGCAGCGCGCCCGGCTGCAGCAATACTTTAAAGGAGAAAGTGAAGGAGCACCTGCACCCGCTATCCCTGACCTCGAACACGAGTTCCTGCAAAAAGCTTACGCTGCCATAGAAGACCACCTTACCGATGAGCAGTTTTCCGTTGAGCAGCTGAGCAATGTCCTCCTCCTCAGCCGGTCTCAGTTGCACCGCAAGCTAAAAGCACTGACTGGTCAGACCGCATCAGAGTTCCTGCGCAACTACCGGCTTAAAAAAGCCCTGGAACTGCTTCACCAACCCGGTCTCTCCATTGGAGAAGTCAGCCATAAAGTTGGCTTTGGCAGCCCTCAGTACTTTGCTACAAAATTTAAGGAAAGATATGGCTACCCTCCCAGCGAAGCCTCTGGAAAAGCTTGATTTTCAGTAAAAAAGACCAAAATGCAACATAAGTGAACAAGATTGCAACATATGTTAACGAACCCTGTGCCGTTGTGCCCTAAATTTGTACTAACAGTTGCTAGAGCACTACTAATCAGTGTGCAACCAAATTGTCCCAACACAACACAAAAGCAACAAGCAAGGGGGAATCGACAAAATATCGATTCAATATTTCGGGAAGCCATTTCGGCTTCCCTTTTTTTATGGGTTGTTTTTCTTATTTATTGGCAACAATGGCTTAGCCGGATAAAGTTTAAGAATCCAAAACTTCACGAATGGACCGGTCCAGAATATCAACTCCCTGATCGAGCTCTTCCTGTGTGACTGTCAGCGGAGGAGCAATGCGGAATACCCCTCCGTAGCCTTTGATGCGGACGATGTTCATACTCAGCCCGTTTTTCAGGCATTGCGCTGCAATTTTGCTGCCCAGTTCGGGATCCGGCACTTTGGATGCCCGGTCTTTCACAATTTCCATCCCCAGCAACAATCCCCTGCCTCTGACATCCCCTATGCATTCGTAGCGCTCCTGCAATTCCTCAAGCCCTCTTTTCAGGTAATCCCCCATTTTCTGAGCACGTTCCTGCATTTTTTCTTCCACCAGAATGGACAGTACCGTCACGCCCACTTCAGCAGGTAATGGATCAGATACATGGGAAGTAACACTGATGAAGCCTTTATCGTAGCAATCCTGCTCCAGCTTGTCGCTGGTAACCACGGCAGAAAGCGGCAGCCCTCCACCGAGCGTTTTGGAGAGCGTAAGGAAATCGGGCACTACCCCGCTTTGCTCAAATCCAAAGTTATCGCCCAGCCGGCCAACTCCGGTTTGAGCCTCGTCGAAAATGAGCAGCAGGCCACGGGCCTCACAATGCGCTTTCAGGGCTTGCAGGTATTCCGGAGTCAGTTCGATAATGCCCGCTGCACTCAACACCGGCTCCACAATCACCGCTGCATAAGCACCAACGGACTGCCGGTCGACGAGGTCTATGCCTACATCAAGACAGGTGTTGTCGCATTGCCCTGAACAGTGCTTCACCGGGCACCGGTAACTGTTCGGCGCAGGAATGGCATAACTTCCAGGCATGACCGGGCCGTAAGACCGGCGCGTGAGGGAATAGGTATGCGACTGTGCACCTGCTGTCATGCCATGCCAGGACCCTGTAAACCCAATCACCTCAAAGCCGCCCGTTACCAGCTTCGCCATACGGATCGCCATCTCATTGGATTCGCCCCCAGTGGAAAGGAACATAGCCCGGGAAAGCGCAGGCGGCAGCAATGCTGCTAAACGCTGGGACAGCTCAATGACGGAAGGCGACAACATCGCACTCAGCAAGTGAATAGAAGACTGCGTACCCCGGTGCAAGGCCTCCACGATACGAGGATGGCTGTGGCCAAAGATGGCACACATTTGCCCGGAGGTAAAATCCAATATCTGACGCCCGTCATCGGTATAAAGGTAAGCCCCTGATGCTTTGGTGATCAGGACATCACTGAAGTTTTCACAGTAGCGGATGAGGTGCTGCTCGGCTTCCTGAAGCCAATCGGGGCGCTGAGAATTATTACTCATGATTTTTAATTGAATAGCATATTTCTATAATTTCAGAACCTTGCCCTGAAAGCGTACCCCCTTTCCGCTGAGATCCAGTACGTATAGCCCACTTGGCAAATCTGCAATATCCATCTCGACTGTACCCATTGCACCTTGAAGCGTATGCTGACGACACAAATGCCCCTGACTGTTAAACAGCCGAAGTTGAGCTTCGCCTGAAGTAACCACTCCATCAGGTAAAAACACTTGTACTTTGCCGGAAGCAGGGTTCGGTGCAACCCTCAACCCGGTAGACGGAGCTTGAGGCTCTTCGGCAGCAACGATACTCTCCAGATCAAAACGAGCAATCAAGCTGCCAGACCAACCCATATACAAATAGTCATTACCAGGTGTAATACTATGTATTTCAATATCCCGGGTACAGAACTCCTGTATATCCTCCCAGGTCTGCCCCTGGTCTTGTGAACGGCTTATCACGCTTTTCTCCCCACTGCGATAAGACGAATACAAATCGCCATTCAAGGCTTCGGTAACCATACCGGGTGGATCGTATCCCAGTCTCCAGTGCTCCAGGTCAAACCGCCATCTGCTGTGCAATAAGTAGTCACGCCAATATTGATCATGCCATGCAGTTCGTCCCGCATGTATATGTTGCGTATGGGCTGATTCGTGAGTTCCCCTTCAAGAATGCTCGTCCAGGAGTTGCCGCCGTCCTCCGTTCTGGCCAGCCGCCCGCCCTGACCACCCGAGAAGCCCAGTTGGTCATCGTAAAAATAAAGCATATCCTGAAAACCACCTAGCCCGTGGTACAGTACGGTCCAACTCTCTCCGTTGTCATCTGAATAAACAGCTTGTGTGCTGCCCATAAGGTACAGTCGCCCACCAGGCAATTCTTCAATCTGGAAAACGAAGATGGTGTCCTGCATCTCAGCGGGCAGCAACGGAGCCCAGGTCAGACCGCCATCTAAAGACCGCTGAGGACCTGAATAATTATAAGGAATGATCAGGTCGGTAGCTGAGCGTACTAACATATCGCGGCTGACCACCCCAAAATCTGTAAGGATTCTATCCCAGCTGTTGCCTCCATCTATTGTTTTGAACAGCCCTTTTCGCTCACACAATGCAAAACCGGTCTGCTCGTCAGCAAATTGTATGCTTTCAATCGTCTCGCGGTCGGCCGGGAAGGCATTGGCTTTTGTTTCATAGCGGTCTGTACTGTAAAGTATAGACGCTGTATTGGAGGCTATCCACATTTGGTCCCCAGACCGATGGATATTATTGGTGCGCAAACCGTAGGCATCTTCTTCTATGGACTGGGCAGAAGTCCAGTTTTGACCACCATCAGAGCTGACCAGATAAGAACTGGGAAAACTGCTGAGCCAGAGATTAGTTTCATCAAAAGCAATCAGGTGCCTCGCATTCGCACTTATGGTTCCGTCGCTTACTAAATTCCAGCTCGATCCGCCGTCAATCGTTTTATGGACGGTCCGGTCTTGCAAATAGATGAACCCAGTAGTGTCATTGACCATATCCAAGAATAAGGGCCGCTCTTCGAAGTGGTACAGGCTGTCCCAGGTCGCCCCCATATCAACGGTACGCAGCAAATTATAGGTGGTTTGATTAGGCACAAAGCCAAGGTCAGGCGCAACGAATACCGCCGCGTTCCGGTACGAACCGCTCAGAGGCACCTCTTCCCAGGATGCACCGCCGTCAGTAGTACGCAGAAAACTTTGACCAGCGTGAGAAACAACGAAAACATCGGCGCTGAGGAAATGTATTTCCCTGGGGTTGCTCATCCCTTCTATAATCGCATCAGACCAAGTCTGTCCACCATCTGTGCTCCAAAACAACTGGTCGCCCGCACCTAACCATACTTCCTCACAGTTGGTACCTGGCTTGCATGCCACCATAGAAAATTCGTTGTCACCAGCATCAGGGGCTGCTACCATAGACCAATCCATGCCATTTTCAGTGGTTGCCATCCAACCGCAATTGCCAATTGCTAACCCTTTGCCCGCTTCAGCGACAAAGATATCTTGAAAGTCAGTATGAAAGTCAAAGGGATATAGCACTTCAACAGTTTGGGCGTAAGAACAGAAGGTACCGCAGAGTAAGATCAATGGAATGATGAGTGATTTCATAAGAATCGGTTTTAAGGGTTAAACACTTGTTGACATTTTTTTGAAGCGGCCTGGCCACAGTGCAGGAGTAATCTATGACCGTAAAAAATAATTCGGTCGCCGCTTCCCGATTCTAAAGATAAGCATTTTGGAGCGCATTAAGCCTATCCCTACTCCCCATCCAATTTGATCAACGTACCGAATTCCTCAAGCACGATCTGCGCCCGCAAGTCTCCGCTATCAAGGTCCAGCTGATAGATCACCTTGAAGGGCGGGGATTCGCCATAGCAAAGGTAGCTGTTGCTGGCGGTATGCAGGGTTTGCAGCTGTTCTGACAACTGCCCGATCGCAAGGTTCTCAGCCGATAGCTCCGTGTAGGACAGCCCGTCCGCACCCCGGAATTGCACCTCGTACAGCCGATAGCCGAATTGATTCTCCGGGAAGGTCAGGGCAAACATCCGTCCGGCATCCGAATCGGGGACAAAACCAAATAGCCGCTGCGGGAAAGTATCGCGGGCAACGAGGTTCTTGGTGGCATTATCGTAAATCGTAGCCGTGTACAACCGTTCGGTGAACCCCTGATTGACCTGCCCCATAAAAACAAAGTAGTTTTCAGAAGGGCTGTAGACAAAGTCGTTCAGCAAATCAAATCCCAGAGGGAAAGTATCCAAAGCTACGCTTAAAGACCGGGCTGCTAGGTCAATACCGTACACGCGCCCTTCCAGCCCGCTGTACAGGAAGTACTCATCGCTGTTCCGGCCCTCCTGTAAGAAGAGTGACCCCTCTATTTTCTGTCCGGTTTCCGGATCATTCAGTGCAAGCCTTGTGGTGTCGAAGGTCGTCAGATCCTGCACCACCAGATTAACCCCGTTGAAATCGGTGTAAAGGTGACGGTTGCCAGAGAAATCATTCAGGCGGTTAACCCCAATGGGCAACTGAAAACTCGCTGCGGGCCGTACGGTTTCCGGTATGGTGTCCCAATTGCCGGTTGCTAATTCGATCACAGCTTCCCATCGCTGGTTCACATCATCGCGCTGCATCGTGCTGTACACGCAGCAATTTGGATTATACTCCACTGGCGCACGCATATCGCCATCGTCATCGCATGCCATGTAGGTCAAAGTGGTTAGCGCAAAAAAGAAAAGTAAAAGACGGGATTGGTTCATCATCAGGTGAGCTGCTTTTTGGCAAAGATAGATCATTTTTTCAGGGGAGTAAACCGCTGCACGGTTGAGAATGTTGTTCCTGCCCGATGGAATCCGGGATTTTCGCTACTTTGGCGGCACCGATAAACTGCTGAGTTATGCACCTAATTGTCCTTTCCGGCCCTACAGCAAGTGGTAAGACACGGCTCGCCATTCAACTGGCGCAGCACTACGATACGGTTATTGTCTCCGCCGACAGCCGTCAGTTTTTCCGGGAGATGACGATTGGGACCGCCAAGCCTGATGCAGAGGAACTGGCAGCCGCTAAACATTACTTTATTAACAGCCACAGCATAGCAACCAACTACAGCGTAGGGCAATACGAGACTGAGGCTCTGGAGCTGCTGCAGGAGCTCTTCACTAAACACGAGGTCGTCATCCTCACCGGCGGCAGCGGGCTCTACCTGAAAGCCGTTTGTGAAGGGCTGGATACTTTCCCGGAAGTCCCGAAAGCGGTACAGGCAGGTGTGGAGGCCGATTTTCAGGCCCATGGGCTTGCCCATCTGCAGGAAGCCCTGAAAGCCGCCGATCCGGACTACTACGCCGAAGTAGACCTTGAGAATCCGCACCGGCTCATCCGTGCGCTATCCGTTTGCCGTTCCTGCGGAAAGCCTTTTTCCAGCTTTCGCCAAAAAGCAGATGGGCAGCGGCCCTTCCACCCTATCTATCTGCAGCTACAGTGGCCAAGAGCAACGCTTTACGAGCGCATCAACCAACGCGTCGACCTGATGCTTGAGGCCGGACTCCTGGAAGAAGCCCGCTCCTTATTCCCTAAACGCCACCTCACTGCCCTGCAGACCGTTGGTTATCAGGAGTTATTCGACTACTTCAGCCAGCAAACCACGCTGGAGGAAGCCGTAGAACTCATCAAGCGCAACAGCCGCCGCTATGCCAAACGGCAAATGACGTGGTTTCGCAGAGACGGGTTTTGGAAGCTTTTCCACCCTTCTGAGTGGGAGGAGATCCGAAAATACACGGACCAGGCCATACAACACCGGTTGACCTGGTCGCAAGCGCGCCACGAGGATAATTTGGATGGCAAGCTCTATCAGGATGGCACTTGTATTGCCCGATTTGAAAGGGCCTCGCGCAAAGACCAAAGCCTAACGGTGGTTGACCAAGCGCCTCCTCCTCCCTTGTCCTGGATACTCTGGCATCAAGTCCGGCTCCTGGCGCTGGAGAATGAAGCCGCATTTATGCATACCAACTTGCCCACTGATGAATTAAACTGGCCGATTGCCCTACCGGAAAGCCTCCCAAACTGGATGCAAAGCACGATCTCTCCCACCGGCAGTACTTACCGCATCCCCAGATAAGGAAGTCACCAACAAACTATCCCCATCCTTATGCGTTCCCTCTTTGAATCAAGCACCTCAGCGTGCCCTTTTCCAAACCGATGACTGCCCTGTCTGATGGCACATCGGTTTTTAATTTCCACACCTTTTCAATAAGCATGAGCCCACTTCAAAGCGTACTTAATGGCTACAGGCAAGTCCCCCGCCATGTCATCTATCTGATTGTGGCGCAGTTCTTTGTGCAGGGCATCAATACGGCTTTCTTTCTGCTCCTCAATTACTACATGGCAGAGGAAGGCTTTGCAGATTATGAAGTCGCGGAAGTACTTTCCTACCGGTTCCTGGCGGTCTTTTGCCTGGCTTTCCCAATCGGATTGTTCATCAAAGGGCGGCGTTTGAAGCCCTTCTTTTACGTGGCTACGGTCGCTACGCCGGTCATGTCGCTGGTGTTGCTGCACGCTATTGGAGCAGGCTGGACGCAGGTGGTGAATGCTTCTGCCATGCTCTGGGGGCTGGCTTATACCTGCATGCAAATCACAGTGCTGCCCTTTATCCTTCTGAATGCCCGTAAAGAGGCCCACTCGGAGGCCATTTCGCTTTCTTTTTTGTCCTTCTCCGGTACCATTTGCCTGATCGGGATTGGTAATTTCATCCTGACTCAAATCGACCCGGCATTTTTTACGGAAAAGCGGGTACTGCAGTGCATCTCTGTTTTGGGGCTCGCCGGTGCTTTCTTCGTCTACCGCATACAGGTACCGGAACAGCTTTCGCAAAAAGTGCCGTTCCGCAAAGTACTGCACGGGTACGACTGGGGTACAATTTTCAAAGCCCTCACCCCCACCCTCATTATAGCAGTAGGAGCTGGTTTTACCATTCCGGTCATCAACCTGTTTTTCCTCAATGTGCACGGGCTACCTTCCGATCAGTTCTCGCTCGTGGGCTCCCTGACCTTTTTCCTGGTCGCCATGACGGTGGCCATCATGCCGTATGTCCGGCGCAGTTTCGGATACAAGGTCGCCATTACCTTTTTTCAGTCGGCTTCCATTTTTATGCTGTTTGCCCTGGCCACCACGGAGTACTATGCCCACCTGCCATTTGCCCTGGGCATTGCCATCGGAGCCTATGTGCTACGACAGCCCCTTATGAGTGCTGCGGCGCCCATGACTTCCGAACTGACGATGTACTACGTAGGCCCTAGAAACCAGGAAATCATGAGTGCCCTCAACGCTTCTGTCTGGTCAGGCAGCTGGTTTATCTCCATGAAGCTGTTCGGCTGGCTGCGGCAAATGGAGTTCCGATATGT
>CAZNHN010000158.1:0-3262 GCA_964572415.1 uncultured Phaeodactylibacter sp.
TGAATTCGCCGGTAGCCAGCTTGGGCAGGTACTTCAGTTTTTGCTCCTCGTTGCCAAACATCAGAATGTGGTTCGTGCAAAGGGAGTTGTGGGCAGCCACGGAAAGCCCAATCGATCCGCACACCTTACCGATCTCTTCGATCACGGTGATGTATTCCTGATAGCCCAGCCCGGAACCATTGTATTTTTCCGGAACCAATACGCCGAGGAAGCCATACTGTCCCATTTGCTGGAACACTTCTACCGGGAATTCCTGGGACTCGTCCCATTCCATGACGTGAGGGCGGATGTAATTTTCAGCGAAGTCGCGCGCACTTTCTTTAATGAGCTGCAGATTATTGATGGTTTCAACACTCATATAAATAACGATTTGAGATAATTTGAGAATTGGTTAGGGTAATTGGGCAATATACGGAAAAATAAGCTTTCCTGAAACGGGCTTTGCGTCCGGGCGTGTATAACAAATTGCACAAAACAGAAAGGCAAACCTCTGCACTTAAGCGCTAGGGCTGCTGGGGTAGAGCTTCCCGCTCTGCTCCAGCTTATCCAAAAGGCAAACAACAAATGCTGCCAGGCTATTCAAAAAGTGCAATTTGTAATTCAGACTTAGTCCGGGAAGTATTGCACCAACCCAATTTAATAAATGGCAGAAACCCTGACTTGGTTCAGGCAGGGGTGTCAGAAACAGGCAATTTTGAAGCGTAGAGCGTGGTAACGTAAGCGGGAGCGCTTCACCTTCTTCGAAGGTTAGAGCGCTCCCGCTTGCAAAAACAGTTTTACTACTTCTTAATCCTTAACTGGCTCTGTCACTTCCGCCCGGCCGGCCAAATCAAGCAGGAAGGCATACTCCATAGCGGTTTCCTTATAGCGCTGGTAGCGGCCCGAAGCGCCTCCGTGGCCTGCCTCCATATTGGTATGCAGCAGCAACGGGTTCTGATCGGTTTTGACTTCACGAAGCTTGGCAACCCACTTGGCGGGCTCCCAGTATTGCACCTGAGAGTCGTGCAGCCCGGTCGTGACCATCATAGCCGGGTATTCCTTAGCTTCCACATTATCGTAGGGCGAGTAGGACTTGATGTATTCGTAGTAGGTTTTGTCTTTTGGATTGCCCCATTCGTCAAACTCACCGGTCGTCAGCGGGATAGACTCGTCGAGCATCGTTGTGACCACATCCACGAAGGGGACTGCCGCGATTACGCCTTTCCAAAGGTCGGGGCGCATGTTGATTACCGCGCCCATCAGCAAGCCGCCGGCGCTACCACCCATAGCGAAGAGCTGTTCTTTGCTGGTGTAGTTTTCAGCAACGAGGTGGTCTGCAACGTCAATGAAATCAGTGAACGTGTTTTTCTTGTTAAGTAACTTGCCATCTTCGTACCAGTGGCGGCCCATTTCCTCCCCGCCCCGAATGTGGGCAATGGCATAGGCGAAGCCCCGGTCGAGCAGGCTAAGGCGCACCGAGCTGAAGTAGGGCTCCATGCTGTTGCCGTAGGAACCGTAGCCGTAGAGCAGCAGCGGCTGAGTGCCGTCCTTTTTGAATCCTTTACGGTACACCATGGATACGGGCACTTCCACGCCGTCCCGGGCTTTGACCAACAGCCGCTCTGATTGGTACTCCTCCGGGTTGAAGCCACCGACCACTTCCTGCTGCTTGAGCAGTTCGAAAGTCCGCCCTTTCATGTCGTAGTCGTAAGTGGTATTGGGGGTAGTCATGGACGTGTAGCCTATGCGCAAAATTTTGGTATCGAATTCCGGATTGACAGATGTGTATGCCAGATAGGCATCCTCACCGAAGTCGATGTAGTGTTCTTCACCTTCCCATGGGCGCACCCTTAGCTGAGTGATGCCGGCCTTGCGCTCAGAGAGCACGAGGTAGTCCTTGAAGATTTCCATGTCTTCCAGCAGCACATCTTTGCGGTGGGGGATGACTTCTTCCCAGTTGTCCTTTGTAGTCTTTTCTTCCGGTGTTTTCATGAGCCGGAAGTTTTGGGCATCCAGATTGGTCCGGATGTAAAAATGGCCGCCAAAGTGGGCTATGCTGTACTCCAGGCCGCGTTCCCGGGGCTGAATAATGCGGAATTCACCTTCAGGATTACTGGCGTCCAGTACCCGGTATTCCTGGCTAAGGGTAGCATAGGAGCCCACCACGATATATTTATCCGACTTGGTTTTGTAAGCAAATGCCAGGAAGGTAGCATCGTCTTCACTGTAGACTTCCACATCTTCCTCAACTGGTGTGCCAAGGCGGTGGCGCATGACTTTATAGCTGCGCAGTGTAGTCTCATCCTTGAGGGTGTAGAATACCGTTTCGTTATCATTGGCCCACACCGCACTTCCGGTAGTGCCCGGGATTTGATCGGGCAGCATCTCGCCCGTCTCCAGGTTTTTGAAGCGCAGGGTGTAAATGCGGCGGCTCAGTGTATCCTGCCCGTAAGCCAGCAGCCGGTTGTCGGGGCTGACAGCCCGTCCACCAATATTGTAGTAATCGAAGCCTTCCGCCAGTTCGTTGGCATTGAGCATAATCTCCTCCGGGGCATCAAGGCTACCTTTTTTACGGCTGTAAATCGGGTATTCCTTTTCTTTTTCGAACCGGGTAATATAAAAATAGCCGTTATCCTTGTAGGGTACGGATGTGTCATCCGGTTTAATCCGGGCAATGATTTCCTGGTATAGCTTTTCCTGGAAAGTATCCAGGTGGCTCATCATGCTTTTGGTGTAAGTATTTTCGGCATTCAGATAGGCGAGGACTTCCTCGTCCTCTCTTTGGTTGAGCCAGTAGTAGTCGTCTACGCGGGTATCACCGTGGATGGTAAGTTCTTTAGGTTTTTTGGTAGCCTGGGGCTGTTCAAGCCCGGTTTTTTCGTACATTTTGCTGGTTGTTTTTTCGGTTTGGCCAGCGGGGTCGCTCCCGCAGGACAGCAGCGCCACAGTTATGATCAGCGCCATCAGGAAAGTAGATAATCTCATGATTAAAAATTAAGGTCCGGTGAAAGTTTAGTAAGAGACACGATAAATGAATGTAAGTGTCAAAGATTGCAGGAAAATTTTGAAAATTGAGGGTAAATTAGTGCTAATCATTTTCTGCCTGCCTACTTTTGCTCCTCATGCGCCTACGCACTTCATACCGGCAAATCCTCTCCATTTCAGCTCCTATCATGTTGGGCAGCGCTGCTCAGAACGTGGTGGCGCTGAGCGATAGTGTGTTTTTATACCACCTGAGCGAGGAGGACTTCGCCTCAATTGGCTTCGTGGGGGTCTTTTATCT
>CAZNHN010000158.1:3272-10718 GCA_964572415.1 uncultured Phaeodactylibacter sp.
GCTATTGGTTATGGGTTTTCCCGGGGTGGGCAGATTATGATCGCCCGCCGGGCAGGGGAGGAGGCCCTGGAGGAAGTGGGGCGGACGTTCTACTCCATGGTTTACTTCGAACTGGCGCTCGCAGTGGTCATGTTTTTTATCATGCAGTATGGCTGCTACTACTTCTTCGGGCTCTTTGTCAATTCGGAAGTCGTTTTCACGAAAAGCCTGGAATACCTGGATACCCGCTCCTGGGGCGTCTTTTTCAGTTATACCGGCGTGGCGGTGATTGCGCTTTATACGGGTGTGGCCCGGACTACCTTCATTATCGTAGACACTGTCATTCTGGGCATCGTAAATATTGCGCTCAACTACGGGCTGATCTTCGGGCACTGGGGCTTGCCGGCTATGGGCATTGCCGGTGCCGGGCTGGCAAGCACAATCGCGGAGATTGTTGCGTTTGCTGTATTTATGGTATACATTTTCTTTGACCGGGAAGCGCACCGCTACCGGCTGTTCAAGCTGCCCAATGTAGACCTGGAACTTATCAGGCAGCAGTACAAGCTTGCCCTGCCCATTGTGGCGCAGTCTTTTGTCGGGCTGGGCAGTTGGTTCGTCTTCTTTGGTATTGTGGAGAATCTGGGCGAACGCGAACTGGCCATTACCAACCTGGTGCGCATGGTCTACCTCATTCTGTCTATCCCCACCTGGGGTTTTGCCAGTGGGGTGAATACGATGGTGAGTAACTTCATAGGGCAGCGCAAGCGGCAGGCGGTCGTTCCCATCATCTGGAAGACAGCTAAAATATGCTGGCTGACAACAATGGTGCTGACCCTGCCGGTAGTCCTTTATCCGCACGAGTTGCTGTACCCATTGCTTGGCGGGGCTGATATGTCGCTGATCACCGAAGCGCAACCGGTTTTTTATGTGCTGGTGGGTATTCTCACCGCTTTCAGCATTGGCAGCGTTTACTTCAACGGACTGGCCGGTACGGGAGCAACCTTTTTCGGGCTGATCATACAAACCATATGCGCAGCGGTTTACCTGGCGTACATCTACATCGTTGTCAACCATACCAGCCTGGGGCTGCCCTGGGCGTGGGCTTCTGAGATCCTGTACTGGATTGTGATGATGGGCATTGTTCTATGGTACATGCGCTCTCAGCGCTGGCATGGGCTGGAAGTGTAGCTGGCGTTTTTTTATAGCCGGAATTCCCCGTACTTTTATCCAAAATTAAGCTTGCTATGAAACGATCCTTTTTACTTTTTTGCCTGTTTGCCCTGACCCTGCCGCTGCTGGCACAGGAGATTGAAGTCCCGCAGACCCATCACCCGCTCATCACCAAGCGTACGGCGACCTGGTGCCCCAAATGCGGGGGGTACGGTTGGGAACTATTCCGGGACCTGCTGGCGGACAATCAGTCAGATGCGCTGGTGCTTGCCGCCCACTTTGGCAGCAGCAGCCTGACGAACAGTGTTTCTAATGAACTCACGACAGCCCTGGGTGGCTTCGGGCAGCCGGTTTTCTTCCTGAATACAGAAAACCTGGGCGTTACCAGTTCCAATATTGCTACCGTTCGCCAGGATGCCGCAACGGTGGTGGATGCCATTAACGGGACATCGCCCGTAGCCCAAACAGGCCTGCTGGCACAAGCTACAGAGGACAGCCTTATCGTACAGACCAAAACCCGTTTCTTTGAAGGCGTTGACGGGGAGTCAGTTAATCTGTCCATCTACCTCATTGAGCCTGACGTCATCGCTATGCAATCCGGTCAGGGCGCCATGGCAGAGCACAAGAACATTCTTCGCCATTCCATGACCGGTACGGCCTTTGGCGAAACCATTGCCGATGGTGGTGCTAATGCCGGCGATGAGATGGACAGGCGCTACAGCATATCCATCCCTGATCTGCAGGCACAGGAGATCAACACGGATAACCTGGGTAACAACAGCCTCATCGTGGCTGCGGTTTTATGGCGAGGTAATGCCGGAGGGTTTGAGGTACTCAATACCAATCAGGTGCGGGAGTCTATGCTGACAGCGGTCCCTGATTTGGAATCCCGGGTCAGCCTTGGGGTATTTCCTACGCCGGCTGTATCAGATATGACGGTATCCCTAGAGCTCCAACAGCCGCTCCCTGGTGCTCAGGTGGTGCTCATGAATAGCAACGGGCAACGGGTACGCAATATATTTACCGGAGCATTGGCAGCGGGGGATCATACCTTTGCGCTTCCCCGTTTGCAGCTGGCCGCCGGTGCTTACTGGCTTCAGCTCACTGATGGGCTGGAAACCATAAGCCGGAAACTAATCATCAAATAGAGTTATGAAATCGATAATTTGGATAGGGCTGCTGTCCCTGTTGATTTTACAAAGCGCCTGGTCACAGGATACCTTCTCCATTGTGGCGGTTGATCCGGCTACGGGTGAGGTAGGCAGTGCAGGTGCCACCTGTGTGGAAGGCATTGGCAGCCTGGGCGGGGTGATTTTGCTGAGCGGGATTATTCCGGGGCGGGGCGGGATTAATGCACAGGCTTATATTTGTGTTAATCCCCACATCAATTTGGATAACGGAGTGACCCGCTTGTCCGAAGGCAATACGCCGCAGGAAGTCATCGACTGGCTGGTGGCAAATGATGCCTGTTTTTCGCAAAATTTCAACCCGGAATACCGGCAATATGGTGTAGCGGCCCTGAATGCTGTGGGGGAACCGGAAGTAGCAGCTTTCACTGGTCAGAATGCAGACGATTGGAAGGGGCATCTCCTCGGAGCCAACTATGCGATACAGGGAAATATTCTGCTGGGCCCGGAAGTACTGGAGGGTATGGAATCAGGATTCTTAAATACAGAAGGCACCCTTGCAGAACGGCTTATGGCCGCCATGCAGGGCGCCAATATCCCCGGAGCAGATGCCCGTTGCCTGGATGCCGGGACGTCTTCGACTTCTGCCTTTTTGCGGGTGTTTAAGCCCGACGATGATCCGGATAACCCCTGGCTGGAGCTCAATGTAGCGGAAGCGCCCGCTGGCGTGGAGCCTATTGATTCCCTGCAGGCGTTGTTTGATGCCTGGCTGCTGACCTCTGATGAGGAAGCACAAGGCACCTATGGCTTTAGCGTTTTCCCCAATCCTACTCAATCGGCCGTAGAGGTCTCCATCACCGGAGTTGGACAGCAAGATGCTCTTTCAGTCGCCTGGTATAATGCCGCCGGGCAGGAGTTGGGTCAGCAACCGGTAGCAGCCGGACGAAGTACAGTAACCTTGCCTAAACAAGCCGGTATATACTGGATTTGTCTTCGGGGCCCACAGGGACAGGTGCTGCGACAGGAAAAAGTAATCGTACGATAACCGGGCTGCATGGAGATAAATATTGACTTGCTCCGTTACAAAGATCAGCTTCGGGTGAAGCGGCAGGCCGATAAACGGCTTATCTTTGACCGCATCCGAAAAAAGTGGCTGGTACTGCAGCCCGAAGAGATGGTCCGGCAGTTGGTGGTGGAGTACCTCTTGCAGGAACGGGGATACAACAGCAACCGCATTTCTATGGAGCGGGGGCTGAAAGTCAATACCCTGGACCGCAGGTTTGATCTGCTGGTTTATGATAAAGACGTAAAGCCCTACCTGCTCATTGAGTGTAAGGCCCCGCAGGTAAAGATTAGTCAGGCCGTATTTGAGCAGGTCTCCTGGTATAATTCCAGCCTGCAGGTTCCCTACCTGATGGTGACCAACGGGCGGGAAAATTACTGCTGCTGGATGGATTATGAAGCGAAGCATTACCGGTTTTTGGATGCTGTTCCGGACCCGGAATAAGATCAGCCAAAACCCCAGCTGTTTTGCTGCGTTTACAATTTGTAGGCGATTCGTGGAATCATGGAAAGCCGCAGTATTTTATAGCACTGACCAAATTATATGAAAACCGAAACCATCCTCATTACGGGCGCTAATGGCCAGATTGGCACGGTGCTCGGGCAAGCCCTCCGTGAGCGCTTTGGGGCTGCCAATGTTTTGGCAACCGATATTCGTGCGCCCGAGGTTTACCATTACCCTTTCGAAACACTGGACGTACTCGACCGCGATGCCATATTCGAGCTGGTTAAAAGCCGGGGCGTAACACAAATTTACCATCTGGCAGCTATTCTTTCCGCCAAGGGAGAACTCAACCCGCAGTGGGCCTGGGAAGTGAACATGTCGGGCCTCTTCAACGTACTGGAAGCGGCGAAGCAATTTGGCTGCAAAGTATTCAACCCCAGCTCAATTGCAGTATACGGTGGGGAAACGCCCAAAATTGATACGCCTCAGCATGCTGTATTGCAACCACAGACCGTTTATGGCATTAGTAAAGTCGCCGGCGAGCACTGGTGCAACTACTTTTACCAAAAGTTTGACGTCGACGTACGCTCTGTCCGCTATCCGGGCATTGTGGGCTATCAGTCGATGCCTGGAGGCGGCACCACGGACTATGCAGTGGATATCTTCCACCATGCGGTACGCGGGGAGCGCTACACCTGCTTCCTGGCTGACCACGCCCGCCTGCCTATGATGTACATGGACGATGCCGTTCGGGCTACCATTGAAATCATGGATGCCCCGGCTGAACAACTCCGTATCCGAACCTCCTATAATATCTCCGGTATGAATTTCACACCCGCTGAAATCACCGCTGCCATTCAAGCAGAAGTGCCCGGTTTTGAAGTCGCCTACGAACCCGATTTCCGGCAAAAAATTGCCGAAAGCTGGCCGGAAAATATTGATGACGCAGAGGCGCGGGCGGACTGGGGCTGGAAGCCTGCCTACGACCTTCCGGGCATGACCAGGGATATGCTTGCTAATTTGCGGGAAATGGCGTCCGCAGCATTGTAATTTTAATTCTTAAAGCACTCAACTTCAACTTATGTATAAAAATGTAGAGCCTGCACTGGAGCAGGAACTAAGCGAAATCAAAGAAGCCGGCCTGTACAAGGAAGAGCGGATCATCACGACGCCGCAATCAGCGGCTATCAAGACACAGAGCACTGGGGAAGTCCTGAACTTTTGTGCCAATAACTACCTCGGGCTATCGTCCCATCCGGACATCCTCAAAGCAGCCAAGGATGCTATTGACACCCATGGCTTTGGAATGTCGAGCGTGCGGTTTATCTGCGGCACACAGGACATCCACAAGGAGCTGGAGCGTAAAATCGCTGAATTCTTAGGTATGGAAGATACCATCCTCTACGCAGCGGCTTTTGATGCCAATGGCGGGTTATTTGAGCCCCTGCTCACTAAAGAGGACGCCATCATCTCGGACGAGCTCAACCATGCCTCCATTATTGACGGCATCCGTCTGTGCAAAGCATCCCGTTACCGCTACAAGCACAGCGATATGGCTGACCTGGAGGAAAAACTTAAGGAAGCCCAATCTTCCCGCCGCCGCCTGATCGCTACGGATGGGGTATTCTCTATGGATGGGGATATTGCCAAACTGAATGAAATCTGCGACCTGGCAGACAAGTATGACGCCATGGTGATGGTCGATGATTGCCACGCCACCGGCTTTATCGGCAAGACCGGCCGGGGTACTCATGAATTCCATAATGTTATGGGCCGGGTGGACATCATCACCGGTACGCTTGGTAAGGCGCTGGGTGGTGCTTCCGGTGGCTTTACGGCAGCGAAGAAAGAAATTGTGGATATGCTGCGGCAGCGTTCCCGCCCGTACCTGTTCTCCAATACCCTGGCACCGGCTATTGTAGGCGCTTCCATTGAGGTGTTTGACATCCTGAGCAAGTCTACCGAGCTGCGAGACAAGCTGGAGGACAATACTACCTACTTCCGCAAAGAGATGACTGCCGCCGGGTTCGATATTCTGCCCGGGGAGGCGCCCATCGTGCCCATTATGCTGTACGATGCCAAGCTGTCGCAGGACTTCGCCAACCGCCTGCTCGATGAAGGCATTTACGTGATCGGCTTCTTCTATCCGGTAGTGCCTAAAGGCAAAGCCCGTATCCGGACGCAACTGTCGGCTGCTCATGACCGGGTGCACCTGGACAAGGCGATTGCTGCGTTCACGAAAGTAGGGAAGGAGCTGGGGGTGATTTAACAGATTTTTTATTGTAGCTGGATACTGGCGGGCTGCTTTTAAAAGGGAGCCCGCCAGTTTTGTTTTCTAAGTGTAATTAAAACACTATCCTTTCCCGCCCTCAAAAAATCCCTTATCTTAGGGCGCAAATACGAATTGTTAAGCATGATCAAAGCTTTTATTTTTGATTTGGACGGTGTGATTGTAGACACTGCCAAATATCATTTCATCGCCTGGAGGCGAATGGCAAATGCGGTGGGATCGGATTTCACCGAAGAAGAAAACGAGAAGCTCAAAGGGGTTAGCCGTATGGAATCCCTCGACCTTATCCTGGAATGGGGCGGCGTGGAAAAAACAGCGGCCGAAAAGCAGGAGCTGGCCACCCAAAAGAATGAATGGTACCGGGAGTACATCCTGAAGATGGACGATTCCGAAATACTGGAAGGCATGCTGCCCTTCCTGGACGCGGCTGAGGCACAAGGGCTGAAACTGGCGGTAGGCTCAAGCAGCAAGAATGCCACTACCATCCTGGAGCAGATCGGGTTGAAAGACCGCTTTGAAGTCATCATCGATGGCAACAAACTCACCCGCAGCAAACCTGACCCACAGGTTTTTGAGATGGGCGCGGAGGCCATGGGGCTGAAACCCAACGAATGCGTGGTTTTTGAAGATGCCGAAAAAGGCGTGGACGCTGCGCTTTCCGGCGGTTTCTATGCCGTTGGCGTAGGTGGCGACAACCTGAAGCACGCCCATCATGTGGTATCTGATTTTACAAACCTCACCCCTAACGATATCCTGCAGGCCCTGCCCGCAGCAGCCATTCAATAACACGAAAAGCCTAAACCAACATGAAGGAATATTTGAAACACGACGAGTGGAGCATCATCGAAGAAGGCTTCATTCCGGAATACAACCGTATTTCCGAAAGTATTTTCAGCATCGGCAACGGCCGCTTCGGGCAGCGTGCCAACTTCGAGGAGCAGTACTCCGGCGACACCCTGCCGGGCAACTACCTGGCGGGCATTTACTACCCCGACAAAACTAAAGTCGGCTGGTGGAAGATCGGCTATCCGGAATACTTCGCCAAAGTACTCAATGCTTCCAACTGGGCGGGCATTAACATCGACTTTGACGGGGAAGCCCTTGACCTGGCGGAATGCAAAGTGGAAGACTTTCGCCGCGAGCTGAATATGAAGGAAGGCTATCTGCTGCGTACCTTTACGGCAAAGATGAAGAGCGGGCGGCGGGTGAAAGTGGAAGCCAAACGCTTCTGCAGCATCGTCCGGGATGAGATCGCCGCTCTGGAGTACCGCCTCACGCCTCTGGACTTTTCCAGCCCCATCAACATTACGCCTTACGTAGATTTTGATGTCGAAAACGAAGATTCCAACTACGATGAGAAATTCTGGGTGGAG
>CAZNHN010000158.1:10739-13755 GCA_964572415.1 uncultured Phaeodactylibacter sp.
AAGGAAGTGGACTTCGACGCCTACCGTATCGAAAAGGAGAAGTATGTGGCCTGCTCGGTAGACCTGGCCTGCAAAGAGGGAGAGACCACAGTGATCTACAAGTACGCTGCTAACGTTACTTCCCTGAATTACAAGAAAAAAGAACTGATGGACCGCTGCAAATCGGCGGTGAAGGAAGCTTACAAAGAAGGCTTCCAGTCTCTGCTACATGAGCAGGCGATTGCCTGGGGCAACAAATGGGAAGAAGCGGACATCCGCATTGAAGGCGATGTAGCGGCTCAGCAGGGCATCCGGTTCAATATTTTCCAGTTGTACCAAACCTATACCGGCGAGGACGAGCGCCTGAACATCGGCCCTAAAGGCTTCACCGGCGAGAAGTACGGCGGCAGCACCTACTGGGATACCGAAGCCTACTGCTTCCCCTTCTACCTGGCCACTGCCGATCAGTCCGTGGCCCGCAACCTGCTGGTTTACCGGTACAAGCATTTGCAAAAAGCCATTGAGAATGCCGAAAAACTTGGCTTCACCGATGGTGCTGCGCTCTACCCCATGGTGACGATGAACGGGGAAGAATCCCACAACGAATGGGAAATTACCTTTGAGGAAATTCACCGGAATGGCGCCATTGCCTACGCCATTTACGACTACATCCGCTACACCGGCGAGCAGGAGTACCTCAGCGAGTACGGGCTGGAAGTCCTCATCGGCATCGCCCGCTTCTGGGCACAGCGGGTGCACTTCTCCAAGCGCAACGGACAGTACATGATGCACGGTGTTACCGGGCCGAATGAGTACGAAAACAACGTCAACAACAACTGGTATACCAACTACATTGCCAAATGGTGCCTGGAGTATGCCATGGAGGCCATTGAATACGTGGCGCAAAACCACCCGGAGCGCTACCAGGCGATCGAAGAAAAGATTAAATTCTACCGGAACACCGAGACCGGAAAATGGAAAGACATTGCCGGTAATATCTACCTGCCGAAGGACGATGAACTGGGCATTTTAGTGCAGCATGATGGCTTCCTCGACAAGGAGCTGCTTACCGTGGATGACCTGAAACCGGAAGACCGCCCCATTAACCAAAACTGGTCATGGGACCGCATTTTGCGCTCGGTCTTTATTAAGCAGGCCGGTGTGTTGCAGGGGCTTTATTTTTTCGAAGACCACTTCGATACGGACACCATCCGCCGCAATTTCGACTTCTACGAGCCACGTACGGTGCATGAGTCGTCGCTGTCCCCCTGTGTGCACGTGATTCTGGGCGCACTGCTGGGCAGAGAGGAGAAAGCTTATGAGATGTACCTGCGCACCGCCCGTCTTGACCTTGATGATTACAACAACGATACCGAAGATGGCTGCCACATTACGAGTATGGCTGGTACCTGGATGGCTTTCGTCAAAGGCTTCGGTGGCATGCGGGTCTTTAATGATACGGTGCAGTTCAGCCCGTTCATTACCAAAAACTGGCAATCTTACGCCTTTAAGGTGCGCTTCCGGGGGTACTACCTGGAGGTAAAAGTAGCCGGCGAGCAGACGCAGATCATTAACCATACCAATGAGCCATTGGAAATTATGCTTTACGGCGAGCGCCGGGAGCTGCCTGCCAACGGTACGGTTGAAGCCGCAGTGGTACACAGGCAGGGGTAGTGTTAATTCACCTGTTCTGTTAAAACAAACCTGAAGCCCCCGCTTTGTAAAGTGGGGGCTTCCTTTTATCTTCCCGACCAAAATCTAAACCATCTTCGCAATATGAGACGATTAAGTTGGTCCTTACTTTTGATTATTGGGTTAGTGGCCTCTTGTACTGATGATAAGCCTGCAGGTGAAGCCGGTACGGAAACGACCACAGCGCCAACAGCGGCTGAAGCAAATACACCCAGCGAAAGCATAGCCATGAATGGTTCCTTCCAGCCTCCGGTAACAGCACAGCCTTCTGCTTTGGTTAACACATTGACTACTGACTTTTGGGTGTGGGAATATTATGTGGTGGACGACAAAGCCACCCGCCTTGCTAATAAAGGGCGCTGGTTTAAATTGTCTGCTGACGGTACCTATGAAAACGGTCGCTGGCAGGAAAAAACAGGGCATGGTTCCTGGCGCCTGTTGAATCAGGATGGCAAGCAGATATTGCAATTCGATAATATTGATGACCGTCAGGACGAACAGTGGGAGATTCAGGGGGTCAGTCAGGAAAATGATGCCATGACCTGGGCTGGTGTAAAGGACACGAAGTCCGAAGGTGCGATCCTGAAAGCGATTTCCCTGCTAACCCGCCCCACCCGGCAGCAATTTGGTGTTGCAGAATAAAAGGCATAAATCCAATCCCCATGAGAAACCTGTTCTATCTCCTGATGGTTACGACCCTGGCTGCCTGTAGCGGTGGAGCAGGGTCAACCTCAGCCGAAAATGAATCCGAGCCTATGGAGCAGCCTGACCTGCTGCCTTCTGCCGCTACGCCTGAGTGGGCGGCACAGGCCAATATCTACGAAGTCAATGTGCGGCAGTATACGCCTTCGGGCACGCTGGAGGCTTTTGCCAAACACCTGCCCCGCCTGAAGGAAATGGGGGTGGATATCCTTTGGTTTATGCCTGTTTACCCCATCTCAGAAGCCAGGCGTAAGGGCAGCCTGGGTAGTTATTACGCTGTAGCGGATTATACGGCGGTAAACCCTGCATTCGGTACTATGGAGGAATTTAAGGCACTCGTGAATACCATCCACGAGATGGATATGCGGGTGATTCTGGATTGGGTGCCAAATCATACGGATTGGGACCATCCGTGGATTACCGAGCATCCGGAGTACTACACGCAAGACAGCCTGGGCAATGTGATTGACCCCATTGATCCCAAAACCGGAGAGTCCTGGGGCTGGACCGATGTAGCCGATTTGAATTATGATAATGCGGCGCTTCGCGAGGCTATGATCGGTGAGATGTTATTCTGGCTGGAAGAGGTAGGTGTAGATGGATTTCGTTGTGATGTGGCAGGTGAAGTGCCCGATGATTTTTG
>CAZNHN010000159.1:0-11085 GCA_964572415.1 uncultured Phaeodactylibacter sp.
CTGCAGCATTACGGAGGGGCACTTTCCATCCGTCCGGAAACCCCACCGGTCAGCCTGAAATACGCACAGGTCGCTTTGCGCTTTCAGGCTTATCAGCAGGCAGCTGAGCAATTTCAGAAGGTACTGGACAGTCCACAGGGTGACCGCTTCCCGCAAGCCCTGCTTGGCCTGGGCGAGGTCTATCAGCATACCGGAGATTACAATCAGGCGATTGGCTACCTGACCGCCTTCCTGAAACGGCCAGACATTGCTCCGGAAGACCGCGCAAAAGCCGAACGAATACTGCAGCAGTGCCGGTGGGCGCTCCGGCAAACGGCTGATACACTGACCAAGATTACTCACATGGGAAGAAGCGTGAATACCGATTATTCTGAATTTGCGCCCCTGTTGCACAACGATACCTTTTACTATTCCTCTTTCCGCTACGAACGGGAAGAAGACGACTACGCCCCACCGCGCCGCATTACCAAGGTGCTCTACCGAAAGGGGCAAGGCCGGGGCCGCCCGCTGCGCCGGGGCTTTAATGACGATCAGTTGCATACCGCCCATACGGCCTTTAGCTTTGATGGGAACCGGGTGTATTTCACCATTTGCGATTATGTCAATGCTTCGCAAATCCGCTGTCAGCTGGGCTACCGGGAGCGGGACAGCCGGGGGCGCTGGGAGCGGAAAGTAACCTTTTTACCAAACACGATCAATCAAAAGGGGAAGACCGCCACGCAACCGAGCCTGGGGTACGACTCCACAGCACAAACCGAAGTGCTCTTTTTTGTACAGGAAAGCGATGCCGGAGACCTTGAACTGTTCCGTACGGATATTGATACCGCTGGTCAGGTGGGAGAACCTGTATCTTTGTCAGGGCTAAACACTGCTCAGGACGACATTACTCCCTTTTTCCATACGCCTACGCAAACCCTCTACTTCAGCTCCACCGGGCGGAATAATTTCGGAGGATATGATGTTTTCCGGTCAAGGCGTACGCCCGAAGGCTGGTCACCCCCGGTCAATCTTGGCCTACCCGTTAATTCCAGCTACAACGACCTTTACTACAGCCTGACCGGAGACACCACCCTTGCTTTTCTGGCCAGCAACCGTACCGGTGCGTACTACCTCGATGACGACTTTGAGGCCTGCTGCAATGACCTGTACGCCGTACAATACCTTTTGCCCACTCCAGATACCCCTGCACTGGCTGAAGTCCCGGTCACGCCTGAGCCGGTACAGCCCGTTATCCCAGCACCGGAGCCCGTCCCCAATACACTGCAGGACTTTCTGCCCCTTGCCCTCTATTTCGATAATGATGAGCCCGACAAACGCACCCGGCGCACCACCACGCAACGCACTTACGCGGAAACCTATGAAGCCTATGCAGCCCGAAAACCAGAATACCTGAACCGCTTTGCCGATCCGCTGGAAACCGAGTTAAGAGAAGAAGCGACCTATGCTGTGGAGACCTTCTTTGAGGAAGAAGTGGAGAAAGGGTTTCTGTTCCTTGGGCGATTTTCGGAAATATTGTTGCAACGCCTTGAAAGTGGGGACACCATCGAGATTTTCATGAAAGGCTACACGAGCCCAAGGGCCAAAAAGGACTATAACCTGGCGTTGAGCAAGCGGCGCATTAGCAGTGTGCGCAATCACTTCCGGACCTATAAAGCTGGGGTTTTCCTGCCTTACCTCGAAGGCGGGCAACTGATCTTAACAGAGCGCCCCTTTGGTGAAGCCACCGCTTCCAATACTGTAAGCGATGCCCTGGAGGATTTGCGCAACAGCATCTACCATCCGGATGCTGCGCGGGAACGGCGGGTGGAAATCGTGGAAATTAAAGATTGAACATAGTGCCACTAGCCTATTTCAGTCCCAGGCTTTGACCACCTTTTGCAAACACAACCTCAAAGTTTACGGTAATGGCATCCCCCGTTTGTAAGGAGCCCATAAGCGCCGTTGGAGGATCTATTCCGAAGTCAGTCATCAACAGATCATATTGACCGGTAAAACGGATCCGTCCATGCTCAACCGGTTCACCCTGAACCCGCAATTGTACCGCTCTTGTTACGCCGGCAATGCTGAGGTTCCCAAAGGCACTGATATTGTAGGGTAACTCGGCAGAGATAGTTGCTTTTTTCAACTCGAATACAATATGAGGAAAGGCATCTTTTTTCAGCGCTGTCCATGTTTTGTTGTCCATAATCGACCCCTTACCGCTGATGATACTCTCCGAACGGGCTTTGACCTCAAGAGATGGAATGCGTTCCAAGCGATTCTCATTCCATACCAGTACTGCTTCGGCCTGAACATCATTGACAACAGAGGTCCAGTCATGAAGCGTAGACGTGCCTGATATAGTCATTTCGAAACTACTGAGCGTGTACTGTTGAGCCATTAAGCCAACGGACAAAAGGAAGGATAGTAAAAAAACGATAGCGCCCCGCATGATGAGTGGGTTTTAGTTCCCTGTAAAAATGATAAAAACACCTGTTTTCAGGACTGACCCTTCTCAATTCCGGGCGTGATCTTTGTCAGTTGACCTTCAATTTTCAAGAGCCGTTTACAAAATAGACTCAGGTTCACTATTTTGGCAGTACACAAAACCCGAATCATGAAGAACTCATTCCTCTTTTTACTGCTCTTTCTACTGAGCCTTTCGCTGGATGCACAAGCCCCATCGGGCTACCAAATGCCGCCCAAGCCTATCGCCGACCTTGCCAACGCGCCCCTGCCCCCTGCTCTGCGCATCAACAGCAGCCGGGAGTGGATGATGCTGATGGAGCGCCCCGGCTACCCTTCCATTGAGGAACTGGCCCAACCGGAGCTTCGCCTCGCGGGCCTGCGTATGAATCCCCGGACCAACGGGAGCAGCCGGAGTTACAGCTACTCCAGCCTTACCCTGAAACATATGGATAGCGGAAGAACCTTCAGCGTTTCCGGATTACTCGGGAATTCCCAAATCGAGAACCTGAGCTGGTCACCCGATGGTAAACGGTTTGCCTTCACCATTACCACTCAGAAAGGCATTGCGCTTTGGGCCGGCACAGTGGCCGGCAAGTCTGCCAGCCCGCTGACCGATTCCAACGTTAATGACGCCATGGGCGGCACGCCTTACGACTGGATTGGCAGTAATCAAATCCTGGTCAAAATGGTGCCCAAAGACCGGGGCGAACGCCCGGAGGAAATCCTGGTGCCCGCCGGGCCAGTCATTCAGGAGTCTGCCGGGCAGAAAACCACCCTCCGGACGTACCAGGACCTACTGGAAAATCCCTACGATGAGGATCTGTTTGAATACTACACCACTTCCGAGCTGGTAATGCATGATCTGGAAAAAGGCACCTCAAAGCCTTTTGCGAAAGCAGGAATGATAGCCGGTGCCAGCCCCTCGCCTGATGACCAGTATATTATGGTGGAGACCATCCACCGGCCTTTTTCCTATCTGGTGCCTTATTATCGCTTCCCAACCACCACGGAGGTATACGACCTGGACGGAAACCTGGTCAGGCTCATCGATGAGCAGCCTTTGATCGAGCAACTGCCTAAAGGTTTCGGGGCTGTACCGGAAGGCAAGCGCCGCATCAGCTGGCGGGACGATCAGCCGGCAACGCTGTATTGGGTGGAAGCTCAGGATGGTGGCGACCCGCAGCGGGAAGTGGACGTCCGGGACAAACTGTTTTACTGGTCAGCACCTTTTAAAGATGGGGAAGTGAAGGCGGGGCTGGACTTTGAGCTTCGATTTAGTGGTATTGTTTGGGGCAACGCTTCCACTGCTATTGCCTATGAATACTGGTGGGCGACCCGCAATATTAAAACCAGCCTGTTTACACCGGGAAAACCGGATAGCAAAAAGGTACTGTTTGATCGCTCCTACCAGGACCGCTACAGCGACCCCGGCAGCTTTGAAACGACCTATAATGAGTTTGGCGAGCAGGTACTGCTGATGGCAGATGGGGGGCGCACCCTTTTCCTCACCGGGCAGGGCGCTTCATCGGAAGGGAACCGGCCTTTTGTCCGCACTTTTGATCTCAAGACTAGTGAAACAGAAGAGCTTTGGCGCTCAGAGGCTCCTTATTACGAATCCCCTGCTTTCATTTTGGATGCAAAAAAAGGACTGGTCGTGACCCGCCGCGAATCACCGGACGATCCGCCCAATTACTATATCCGCAACTGGAAGACCGGCGACCTTGATGCCATCACGGACTTCCCCCACCCCTACCCGGCCCTGGCAGGCATCGAAAAGGAAGTGGTACAGTATCAACGCAAAGATGGGCTGGATTTGCAGGGCGATCTGTATTTGCCAAAAGGCTACAATCCGGAAACAGATGGCCCGCTGCCTGTGATCATGTGGGCCTATCCCCGGGAATTCAAAAGCAAGGGAGATGCCGGTCAGGTACAAGGCTCGCCTTACGAATTTGTGCGGTTGTACTGGGGATCCCCTCTGTACTGGCTCACGCAGGGCTATGCCGTATTCGACCGGGTGGCCATGCCTATAGTCGGGGAGGAAGATGAAGAGCCCAACGACTACTTCCGGGAGCAGCTGGTGGGCAATGCCGAAGCCGCTATAGACGTGCTGGCAGAACGGGGCGTTGCCGACCGCAACCGCATCGCCGTGGGCGGGCATTCCTACGGCGCCTTTATGACAGCTAATCTGCTGGCTCACTCAGACCTCTTCGCAGCGGGCATTGCACGCAGCGGCGCCTACAACCGGACCCTGACCCCCTTTGGCTTCCAAAGCGAGGAACGGACGTACTGGGATGCACCGGAGGTCTACTACACCATGTCCCCCTTTATGCATGCCGACAAAGTCAACGAGCCACTCCTGATGATTCATGGAGAGGCGGACAACAACAGTGGGACCTTCCCGCTGCAAAGCGAACGCATGTATCAGGCCATCAACGGCTTGGGCGGCAAAGCCCGGTTGGTCATGCTGCCCCACGAAAGCCATGGCTACCGCGCCAAAGAATCCATCATGCATATGCTGTACGAGCAGGATGCCTGGCTGGAGAAGTATGTGAAAAACCGGGAGGTGAAGCCTTAAGGTCATCGGCCAGAGATTTCAGGCTTATTGCTTCCGACCCGCAATACGGGCCCTTCTAAACTAAACCCCACTCATTTACCTTGTACGTGAGTGGGGTTTTTCGATGACCACCTGTCTCAAAGCGAATCTAATCTTCGGATTGGCATTCTAACAAAATTGTTAGTTGCTACAGGCACAACCCAAACACGCTCTGCGCACTTATTATTTCCAAAACTATATGCGATTTTTTGTTTTTGCAATGGTCTTGCTCATTAGTAGTTGTGCTCAGGGCCAACAAACAACTCAGGACAACATGAAACTGATCTATGTGTACGATGCCCTCTGCGGATGGTGCTACGGCTTTTCTCCGGTCATTACTGAATTCCACCAGAATCATAAAGCGGAGCTGGACTTTGAAGTTCTCTCCGGCGGAATGATTACCGGTGGGCGGATTGGCCCGATAGGCGAGGTGGCCGGTTACATCAGCAAGGCATACAAAGATGTGGAACGCGCCACCGGCGTAACTTTTGGCCAAAGCTTTCTGGAAGATATCCTGGAGGAAGGGTCTGCTGTTTTCACATCCATTCCGCCTGCGATAGCGCTTACGGTCTTCAAGCAACATCAGCCCGGGCAGGCCGTTGCCTTTGCAGCCCGCCTCCAAAAAGCCATTTATTATGATGGAATCGAACCGGTTGATTATGAAGCTTACGGGGAGTTGGCTGCTGAATTTGGGCTGGAGCCCAGCTCATTTGTTGCGGAGATGAAACAAAATGAAAACCTGCAGCACGCCCGGGAAGAATTTCAGCGTGCCTCTGGTTTCGGGGTCACGGGCTTCCCTACGGTCCTGCTTCAGCAGAACGGACAAACCACTGTACTCGCCCGGGGCTATATGCCGCTCCCCAGGCTGGAAGCAGCCTATCAGCAAGCGATAGAGTAAGTGGTACAAGGTACGACCAGCAAGCATGCCCGAACGGGCATGAGATGCGGCAAAGGGGAAACTGCACTTGTCAGAAAGCCTTACTGCCGCATCGCCTCTACCGGGTCCATACGGGAGGCCTGAATGGCAGGAATCAGCCCGGAGGCAACACCGACCAGCACGGAGACCACCACACCAAGCACCATATTCCCAAAGGACAGGTACATATCAAAGTCGATGATGTTGGAAAGCATCGTGATGATGGCGTAAATCAGACCCAGCCCGGCCAGCCCGCCAATAAAGCAAAGGACCACGGACTCGATCAGGAATTCCAGCAGGATGACGATGCGTTTGGCGCCCAGTGCTTTTTTTACGCCTATCAGGTTGGTGCGCTCTTTGACGGAAACGAACATGATGTTGGCTACACTGACGATGCCCACAAGCATGGCAAACAGGCCGATCACAATGCCCACCAGGTTGAGAATGCCGAAGAAGCTATCGAAGACACTGGAGATCATGGACAACTCGTTGAGCGCAAAGTCATCATCCGCACGGGGAGGCAGCCGGTGGTGGGCTCTGAGAATGCCTCTGATTTCGTCCTTCATTTGCTGCATGCTGACGCCTTCTGCTGCTTTCGCATTTACAGAAGTATCAAATATCTGCCGGGCTTTCAGGTTGGCCAGCCCGCGGGCGTTGTTGTAGGAAACGAGCAGGCAGTCATCAAAGTCGAGTGGATTTAGCAGGGCATCTCCTGATTTTTCAATCACGCCGATGACTTCATACTTACGCCCCATCATTTTGATGGTCCGCCCAATGGGGTCAATCTCGCCGAAGAGCTCCTCTGCCACTACTGCCCCGATAACCATTTTATTGCTGCCGTAATGGTATTCGGCCGGAGAAAAGTAACGCCCTTTTTCGAAGTCAATTTGAAACATCTCCACAAACTCCAGGGAGGAGCCAATCAGGACGGCATTTTCAACCGTATTGGACTTAAACCTTACGCTTTTATAGCCAATCACCACATGGAAGGAAGCCAGGTCAACGGTTTTCGCTTTTTCGTTGATCACCTCGTAGTCGGAATGGTCAGGGTTGGGGCGCTTGATGTAATGCCACCAGGCGCCGCTGACATCCGCCCAGGGCCATTTTTTCACATACACTACATCGCTGCCCAGTTTGTCGAGGCTGCCCCGGATGTTGTCTTCCAGCGAATCCACTGCCGACAGTACGCCGATAATGCAAAAGATACCAATGGAAATGCCCAGCAGGGAGAGGAGGCTCCGCAGGCGGTTGGAATAGAGCTGTTGCCAGGCTTGGGCAATGGCTTCGTAGATGATACGCAGTACAATCATGGTAGTGGCTTATCCTTTTATGGCGATGGCTTTTTTGTCGAAGGGGTTCAGCGCAACGCCTTCCACCTCTGCTTCGGCTTCCACGCGGAACTCAGAACCCACCGCATTGATGGCTTTGGCGGCTTTCGCTAAACCGCTGAACAACAAATTGCGCTTGCCAAAATCATCGATGCCCGAGCGGACGAGTTCGAAGGGCAGCTCGAAGGGCAGTTCCCGGACTTCACCGGGCAGGACTTCCAGCCGGTGGTCCAGCTGTACCTGACCCAACTCGTATTCATCCACCAGCTTTTCCTTGCCCCGACCGCGGCTGTACCGCTCAATGAGGATGATCCGGATGCGGCGGACAACCTGTGGGTTTAAGGATTGCAGGCGAACACGCCCCTGAAGCACACGGTCGGTCCCTTCCATTGTTTCAGGAAGGACCAGCTCCAGTTTGACGCCTTCAATACCCAACCATTTTTTGACTCGTCCGATCATGATGTATTGCAAATCTGTTGTTTCGCATCAGCCAAGGTAGACTACCCCAGTCAAAGCGCCATGCTTTTTCTATCAAGGCAGGTGGAAATTATACCAATCGCGCGTGCCAGCTTTCACTCAGCGGCTTTAGCCAGCCTGCATCAAAAGCTGCCTTGGATTCAACCAGGGTATCAAAAACCAGGGTTTGGTCATTGATTTGCCCTTCGGCATACCGGCGGGCAAACTCCTCCCGGCTGACGGTGTGTACGGCATCGCCATCCTGATAACTGAAGTACATGCGGTCGAATAAATCCACCCCGTATTCCGCCTGCAGCTTCTTCAGAAAGTGTACGGAGGAATCAATGGAACATCCACTGGCATCAGCCTGGCTTTCATCCACCATTAGAATCACGAATCGGTCGTGCAGCACATCGGCATCCGCCCTGAGCTGCCGGTTGTGGCTCACCCATTGGTGGGCAAAGGCTTGCAGGTTCGATCTGATTTCCGGAACCGCGTCCGCTGGAAATGGCTTATTGGCCTGGTACACCCACAGGCGGGTGGTATTGGAAAGGGTATCGGGAAGTGTCATTTTGCTTCAATTTTACCTCAAACATAATTAATGTCCATCAATATTTAGGTATACAACTGAGGCGGGGCAGTTGGTTCAATTTTGTATCTTTAGAAAAAAGCATGAACGAAAAAATCAAAGCGCTCAGCGCTCCGGTTGGTACCACCCTTGACCGCTGGATCGACCTCAATCAGGATCAGTTCCCCTATGCTACCGGCGAGCTCTCCCGCCTCCTTCGGGATATTGGCCTGGCAGCAAAAATCCTGGGTCGGGAAATCAACCGGGCGGGCCTGGGTGACATCACCGGAATGGCAGGCTCGGAAAATGTGCAGGGCGAAGATCAAAAAATGCTGGATATCGTCGGGCATATCCGCTTTGTGCGGGCGCTGAAGATGGGCGGTCAGGTCTGTTGTATCGTTTCTGAGGAAAAGGAAGAACTGGTACTGACCGGAAAGAATGATGCCAAATACGTCATTGCGATGGACCCGTTGGATGGTTCCTCCAATATCGAGGTGAATGTCCCGATTGGGACCGTCTTTGGTATTTACCGACGGAAGACAGAGACCGGCACTCCACCGGAAGTAGCAAAAGATGCCCTCCAAAAGGGCGTAGAGCAGATTGCCGGAGGCTATGTCCTGTTCGGTTCGAGCACAATGCTGGTGTACACCACCGGATATGGGGTCAACGGTTTCACCTACGATCCCTCTCTGGGTGAATTCTACCTGTCTCACCCCAAGATGCGCTTCCCGGCAGCAGGCAATATCTACTCGATCAACGAGAGCCACTACTTCAAATACGGAGAAGCAGTGCAGCACTACCTCAACCACTGCAAACGCGAAGGTTATACCGCCCGCTACATTGGCTCCCTGGTGGCCGACTTCCACCGCAGCCTGATCAAGGGCGGCATCTACCTCTACCCTGCCACGCCCGGTGTGTATCCGGAAGGCAAGCTTCGGCTGCTGTACGAATGCAATCCGCTCGCATTTATTGCAGAACAGGCCGGCGGGCTCGCCTTTGGCAATGGGCAGCGTATCATGGAGATTGCTCCGGTGGATATGCATCAGCGTGTTCCGCTAATCATTGGCTCGGAGCGGATGGTGGAGGAGGCGATGCGTTTTTTAAAGTGAGGTTGTGTTAGGTGGTTTTTCTTATTTTAGGGGAAATATTCGTGCCTCAGTTCACTGTGCTGTTTAGCGAATGGAACTCTATCCTTTCATGAATTTGTTATCGTACAGATTAAAGTATTTAAGCTAAAAAAAATGCCTCATGACTATAGATCTAAGAGACAAAAAGTACCGGTTGATTGAGTACATCATGGCTATCGAGGACAAACAGACACTGGATAAAGTCGAGAATGCAATAAATAAGGCGTCAGATCAGAACTTCAAAAAACAGAATGAACTTGAATCTGCTGTACGTTCAATACGCACTCAAGTTACTTTAGCAGATATTGATCAGGAACAGCCATACGAGCCTTTGAATTATGCGGCCTTCAAACAGTTGGCAGATCAAATTGGTATTGAAGGAGATATTGACGAGTTGTTAGCAGACATTGCTGATTAAGGTTGCCCCAATGAAGTAGAGCGTGGATAGCCGTTCCACACAGGTAAAAAAAGGGAATGAAACTTGGATTCGAGTAAAAAAGAAGACAACTTTGTAAATACAAAGTGATTACAATTAAATCATAGTATATGGAGATTTCAATCATTCAAATCGGAAATTCAAAAGGGATTAGACTCGCAAAAACCATCTTAGAGAGGTATGATATCACGGATAAGGTTGAGTTGATTTTCAAAGAAGGGTTTTTGATTTTGAAACCTGTCAAAAAGCCCCGGGATGGATGGGACGAAGCCTTCAAAAAAATGGCAGAGAGAGGAGACGATGAATTATTGATTGATGATGTTTTTGAAGATGAAAACTGGGAGCTATGAAAATATCGCAATATGAAATAGTCATAGTGAATTTAGATCCCACAATTGGTAGTGAGATTAAGAAAACCAGACCTTGTGTAGTCGTTTCACCGAATGAAATAAACGATTATTTAAGGACCATAATCATTGCTCCGATTACTTCAAAATCTAAAAATTATCCAACAAGGATTGAAATAAAAGTGAAAGGGAAGAAAAATTGGGTGGTCATTGAACAGATCAGGACAATAGATAAAAGACGAGTGTATAAAAAGGTCGGAAATTTGACGGATGCTGAGATTTCAGAAGTAAAAGAGGTGATTAAAGAAACATTTGTTGATTAAAAAAGACGCCTTTGCAGAACAAAGTGTATGCGCTCACTCCCGTTGCTTAAACGCCCAAACCTTGCACACAAAGACCGTTAGAGCTCAACCTCCGGTGTTTTCAGAAATGAGTGATATAGATGCGGAACAACCTAGCATTTCGGCTTTCGTGGATGCGAATACCACTCAAAAGTACCACTACCCGACCTCCCCCACTACCCTTCCATATTATTCAAAATCAGCTCCGCCAAATCATAGACCATCACCTCTTCCTGCTTGTCTTTGGCTTTGATGCCATCGCCCATCATTGTCAGGCAGAAGGGGCAGTTGGCGGCTACGACTTTAGCGCCGGTTTCCAGGGCTTCCTCGGCACGCTCGATGTTGATGCGCTTATTGCCGGGCTCGTCTTCCTTCCACATTTGGGCACCGCCGGCCCCACAGCATAGGCCGTTGGACTTGCAGCGCTTCATTTCCACCAGGTCGGCATCGAGGGTTTGCAGCACTTCGCGCGGGGCTTCGTACACGCCGTTCACGCGGCCCATATAGCAGGAGTCGTGGTAGGTG
>CAZNHN010000159.1:11095-13628 GCA_964572415.1 uncultured Phaeodactylibacter sp.
AAAAACGCGGTAAAAAATTATCATCAGCAGCTGCAGCATTAATTAATGACAGTTTTGGCATGTCCCTCCAAATCTTTCTACTTGCTTCTTATGAAATAAAAGTGTTGCCATCATTACAAAAACAGCAAACTTACCATGAAGGCATTGCTGTGAGACGAACGCTTCGAACCGTCGCTGCTGAGCTGTCCGCGGCGACGAGGCCCCAGAACGCGCCGAACGGATCCTCCCAGCCGGGATCGGCCTCCTCCACGGTGCAGCCGAGGTCGCTCTCGAACACCTTCGCCGCCGCGCGCACGATCTCCCGCACGCGGGGGTCGACGGCGACGTAGCCGAAGTCCTCGGAATAGGCGATGCGCTTGCCTTTGAACTCACCGCCCTCTTTCATTTTGATGCGGCCCTCGTTGATGAGCTCCTGTAGCAGCTGAGTGTGGTGCACCACCTCGTAGTTGCCGCCTAAAGCCGGGTACTCATTTTTGATGGTATTGAAACAGTGGGGACAGGCCGTCACCATTTTCTTCACATTGTACATATTGAGCACCTCAATATTTTGCAACGCCTGCATCTGAAAAAGGAACTCATTGCCGGCGCGGCGGGCGGGGTCACCGGTACAGCTTTCTTCGTTGCCCAGAATGGCGAAGTCAACGCCAACGGCATTCAGGATTTTGCAAAAGGCCACGGTGACTTTCTGCGCCCGGCTGTCAAAGCTGCCGGCACAGCCTACCCAAAACAAAATTTCCGGCTCCCGGCCTTCTGCGGCCAATTCTGCCATCGTTGGTATGCGGAGATTACTCATATCTTATTTGCTTTTCGTTCTTGCTGAATTACCCTTCTTTCATAGCTTCCTTCGCCCACTTGTCCCGGTCGTCGGGGATAGCCCAGGCGGAGCCACTATTTTCCAAACTGTTGAACATCGGCAGCCAGTCCTGCGGGCCCTGCGACAGGGTCAGGATTTCGTAGCGCCGCATCTTCAGGATAGGGTCGAGCGGATTGATAAGGACCGGGCAGGCCTCCACACAGGCATTGCAGGTCGTGCAGGCGTGCAGTTCTTCCGGCGTGGTATAGTCGAACAGCGTCTTGCCGTCGTCATAGTTGTCTTTGCTGAGCGGTTGACTCTTGTCTTTGGCAAACTCTTCGGAACCTGAATCCAGGTTGCGTCCGATTTCCTCCGCCCGGTCGCGGATGTCCATCATCACCTTACGTGGAGACAGTTTTTTGCCGGTAATATTCGCCGGGCAAACCGCTGTGCAGCGGCCGCATTCGGTACAGCTGTAGGCGTCCATGACATTCTTCCAGCTTAGGCCAAATACATCATCCGCGCCAAACTCCGGCAGCTCTTCGCTCATATCAGCCTCATCAAAAGCGGCCTCGGGATCCATCATGCTACGGACCTCTTTGGTGATTTCGTCCATATTGTCCATCTCGCCACGGGGCTTAAGTCGGGCGTAGTAGGTATTGGGGAAAGCCAGCAGAATATGCAGGTGCTTGGAGTACGGCAGGTAGTTGAGAAAGGTCAGCACCATCGCAAAGTGGAGCCACCACCCCACCCTTTCCAGGATGATCAGCGTGCCTTCGCTCATGCCGCCAAATAGTGCCGGGCCGAGCCAGCTGCTTACAGCCAGCGTGCCGGTGTCTTTGTAGTGTTCCGGGTCCATTTGCTGCAGTACCACATCCGTGCCATTCATGGTGAAAATGCCAATGAGCAGGATGATCTCGAAAATGAGGATAAGGTTACCATCCAGGCTCGGCCAGCCCTTCATTTCCGGCTTTTTGAAGCGGGGCAGCTTCAGCAGGTTGCGGCGGGCCAAAAAGATAAAGGTGGCGAAGAAGGTCAGCAGGGACAAGACCTCGATGAAGCTGATAACAAAGGTGTAGAACCCGCCTAATTTATCTGCAAAAAAGCGGTGCTCACCGATTATGCCGTCAATGAAGATTTCAATCAGCTCAATCTGAGTGATGACAAATGCGGCATAAATGATGAAGTGCAAAACCGCCGGAATCCAGCGCTTGAACATCTTCCGCTGCCCGAACGCCACCAGCAGTACATTGCGCCAGCGCTCTCCTGTGTCACCGGTTACCGCTTCGTCCTGACCCAGCAGGATGTTGCGCCGGACTTTACCAAAAGCTTTTACAGCAACACCTATGGCTACTGCGCTAATCAGAATGAAGGCAATCTGTTGTACCATATACTTATTATCTTTGCTCAGCGAATTTTCGCTAAAATAAGGTATCCCTGCGGAAATATAAGCCATATTTCCGGTTCTTTACTAAAAAGTGAGACGCAGTCGGGCAGAATGCGGCGTATTTCACTAATTTTGAGGGACGCATAGCGCAATAAAATGCCGACCACAATGAAGATACTCAACCACAGTCAGATTCAACAAAAAATTAAGCGCCTGGCCATTGAAATACTGGAAGACAACTACGAAGAACCGGAGCTCATTCTGGCGGGTATCAATAATAATGGCATGGAGTTCGCGCAGATGCTGATGCAGGCCTTGCTCAATATTACTGATCAACACATTACGCTTACCCG
>CAZNHN010000160.1:0-687 GCA_964572415.1 uncultured Phaeodactylibacter sp.
AAAGCGGTTGACTTTGATGTAGCCAGTATTGGCGTCCAGCATATAAGCCACGTCTACGCTATTCATAGGGATTTCATCCCGGGTCACCGTGAACTGCCGCAACTTGGTTTCTTTGCCCCGAAGGATGCCGATTTGTACATCTGTCCCCTTTTCGCCCCTCAGCATTTTGATGATATCATCGGAGTCCATACCTACGCCGGCGATGGTGGAGTCGGCAATCTGCACAATGCGGTCGCCGGAGAGGATGCCTGCCGTTTCGGAGGGCCCGCCGGCGAGGGGCGTGACGACCACGATGGTATCGTCCAGGACCATAAACTCCACACCGATGCCATCGAAATTGCCTTTGAGCTGCTCGTTGACCGCCTGTAGTTCTTCGGCGGAGATGTAGTTGGAATGAGGATCGAGGCGGGAGAGGAGGTCGTCAATGACTTCCTGTGTGAGCGCTTCCTTGTCTATCTCGTCCACGTATTTGGCTTCCACGTAGCGCAGGATTTCCTCAATTTTGCCCTGCCCGATGCCTTCGGGCCCGGGAGCTTTCTGCTCCACCACGAGCTTGGGCATATTGGACTGCATACGCATGCCCAACAGCATGCCGGTGACGAGCACAATAGCAAACAGCAAGGGGAGCCAGATACTGAGTTTATTCGGAGCTGAAGGTCGATCTTGATGCATGTTCGGGACAGGGTG
>CAZNHN010000160.1:704-6666 GCA_964572415.1 uncultured Phaeodactylibacter sp.
AAAATAGGGGATTTAATGTTGCTCAAATCCGCTAGTTTTTACGTCGGCGCATTTCCGCACGGCGCATGGGCATCTGATCGATACGGCCGAAGAGTTCCTGCATGGGCACAACCACTTCCCGTTCCATTTTGACCGTACCGTCCTTACCAATCAGTACAAATTTTAATCCTTGTTCCGGTACCGGCCCGTATCTATTGGTGAGCCGTTTGAGCACTTCCGGCTGAAGGGGCGTCCCTCCGGGCTCCGTGCCTGAATGTTGAAAAAGCTGATACAAAACCAGGTCGCGGTCTGTGACTTCTTCGGGAGTTGCCGTCCAAAGGCCAATTTGCTGCCGGAATGCGGGCTCCTCCTTGTCAGGAGAAAGCAACAAAACGACCCGGTGTTCCCAAAGGTGCTGTTGCAAAGGCTGTGCACTCCCCAAATGAGCGAACAATAAAGACCCAATGAACCAAACGAACTTCTTCATAATTCTCGCTTTACTTAAAATGACTGCATTGGTTTTCTGAAAAATCAGAATTTCCTGCTAGTCAAGGCAATAACTGAAGGTCCGTAATTGTTTACTACAACGTCTCAAATCCCTTTCACCCATGAAGAACTTCCTCCTCCTCTCCGCCCTTTTCGCCGTACAGGCTACCCCTGCTCAGGAACGCTTCGTCAGCCACGACCTGGAGGGCTACTACGACTGGTTTCACGAGCAGTCGCAGGTGGCTGACCACTACGAACCGAATACGACCCTCTACACCTTTACGGCTGATACCAAAGTACATGAGGGCCCCTGCCGGGATGCTGAAATACTAACCACCCTGCCACTGGCTTTTCCGGTAACGAACCTTAGCTACGATGACGACTACTTCCTTCCGGAAGACGAGATCAACGGATACGGTGACTTCTGGTATCAGGTGACCGGCCGCGATGCCAACGGACAGCCCTTCCGGGGCTACGTCTGGGGCGCCGACATTGCCAAAGGCTACATCCGCACCGACCTGAACAAGGACCAAACGCCTGAGTACCTCCTGCTCGGCATTTCTTCGCATGAGCGGAAAAAATTGAGAGATATCAACGGCGAACTGCGCCTGGTGCAGGATGGAAAACTGCTGACCGCCAGCACGGTGCCCGGACTCTGCCTGTTTGAGGATTGCGCGTCGAGCTCCCTCCTCCGGGTCATCAACACCCCACAGGGCTTCCCGGTTATCGAAGCCAGTACCATGACAGTAGGATGCTGGGCCGGCATCGAAAAAGCCTTCTACTTTTACGATGGCGCTAACTTTAACCGCGTCTACCAGGCAGAGTACACCACCGATCACGAGATTGCCAGCGAGTCTTTCATCGTTAATCAGGGCGCTTCCGCACAAGTCTGCCAGTACAGCCACGAAGGCAAAGACTATGCCCCGGTCTGGAAATGCCGCCCGCTGGAAAGCCAAAATGACCGGGCAGAAATGGTCATGGAGCCTTCCGCCCATACCCGTGTAAAATAACCGGGCTGGCTTATTTCGCCGGCACTCAGGAAACCAAATACTGCGCAGCCTTCCCGTTCGGAGAGGGCTGCGTTTTTTTATTTTCGGACCCATTCATCAAACATCTGCAAGCCTCAGCAGTTGAAAAGAAGCATTTGAAAATTCTAAACAACCAATTGATTATGAGATACTTATTAATTGCACTTGCTTTTGTGCTGGGTCTAAGTACCTCGACTTACGGACAATCTGAAAAGGATATTTCGGCTAAACAATATGAACGGATGATTGAGAATGCGTTCGAGGTCGATTTACGCAAAGTGGTCATTCAATCACTCGATATGGACGAGGAAGAAATTACTGCTTTCACCCCGGTCTACATGGAGTATATGAATGAGAAAGCAGACTTGATTGACCGCCGCATGAAGCGGGTGGAAGCCTACGAAAAAGAGATGGCAGAAGATGACCGCGCAGCAGATGAAGCACGCGAAAGTGCCCGGTTCGTAAAAGATTACTGGGGCATTGATATCGACGAGCTTCAACTGAAGAATGAATACTATGACAAGTTCGTGGATGTCATTACCTATGATGAAGCGGTTCGCTTTTTTGACATAGAAGAATCTTTCCGCAGCCGTATGGCGCGTGCTACCCTGGTGGATGTCGTCCCGACAATGATCCATCTGGAGCCTATCATGATTGCCTACAAGACTGAGAAAGCGTCTTTTGACAACTGGAAAAGCATCAATATTGATGGAGAGGTAGACCTTGACCATACATTCACTCACGATGGTCTGACCAAACTGATGAACTACGCTGATGCGATGGTCACCACAGAAGGCATTGAAGTCGACAATTTTGAACAGCGCAAGTCTGATATCTTGAATATTGCAGACAAGCTGACCAAAAACTGGACCTCAACCAAGCATGCCGACTGGGCAAAAAAAGCCTTTATGCATACCGCATCACTCATTAAGGATATTGAATCCGCATCAGGTGTGTATATGACCTCCACACAATTGCAAAAGCTTGAGAAAGCAGCTAATGCCATTGAAGGCAGTGCGATGATGACCAATCAGGAAGAAGCCATTTACACCTTCTTCGATCATGCACAAAAAATTATGAATACCCTTTCTGACCGCATTGCCACCAAGAATTATCAGGATTACAACATGCGATAAACCAACCACCTGAATACCTGATTCAGGCAGAGCGGATGGTCCCATAGCGGTCCATCCGCTTTTTTTGTAGCCGCCAAGACCGAACTAAACGCCTGTTGCCGGGGAGCCTCGAACTTTTTCCCTTATTTTCAGCCCATTATTAATCATGTGAAATGAAAATATGAAAAAATGCTTACCCCTGTTGCTGATATTGGTACTCCCGGTACTGCTTTCCGGCCAGCAACTCAATCATGTCCTTGGAGAAGCCCTGATCAGGCTGGAGCCCAAGGCCAGCATTCAAACCCTGACCGGACGCCTGCAAACCTTCAACGGACGGTCTACCAATTTTAAAGTCATAGAGGAAGTAGCGCCTTACATGCGCATCTGGCGCGTTGGGTTTGACCACGCAACGGTCTCCGAGATCGACTTCCTGGCCCACCTCAACCGTATGCCGGGCATATCCGTCGCTCAGTTCAACCACCTGGTGGAGCTGCGGAGTACCGTACCGGACGATCCCGAATTCCAAAATCAGTGGCAGTACATCAATGGTGGCCTGGGCGACTGCGTGGAAGGGGCAGATATTGATGCGGACCTAGCCTGGGACATCACCACCGGCGGCACCAATGCCCTGGGCGATGACATCGTGGTCTGCATCGTGGACGATGGGCTCGACCCCAATCATCAGGACTTTGGCGACAACGTCTGGGTCAACGTAGCGGAAATTCCCGGCAATGGCATTGACGATGATAACAACGGCTTTGTGGATGACTACGCTGGTTGGAACACCGGCTCGGATGATGATGCTATTGATGATTTTAACTGGCATGGCACGCCTGTAGCTGGGATTGTAGGCGCAAAGGGGAATAATGGCATCGGTGTGGCCGGTGTCAACTGGGATGTCAAACTCATGATCGTCGTAGGCGGCTCCGGTATTGAATCGGAAGTATTGGAGGCCTACAGCTTCCCGCTCGCCCATCGCATGCGCTACAACGAAACCGGGGGAGCGGAAGGCTCTTTTGTAGTGGCCACCAACTCTTCCTGGGGCGTCAACTTCGGGCAGCCGGAGGACGCACCGCTGTGGTGTGCCTTCTACGACACCCTTGGCGTGCACGGTATCCTCAATGCCGGCGCTACGATCAACGGCGAGGAAAATGTGGATGAGGTCGGTGATTTGCCTACCGCCTGCAGCAGTGACTTTATGATCAGCGTGACCAACCTCAACTGTACAGGCGATAAAATTAATGGTGCGGGCTTCGGTTTAGAAACCATTGACCTCGGTGCGCCCGGACAGGGTACCTGGACCACAGCAGAGGGCAACACCTACGAAGATTTTGGCGGCACTTCCGGTGCTACGCCCCACGTCGCCGGTGCGATCGCCCTGCTCTACTCCGCCCCCTGCCCCCAGCTTACACAATTGTCGCTTGAGGCACCGGCAGAGGCTGCCCTTTTGGTTCGGCAGGCGCTTTTTGACGGAGTCAAGCCCAATCCAAGCCTGGATAGCATTACAGTGACCGGCGGTACGCTCAATCTTTACAACAGCCTGCAGATGCTGCTCCAAAACTGTGGCCCCTGCCCTGGCGCATTCGGACTGGAAGCTACGGCAGTAACCGACAGCAGCGCGACCATCAGCTGGGTATCCACAGACTCCACTTTGCAATCCAGCCTCTACTGGCGGGAAAGCGGGGACACCACCTGGCAGATTATTCCGGATACGGCAGCCCCGGTTGAGCTAAGCGGCTTATTGTCTTGCAGCGCTTATGAATTTGCCGTTGAAGAAACCTGTGCAGATACCACCGCTTTCTCAACCATCGGCACCTTCCTGACTGATGGCTGCTGCGATGCGCCTCAGGACTTATTTGCCGAACCCACGGTGGACAGTACCGTGCTATCCTGGCGTTCAGTAACCTCCGCTAATGCCTATCAGGTGACCGTTACCTGCCTGATGGATACCCTGACCTACGATAGTGTGTTCGATAATACCCTGACCATCACCGGCCTGGACTCCTGCCAAACTTGTGTGGCCAATATCCAAAGCCTGTGCAGCGATGACCTGTTACCCGATTCCCTCGGCACAGACCTCCTCTTTGACGTGCCGGGCTGTGGCAACTGTATTGACCTGGACTACTGCACGGTAGAGGGCAATACTGATTTTGAATTCATCAATGCCGTGTCTATCAATGATCTGGACAACACCTCAGGCAACGATGGCGGCTACGGGGATTACACGGGCCTGAGCACCAGCCTGGAAACCGGCGGAGGCTACACCCTGACCATTACACCCAGCTGGGTATCTGTTGCCTATCCGGAAAATTACTGGGTCCTCATCGACCTTAATCAGGATGGTAATTTTGACCTGAGCACCGAAGTGGTGGGTAGTGTAGACGCTTCAGAAGAGACCAGTATTGAAATTCCAATCTTCATTCCGGATGATGCCCTGACCGGCAGTACAAGAATGCGCGTGGCGATGGCTTATGAAACGAGCCCCGTACCAGAATGCGGCAACAATATTGAGGGGGAAACAGAAGATTACTGCCTGGAGATTACCGACGAGGTACCACCCTGCCCTATTCCGGGTGCCATGACCACCGATTCCATTAGTTACCAGGATGCCCGCCTCAGCTGGGAAGGCAGCAACGATTTCTATAATCTGCGGTTCCGCCCGCAGGGCGCGGCAGAGTGGTTCAGCATTGAGGGCGTTGATGCCCAAATGCTTATCCTCGAAGGATTGGATATTTGTACCGATTATGAGGTGCAGGTGTCGGGCTTATGTGGTGACTTTCCAAGCGCATGGTCAGCCCCCTTCTTCTTCTCTACGGTCTGCAACCCAGCCTGTGACAGCGATGCAGCGATGCTTTCCACAAGTGCACTCACGGATACCACCGCCATGCTGAACTGGCAGGCACCCGACGCTGCCCTAAGCTACGAATTGCAGATACGCAAAAGCGGCAATGCAGCTTGGGATACTTATCCGACAGAAGACCTGGAGCTCCAACTGGAGAACCTTGATTCCTGCTCCGTCTACGATGCCCGCATCTGGGTCATCTGTGAAGGCGTGAACAACATCAGTCATCCCTCCGCTATTATGAACTTCGAGACGACCTGCCTGACCGGGACTGAAAACCTGTCCCGACAGCTCCGCCTGGAAGTCGCCCCTAATCCCTTCCGGGAAACCCTCGGCATTCAACTGGAACTGCAACAGGCACAAGCGGTGCGGTACTTGCTTTACAATGCCGCCGGCCAACTGTTACTGCAGCAGGAGGAAGCACTGCCACAGGGTGTTCAGCAAAGCAGCCTGTCTACCGCTGACCTGCCTGCCGGGCTGTACTGGCTGAGCGTGCGTACGGAACGTGGCGT
>CAZNHN010000160.1:6676-13503 GCA_964572415.1 uncultured Phaeodactylibacter sp.
TACAGTTAAAGTGATTAAGCAATAGCCCGTTTGACGGACTGACCTGCAGCGGCCGGCATTTCTATTGGAAGTGCCGGCCGCTTTGTTATAGCATCATTTGATAGCACTAATAGAACTAAAACACCGTTTAATACGTGTTAATAGCATCAAATGATACTATCATATCGACGGCTCACAGCTCCGTAAGCCTCAGCCCACCCTTCGCAAGCGAAACAAGATCAAAACCATCCGCGCCTCCCTCGCTATTGAAGGCAATACTCTGACGGAAGCACAGGTCACTGCTATCCTGGACAATAAACCCGTCATCGGCTAATCCGCAGCACAATCTTCCCTTTACTCTGATTGCTTTCCATGTACCGGTGGGCCTCCGCCACTTCTGACCAATCGTAGACCTTATCGACAACCGGGCGCAGCTGCCCGTTCGCAAATAAGGGCCAGGCAAAAAGCTGCAAATCGCTGGAGAGGCGGATTTTGTACTCCAAATCCCGGGCGCGCAGGGTGGAGCCAATGATTTGAAGCCGCTTGCGCAAAACCGGTGAGATGTTGAGGTGATCCACTTTCACCCCGCCCAGAAAAGCCAGCAACACCATTCGCCCCTCCAGCCCCATGACTTCCAGGTTTTGCTGCAGGTAGGGCCCGCCGATGAAGTCGATAACGACATTCACGCCTTTCCCCTTAGTATAGTCCTTTAGCCTTTCGGCAAAATTTTCTGCCTTATAGTCAATGGCCAGTTCCGCGCCCAGTTCCTGACAAAGGCTGTGCTTGCCCGCCGATGCGGTGACCACCGGGTGAGCGCCCATGACTTTGGCCAGTTGGATGGCAGCAGTGCCCACTCCGCTTGCGCCTGCATGTATCAGCACCCGTTCGCCTTCCTGCAACTGAGCCAGCCAGCGCAGAGCCTGAAAAGCGGTCAGAAACACCTCCGGGATGGCTGCAGCCTGCACCGCATCAAAGCCTTCGGGCCAGGGCAGCGCCAGGCGCTCGGGAATGACCGCATACTCAGCATAACCACCGCCACCCAGCAATCCGCAGACTTTATCGCCCACTTTCCAGTGAATGACCTGCTCGCCCACTTCCACTACCTCACCAGCCATCTCCAGCCCCATAATTGGGCTGTCGCCCTCCGGCGGGGGGTATTTGCCCATACGCTGCAGGGTGTCCGCCCGGTTAAGGGCCGTGGCTTCCACTTTGACAAGTATTTCGTTTTCGGCAGGATTGGGGGTCTCATAATCGCCCAGGTAGAGTTCTTCCGGGCCTCCAAAAGCTTTAATTTGTATGGCTTTCATCGTTGTGTTTTAATGGCTTCAAACTGAGCCGCAGCATCTGCCCAAAGACGCTGACGGCCTGGCGCAAAGGCGCGGGCGTGTTCAAGATAAGGCTTGAAGGCTTCAGGCTGCGTTGCCCATTTGTTCAACCAAGATACAATTTCGGTATGAGACGGGCAAAGCTCCCCATTACGACCGGGCTCCACGTGGTTGGGCACATTACCCCCGGCATAAGCCAGAATAGGCAACCCCACCGCTGCTGCTTCCTGCAGGGCCATTCCGTAAGTCTCCATATATGCGGCGGAAATCAAGAGGTTGGAGTGGGCGTAGGCTGCCTGCAGGGCTTCCGGTGTGAGCGTGCCCAGATAGTGTACGCCTTCCAGCTTTTCCACAACCGACAGGCACTGTTTGGCGTATGCGGGTTCCATGTCCTGATTACCAGCCAACCGGAGCACTACGCCTTCGGGGGGCGCGGCTGCCCAGGCGTTCAGCAGGGGCAGTATGCCTTTCCTTTCCACTACATTAGCGACCACCATGGCTTGAATGGGATGGGCGGTTTTGTCCTGCATCACCGGCAGCTGTTTCAGAGCGGGCTCAACCACCTCAATCGGTTTGGACACACCCCGGTCCCGCAGATAATCCGCCGTGTAGGGGCTTGTCGCCAAATACCAGCCAAAGTGCTGCAACCAGGGCCATTCCCTCTTCCGAAACCAGTCTGCCCCGCGCCATCCCGCCGGTGGGTGCAGGCTTTGCAGGTGGTGTACGATCAGCCCCGATCTATTCGCAAACTGAAGTGAAAGCGAAGGGGCCAGTAAAGTATCAACCAGTAGCGGCACGCCTTCCGGCAAACCCTCCGGTTGGGCACTTTCGTAAATGGGGTGCCCCCGCTCCCGCAGGGCATCAATGAGGTGGCGATTGTAGAGATTGCCACCAGACACAAAGGCTTCGGTGTCGGGAATGAGGAAAGCGTACGCTTGCTCTTTAGGCTTCATAGGCCGCCCAGGCTTCGTGCGACTCGCCAAGGACGACCTTGATCCGGCCATCAAACTGATCGGCCACTGCTGCCTTTACCTGCCCGTGAATGTACAGAGCCAAAAACTCGGTGGTCGTCAGCTTGCCTTTGAATTGCGGCAGCTCGTCCAGGTTTTGGTAATCCAGAGGGGCGAGGGCTTTTTTGAGCGCATCGTGGGCGAGGGCGATATCGATGACGATGCCCATTTCCGTGAGTTGCCCGCTGTAGAAGGTCACATCGGTAACGTAGGTCGCACCGTGCAACCGCTGTGCCGGCCCAAAATCCGGGTGTGGCAAAGAGTGGGCAATCATAATGTGCTGTCGGATGGTAACGCTGAACATATCTTATATTTTGGATGAATAATCGAAGGCGGTACCCAGGGGAGGCATGACGCCCGAGCGCAGTTCCTCAAAAAAAGCCGGGGCCTGCGCGAACGGTAGCACCTGGGTGATATGGGCATCGTAACCCGGGTCTTTGAGCAATTCCATCACCACGGCTTTGCGGCGGTGGAAACCCCAGCGTGCCCGGCGGCCTGACGGAAGATTGGCTACCTGAGAACTGATGATTTGCTTGCGCCCGTAGTGGAAATCGCCGCCCAGCTGTATTTTTGCTTCCCCCTCGCCGTACCAGCTCAATTCAATAATTTTGCCCTCCTGCCCCACGGCGTCTATGGCCTGTTGCAGCCCTCCTCCGGTAGCGGTAGTGTGAAAAGCGAGGTCTGTCGGCTGTCCGTCCCATGCTTCAAACCCCATATCCAGGTGCTGCAACCGGCGTTGTTCATCCGTTTCTGTCACCTGTACCTGCACGCCCGGCATGCGCGACAGGGTCCGGGCCAGTAAGCCCCCAATCATCCCGAAGCCCACTATCAGTACCCGGTCGCCCAGGCTGACACCGCTGTCCCAGATGGCATTCACCACCGTCTCCATATTGCTGGCCAGGGTTGCCCGCAGTGGGGGGACTTCCTGCGGTATGGGGAACAGGGCTTCAGCAGGCGCACAGATTTCCGTTTGATGGGGCCAGAGGGTATGCACCATTTGTTCATGCAGCGGATGACCAGGCGCGTTCACTTTCCCTACCCAGGAATAGCCGTAGGTCAGCGGGAAGCTGAAGGTACCAATCATACCCAGCACCCGCATATCGGCATGCAGGGAACGGGGCACCCCGCCGGTGGCAACAAGGCGTTCTGTGCCGGTACTGACCAGGGTGTAATGTGCCTGCACGCGCAGCCCCTCATCAGTCTGCTCAGCGGGCTGAATGGCGGATTGGGTATCTGAAAGGTGCCATAGGGCATGAGGCATAGTTACTTGCTTTTTGGCGTGGCGGTGACTTCCGAAGTTTCCGGGACCGCCTGTTGTATATTTTCGGGGATGCCCACAAACATCATGGTATCGCCCACCGGCTCAAAGGTGAAACTACGAAAGGCAATGGCTTCGTCTACTTTGGCGATTGGCTCGAATTGCACGGCGCCCATACCGGAACCAAACAGCATGGGCGAAATATGCAGCTGCAGGATATCCACTGCTCCGTCTTCCAGAAAACGGGAAGTGGTGGTGGGGCCCCCTTCCAGGTACACGGTCCGGATACCACGGCCATACAGCGCCTTTAGTACCCGAACGGAACACACCCTGCCCTCAGGCAAGTCTGGCAATTGCGTGTAGTCTACCGGTGCATCCACGCGGGCTTCCGCAGCGCCGTATACAAAGATGGGCTGATCGCAGGCCTGCAGCAGGGAATCGTAATCCGCATCGGGCCGGCCCACCACCACACGGACGGGGTGCTCGCCGGCGACATGCCGCACCGTCAGCCGGGGGCGGTCGCAGGCCAGGGTGCCGCCACCAATCAGCACTGCATCGCATAGTGCGCGCATACGGTGGGCGTGCACGAGGTTTTCGTCGTTGCCAATCCATTTGGAGTGACCGGATTCGGTAGCGATTTTACCGTCTAACGACTGTGCAAAATGGGCTACCGTGCAGGCGCGCTCCATTTGGTCAGCCATTTGGGGCAAAAAAAGGTAGGGCAGGTAGGTCCTAAGGTATTGCAGAGCAACGGCATCGAAGTCTCCATGCTTGTGAATGCTAAAACGTAACGCATCCGTTTTTTGGAGGTGGGCCTGACCGGGAAGAGGTTCGCGGGCACCCGTGTCAAGCCCGATATAAACGACTTTGTCTGCAGAAAGCGGCTCGTTAAGGGAGACTTCGCCGGATGTGGAAAGGCAGGCAAAATGAACAGGCTGAGTAGTGCGTGACAGAGCCGCACGCATGGCTAACACCCCATTCCATAGCCCATCTGTCATTACTTATAGCTTAAAAAGATGCCCCATTTCGTCCTGCTTCGTCTTGAGGTAATCAAAATTTTCTTTCTGTGGCTTGATGATGAGCGGCACGCGGGCAAGCACGTCAATTTCCGCATCGTCAAAAGCACTGATCTTTTCGGGGTTATTGGTCAGCAGATTGATTTTATCAATACCCAGTTCCTGCAGCATTTCGATGGCGATGTTGTACTGCCGGGCGTCTACTTCCAGCCCGAGGTGGATATTGGCATCCACGGTATTCATGCCTTTATCCTGCAGGTTATAGGCTTTCAGCTTGTTGATGATGCCGATGCCACGGCCTTCCTGCCGCAGGTACAGGACCACGCCCCCGTGCTCAGCAGCCAGGCGCAGGGCTTCTGCCAGCTGCTCCCCGCAGTCGCAGCGTTTGGAGCCAAAAAGGTCTCCGGTGATGCATTCAGAGTGCAGGCGCACCAGAATAGGGCCGGAGGGGTCAGCATCTTTATGGATGAGCGCCAGGTGCGGCATCCAATCCTCATCACTTTCTGAAAAGGCGACCATATTGAACTCGCCCCAGGGTGTTGGGATCATGGCTTCTGCCTGCCGTTTCATTGCTGTTGCGTTTTTTTGCTGAATCTGCTTTACCATCCCCTTTGTATCATTAGCGCGGTGGCTGCCGGTTGTTAGAGCAGGCACCTGATCATTCTTTTATTTCTTTTCAAACCTTATTTCACGCGAAAAGTTTTGATAGGCGGAAATGCAGGCTCCGGGCTCCGGGCTCCAGGCTTCTCATCCCAACCTGTACGCTGTCGTGGATAAGCTGGAGCAGAGCGGGAAGCTCTACCCCAGCAGCTGTCGCGCTTTAAATCAATCCCCGGGACTTCAGCTCCAAATACTTATTCACGGTATTGACAGACAGGTCCTCCGGGCGGGTCAGCACCGCCTGAATGCCGTACTGCCGTAATTGCTGCACCATCTGCGCTTTTTCGTTCAGGTATTTGCGGGCGACGGTCTGCAGGTAGATGTCCTCAATGTGGCTGACCTCTTCCTCTATGAAGGTGCGGATTTCGGTATTTTCGAAGAAAATGACTACTAGCAGGTGGGTACGATTGATGCGGCGCAGGAAAGGCATCGCCCGCTCCAGTGCAAAGCGGCTCTCAAAATTGGTATACAGCAGGATCATACTCCGCCCGGCAATCAGCTTGCGGGCAGCGTAGTACAGCAGTTCGTAGTTGGCCTCCACCTGCCGCTCCTGCTCAGCGTAGAGGGCGTTGAGGATTTTATTGAGCTGAGTGGCTTTGCTATCGGCCTTGACGGTGGCGCCAATCTTATCCGAAAAAGTGATCAGCCCGGCCCGGTCGTACTTTTTGAGCGCGATATTGGAGATGGCCAGGCTCGCATTCACAGCGTAATCCATCAGGCTCAGCCCTTCGAAGGGCATCTTCATGACCCGGCTTTTGTCGATGATGGAGTAGATTTGCTGGGAGCGCTCGTCTTCGTACTGATTGACCATCAAAGTGCCGCGCCGGCTGCTGGCTTTCCAGTTGATGCTGCGGTAGTCGTCGCCACGGACGTAATTCTTGATCTGCTCGAATTCATAACTGTGCCCAATGCGGCGTATTTTCTTGATACCAGGGTGCTGGGCGATCCGGTCGAGGGCACGCAGTTCCAGTTGTTTCATTTGCAGTACGGAGGGGTAAACCGGTACGGTGGCTTCTGCAGGGACCACCCACCGGCGCTCCAATAGCCCAATCTGAGAAGATAAAAACAGGTTGAGGTCTCCAAACGTATACTGCCCTCGCTCCACGGGCCGGAGTTCGTAGTGCAGCGTTTCCGATGCACCGGTTCCCAGGCTAATTCTGTATTCAAAATCCCGCTGCTGAAATTGCACCGGCAGCTCATCAATCAGGCGAATGGAAAGTGGCAGGTTAGAGGCATTCTCAATTCGGATTTTTATGAGGTTCTCATCGCCCAGCCCCATAATCTTGGGCGTTTGGCGGGCAGCACTGATGGCCATATTTTTACCAAACAGCAACAGTCCATCCAGTATGACTACCGACAAAAGCAGGACGAATACAGCTTGCGCCCCGGGCAACAGCACGGGTACCCAAAAGCAAATGACAAACAGCACGGCCAGGCTGCCAAATGCCCCAAAAAACCGGTCGGTCAGATAAATAGCTTTCATCAGCGGGGCACCTCAATTTTTTGAATAATCGACTCAACTACCTCACGGGTCGTGTAGCCTTCCATCTCCCGTTCCGGCGTCAGCATAACCCGGTGA
>CAZNHN010000161.1:0-7727 GCA_964572415.1 uncultured Phaeodactylibacter sp.
GGTGGGCAGCCGTTAGAGGGAAGCTTAGGCAATAAAAATGCGGTATCTGAAACATTCAGATACCGCATTTTCTTTTCAGGATAAGATTAGAAATTGTAAGTGAGCCCAAAACGGAACTCAATAGGAAGGCGCACATTGTTCTCCGGTGCCAGGGTGTTGTACAGTAAGTAAATATCATAGCCTAAAATGCCATTGCCATCGTTATAGCCTGCTCCGATATAAGCATTACTGCGGACGACTCTGGAGGTGACGAGTTCATCATCTATAGAGTTATATCCACTCACGATTTCCTCGTTGTCGGCACCATATTCCAGGTGTACGAAAAAGCTCCGAAATAGCTTGTAGCGGGTAAAAGCTCCAACTCCGTAATCAAACAGATTGGCAGCCGTTACCTGGTCAAACCCGGTTTGCAGCCGGTAATTCGTGTAAATCAGAGAAAAGCGTGGGCCAACCGAGAAGTCATCGGTGATTTTATAGCCAATCAGCGGCGATACGCCTATGGTGAAGGCACTCTCTGCACCGGTGCTCAGGAAGTTCAGGATAACACCGCCCCCGTACCAAAGCCGGTGTGTGAACCCCTGGCTTTCATCAAAGTAGCGGTCGGTATCGCTGCGCTGCGCCATTGCCGTATTTTGGGCAACAGCAAACAGCATAAATACAGGAAGGGCAAATTGCAATATTTTTTTCATGGTGGCAGTTTTTTGCAAAAGTTATCAGTCAGTAAAAATAGACAAACCGCTGGGTCTGTATATCTATGGTCGTAAAAGTAGCCCTGATTAGTTGGTTATACCAAGCTAAAACAGTGCAAAAGAGGCTTTTTTTGAACCTGAATACGACTTTTTGAACAGCTGACTTTTCTGTTCAGTTTAGAAACTTTATTTTTAGTACACAGGGTTAAGTTCCAACGCCTCTGTCTGCATTCACTATATCAACACTTTTCCATTTAAGTTCTGACCTGAAAGTTGGCACTTTTGCCGGGCCGCTTACTGTTAGACCTGGTGCGCGTTGCCTTCAAACCGTTAAACCTAATGATAGCCCCGCTGACAAAACAAAGAAATAATGCAAAAACACCCACTCCTGCTTCTGGTTATTTGTGTCTTCTCCGTAGTGCTTAACGGACAGCCCACTTTCGCCCTTCAGCCGTTTCAACCCCTGCCCTCGCAAACACCTGACAAACAAGTGCTAAATACTGCTGCCCCGCCAGTCGCTGAAATAGGCATACCTGTCGGGACGGCTTGTCCGGGCAGCTTTGTTCAATTTGCAGATGAGTCTCAGAATACCCCCACTTCGTGGTCATGGTCTTTTCCCGGAGGTATACCCAGCTCCTCCAGCTTACAGCACCCGGTGGTTTTTTATCCTGATCCCGGCACATACAACGTATCGCTCACCGTGGCCAACGCGGAAGGCTCTTCCTCTGCAACTTCTAATGCCATCAACGTTCAGACAGGCCATGTTAAGTACCTTTTTTACGATGCTATGGAAGGTGGACTGGATGACTGGATGGTTGAGAACCCGGATAATAGTACTACCTGGGCTATTATCAATATTGGCGGCGCTGTTTACGGGCGGCAGGCTGCATTTATGGATAATTATAACTATGATGCGGAAGGTGAAAAGGATGCGTTGATCACTCCGTTGCTTGATTTCTCTGAAGAAACAGGGATGCGTTTACTGATCGATTATGCCTACCAAAGGCACAGCCTGGCGTTCAATGATGAGCTGCGCATATACGTCTCAACGGATGGTGGGAATACCTATCCTGATGAGGTCTTCTTTGGGCAGGAAAGCGGTGGAGGCAACTTCTCTACAACACCCGATGGAACGGATCAGTTTTTTCCGGCTGTCGCAGCAGACTGGTGCCATTCCGGGAGTTTTGGTGCAGATTGCATGGATATTGACCTGTCTGCTTATGCAGGTGAATCACAGGTTAGGATTAAAATCGAAAACACAAACGGATTTGGCAATAACCTTTTCATTGACCATGTGCGCATCACAGCGGACTGTTCTGTGCCGGAGCCGCCGGCCGCTTTTTTTACAACAAGCACAGCGTCTGGTTGCGCCCCGCTAACGGTGCAATTCATGGATTCAAGCCAGGGCACAGTGGATAGCTGGCAGTGGTCTTTTCCGGGGGGCACTCCTTCTTCTTCTAATTTAGAGAACCCTCTGGTATCCTACACCGTGCCGGGGAGCTATCCGGTCACACTCACGGTATCCAATGACGCAGGTAGCAGCACCACTTCCCTTAATGGAAATATTGAGGTAACAGGGCCGCCGGAGCCGCTTTTTGAATACAGTATCCAGGGCTTAACAGTGGCTTTCAACAACCTTTCCGGCAACTACACCAGTGTGGAATGGAAGTTCGGTGACGGGGCCGAATCAGAGGAAGTTTCGCCTGTGCACACTTATGCTGCCCCGGGGGTATATACCGTTGAGCTTGTAGCAGCGAATGAATGCGGTAAAGAAGAGTTCACGGAAGAGGTCACGATAGTTCCGCCTCCCACTGCTGCTTTCCAAAGCGAGTCTTTATCTGGTTGTGCGCCTGTGCTGATGCAATTCATAAATATAAGTTCATTTGGGGAAACCTCAACAGCTCCGGACCCCATCTGTAGCTTTGCTGCTCCCGGAACTTACGAAGTTACATTGATCACCTACAACGCTACCGGTGCGGATACGCTTACGCAAATGGTTACCGTATCGGGGGCGCCCCAAAGTGGTTTTTTCCCAGACTATACACCAGGTTCCTTCACCGTTTCCTTTCAGAATATGTCACTTGGTGCCTTTTTCTTTGAGTGGGATTTTGGTGACGATTCGCCAGTTAATACGGACTTTTTCCCAACGCATACCTACGACACCACCGGGTTTTATTCAGTTACCCTAATTGCTACGAATGAATGTGGCAGCGATACCACTATCCGGGAGGTGGCGATCCTTTTGCCGCCTGTAGCTGATTTTTCCCTCCCGCAGGATACCGTATGCGCGCCTTTTTCGGTTGAGCCGGTTAATACATCAGAAGGTATCGTGGAAAACTGGCTTTGGATCGTAAATGGAGCCAATCCGGACACACTAAACGTACCTGTTCCCTCTTTTACTTTTGATACTCCGGGTACCTATGATATCGTACTACAGGCGTCGAATGAGGCCGGGAGTAGCCAGGATACCGCTACGATCGTAGTCGGAATAACACCAACAAGTGCGTTTTCTTTGATAGATACACTGGGGGCATCAGAAATATCCACGGTCAATACCAGCTTATATGCAGACAATTACTTCTGGTCATTCGGTGATGGAAGCACCTCTGATGAAACAGCGCCCATACATACGTATGCTGAGGATGGCGACTACCTGGTCACACTTATCACCGGAAACGCCTGCGGGGCCGACACTCTGGAACAAATAGTATCTGTAGTGACCCCGCCTTTGGCCGGGATCGCAAATGCGGATACCTCAGGCTGCGCGGTTTTCGTAGTAACGCCAGAATTTGCAGGAACGTCCAACTACGACACCATCAGTTGGTCTGCTCCGGGGAGTGTGGAACTTACTGCGGATACTATTGCTCCTGCCTTTACCTATGAGACAGCCGGTGTGTATGACCTGATGGTTATGGTAAACAATGCGGCGGGCAGCAGCACGGATACGCTGCGGGTAACGGTTGGTGCTTCACCAGATGCTTCCTTTGAAGCGGCTGTAGCACTGGGCAGCCTGAACCTGGGCTTGAACAATGAAAGTGAGGATGCGGACAGCTACATTTGGGATTTCGGCGATGGCAACAGTAGTTCTGATTTCGAGCCCAGCCATACCTTTGCCGGGGATGGGGTGTACACGGTACAACTGATTGTAAGCAACGAATGTGGTAGTGATACTACCTCACGTGAGGTGGAAGTGGTGACCGCGCCAACTGCAGGGTTCACCACTGAAAGTACAGCAGGCTGCGCCCCATTCACCCTTACGCTAACCAATACAGCCTCTGCAAATACTACAGCCTTCAACTACACCGCTACCGGAGCCGTACCCCCAGTTTCCTCTGATCCAAACCCGACATTTACCTTCCCTTCGGCAGGGCAGTTTACCATCATACAAGCGGTGAGCAATGCTGCCGGAAGCAGTTCAGATACATTAACTATAGCGGTGGGAGAGGTGCCCGATGCTGGTTTTGAAGGAGTCTCAATGCCGGATACAGCCTTGCTGGAGCTGACCAACACCAGCACCGGTGCCACAGCATTCGCCTGGGACTTCGGGGATGGGAATACCAGTACGGAGGTTTCCCCTTCTCATACTTACACCGATGAAGGCACTTACACCGTCACACTGATTGCAACCAATACCTGCGGGGCAGATACCTTAACGCAGTCCTTCCCGGTGGTTACGCTTCCGGTGGCTTCTATTGAGCTGGAGATGGTCAATGGCTGCTTGCCCTTCACTGTCAATCCGGTTGGTATGGCTTCTGCCAATACAGCAACACTTCTATGGACTGCTCCAGGTGCTGCCCCGGAAACTTCCACTGAAGCGGCGCCTGCCTTCACCTACACCGAAGCGGGTATTTACACCATCTATTTTGAAGCTAGTAACGCTGCGGGGATTAGTATGGATTCCACAACTATAGAGGTTCAGGGGCCGCCAGAGCCAGCCTTTTCAGCAGAAGTGGAGGGCTTTACCGTTAGTCTGACCAATACCTCTGCCCTGGCCCAGCATTTCAACTGGTCATTTGGGGACGGAAACAGTAGTGAAGCATCAGCCCCAGCTCATACCTATGCATCCCCCGGCGACTACGATATCACCCTGACCGCTGTAAATGAATGCGGGCAGGCTGATACCACCGTATCCATAAGCATTGTACTGCCACCACCCACTGCTGGTTTTGAAGTGGAAGGTACGAGTGGGTGTGCGCCGTTTGAAGTCGCTTTCACCAACACCTCGCAGTTTGGCTCCGGTTTCGAGTGGAATTTCCCCGGCGGCACTCCGGCAACGGATACCACTGCTAACCCCGTAGTGGTGTATGAAACCCCCGGTGTTTTTAGCGCTGCTCTGATTGTCAATAATGCTTCCGGATCGGATACGATAGAGCTGCCTGATCTGATTACCGTAGGCGCAGGGCCTCAGGCCGGCTTTGACTTTAGTACAGACCAGGCTACGGTGAGCTTTACGAATACAGCTGTTAATGCAGATGCCTTCCTTTGGTGGTTTGGCAACGGAAGTACAAGCACCGATGTGAACCCGGTACATGACTACGGAATGGCCGGCGTATTTGAAGTGACACTAATCGCTGAAAATGTATGTGGCACGGATACCCTGCAACAGACCATTGAAATTGAGGGGCAGGTACCGGAGGCTATGATCAGCTTCGGCAATACTGCCGGGGCTTGCGTACCATTGACGCTTGAGCTGCTCGCTTCCAGTTCGGAAGGCGCACCTGCTGACAGCTGGCAATGGTTGTTGCCCGGTGGTGACCCGGAGACGGCGACCGGAGAGACTGTTGCCGTAACCTACGATGAGGCGGGCACCTACAGTATTACCTTGATTGGGGTCAATGCCTTTGGCGCAGATACCCTTACCCTTACCGATACCATTCAGCTTGACGAGGTACCTGTGGCAGGATTTGACTACGAAACGCAAGAAGGGGACGTGGCATTTACCAATACTTCCACCGGCACGAACCTGTTCTTCCTCTGGGATTTTGGTGATGGAAACACAAGTACGGATGCCGATCCCAACCACAGTTACGCTGAGACCGGGCAGTATGATGTTACGCTGACTGTTGGAAACAGCTGTGATACCCTCACGGTGAGCCAGGTATTGAATATTATGGTTTCCTCTACTGGTGATTGGGCAGATCTTGAGGCTTTTGAAGTCTTTCCCAACCCTAACCGTGGTTTGTTTACGGTGGAAATAACGGCTATGCCGGCTGAAGAGCTTGAGTTTCGTCTATTCAATTTGATCGGTCAGCAATTACAATCTTATGAGTCTGACTTCAAGTCAGGGCATTGGCAACAAAACATTAACGCTACTAACCTTCCTTCAGGCATCTATTTACTGGAATTACGAATAGGGCAAAAACGAGCTTTCCGGCGGGTGTTTGTTGAATAAACCTTGTAGAGGAGGACAAAAAAGAGCTGTAACCTGATGAATCAACGGGTTATGGCTCTTTTTTTGCAAGTGCCACTGAAATATCTTACCAGCTTGCTGGAGTAGGAAAGCCACCTTTTAGAAAGCCGGTTCCTGATAATGTTTATTGTTATAACAAAAAGGAATTTTGACGGTTGACTTGCAAATATAAATCTAATCCTTATATTTGCTTAAGAAGAGGCGCTACAATAAATCCATCTAGTACAACTCCCCCGATTAATGTACTCGTTTCGAATGCTGCTATTGAGCAGGATTAAATTTTATCCCCCCGTATTCAATTTAGAAATTCACATCAGCATTACGCTGCATGGCGACTTAGATATTTATTAAACAAACCTATGTAACAATGAAGCATGTTTACTGCAACCAGCGGTATCTCTTTGTATTGGGATTAACGCTGTTTTTTAATTTGGGGCTTAGCCTGTCTGTGTCTTGTCAGGTACCGTCATCACCTTTATCCAACCCCTCTGCTTGCCAGTTGGGTATAGATATTCCAGATAATTCCTGTTTTACAGGAGGAATAGCTGTTCCAATAGAAGTAGCTGCTGCCGGTGGCAGTTCACTGGGAAATGATGTTGTACTGACGGATGTGAACCTGATTATTGAGCATACCTGGAGTGGTGACCTGGAGGTGTCTCTAGTCTCTCCATCAGGGGAGGTAGTTGCATTGACAGCTGACAATGGCGGTTCTTTTGATAACTATGGAGACCCCAGTGATGGAACCTGCACTGAGTTTACGAATTTCAATATGAATGCTTCCGTTGCCATTACTTCTGGCAGTGCTCCTTTTATTGGTTCATATATTCCGCAAGGCAACTTTGCTGATTTCAATGACGGTACTGACCCTAACGGGACTTGGGAATTACAGATTTGTGATGACGCCGGTGGAGATGTCGGCGAGCTGGAGTATGTAGAGCTGGTATTTGGTACTCCGCCGCCGCCCCCCGCATCTTTATCCAACCCCTCTGCCTGCCAGTTGGACATAGCTATTCCAGATAATTCCTGTTTATCAGGAACAGGAATAGCTGTTCCAATAGAAGTAGCTGCTGCCGGTGGCAGTTCGATGGGAAATGATGTTGTACTGACGGATGTGAACCTCATTATCCAACATACATGGAATGGTGACCTGGAGGTATCTCTAGTCTCTCCATCAGGGGAGGTAGTTGAATTGACAACTGACAATGGTTCAAATTCTAATAATTATGGCGATCCCAATGACGGAACCTGCACAGCAGTAACTAATTTTAACATGAATGGTTCCGACGGCTCCATTACTTCCGGCAGCGCTCCTTTTATTGGTTCATATATTCCGGAAGGCGACTTTGCTGATTTCAATGACGGTACCGACCCTAACGGGACTTGGGAATTACAAATTTGCGATGATGCCAGTGGAGATGTCGGTGCATTGGAGTACCTGGAGCTGGTATTTGGTACCCCGCCCTCAGCCCCTGACAACGACCTGTGCGGAGACGCGGAGCTTATTGAATGCGGCGACGTTGTTAACGGCAATACTGATGCTGCCACTACAGCAGGAGCCCCCATCAACTGTGCGGGTACTATTAATACAGGTCCCGGCGTATGGTATGTATTGGAAGGCAATGGTTCAG
>CAZNHN010000161.1:7737-10698 GCA_964572415.1 uncultured Phaeodactylibacter sp.
AGATGTGACTGTATCGCTCTGCGGCAGTAGCTTTGATACTAAACTTGCCGTTCTTTCCGGTAGCTGCGGGCAGCTGGTCTGTGAGGACTACAATGACGATGAATGTGCTTTGCAGTCAGAAATCGAATTTACGGCTGCTGCAGGAACCGATTACTACATTTACGTTTCGGGTTTCCAGACGAGTAGCGGAGACTACACCCTATCTGTCACCTGCGAAGACCCACCGCCCCCACCTGTTGAAAACTTCACCTGTAATACAGCTATTCCAGCCGTAATTGGCACAAATGAAACCGAGACAGTCAATAGCGGCAACGGTGCCGAAAACGGCTGCTCCTTCCCGGTCAGTAGCGGAAGTGCCGACCACGCCCGCTGGTTCACCTTCACGCCTGCACAAAGTGGTGAATACACAATAGGCTCTTCAGGGCTTACAAGCGCAGACACCCGTCTTTCCATCTATACCGGCAACTGTGGCAGCCTTACCTGCTTCGACAGTAGTGATGATGCCAACGGGGCGGCAGACCTGGCTTCAGAAGTAACGACTTGCCTTCAGGCAGGCGTAACTTACTACATTGAGTGGGATAACCGCTGGTCTATTGCTTCTTTTGATTGGAATATTTCTTACAATGGCATCGGTGAATGTGGCCCAAGTGGCGACCTCCCCGCGCCCTGGACAGCAAACGATATCGGCAATACAGGCAATGGCAATGACTATGGCTTCGATAACGGTACCTTTGCAGTAACCAGCGGTGGCAGGAATGGTTCCAGCAACACCAATGACAATATGGCTTTTGCCAGCCAGGCCATCTGCGGTAATGGTTCCATCACCGTTCGGGTAGAGGATGTTTCCGGCAGCGGTTTTGGCGGAGTCGCCATGCGTGAGAGCACTGCCTCCGGCTCTAAGCATGCTATGCTGCTGTCTAATCAGTCTGCTATTTTGCCCTGGTTGACACGGACGACGGTCAACGGCCCGAATAATTTCACCACTTTTTACCGTCCGTTTGCCTTCTGGCTCAGGCTGGAGCGCATTGGTGATTACATCCGTGCTTACACGAGTACTACTGGCAATAATTTTACCATCGTTGCCCAGACCTACCTTCCAATGGATAATTGTGTGGAAATCGGAATGATCGTTGCCAATACCGGAGGTGGACAAACCACTGCTCAGTTTAGCAACGTAACCGTTGTAGGTGGCGCACCACTTCTGGCAGCGGATGAAACCAATGAAGTAGCGCAAAGCAACCTCGATAAGGCTGCCGCCCCTGCCGAAGTACGGGGCTTTGAGCAACCTGCTCAGGTAGCGGCTGCGCGCTTGTTCCCCAACCCGGCCTCCAGCCGTATCACCATCGACCTGCCGGCTGCACAGCCGATGGAAGCGACGCTTGTCCTGCGCAATCAGCTTGGGCAGGTGCTGCAATCACGTCAGGTAGAAGCGGGGCTGTTCCAAACCGATTGGGACGTAAGCCAGCTCTCCGGAGGGGTTTACTATATGGAAGTCCGGTACGAAGGGCAGCAGCCTCAGGTACTGCGCTTCGTGAAGACACATTAACTGATATTTTGTAGTTTGGTAAAGAAGCCCTCTGATCGCTTAACACGGTCAGGGGGCTTTTTTTTGTCGGCTGCCAACCCTTCCTGCATAGGAGTCGTCATTCAGGGTGTTAAGGTTTTCTGAATGCAGCAGCGAATGGGTGGCTGGTACGTTCTGAAATCATACTAAAACCAAAATAACACCACACACCCGACTAAAAATGAAGCAACTCCAACTCTTGTTTGGGCTCCTGGCTTTGCCGTTGCTGGGCCTTGCTCAAAAGCATACCATCAGTGGCTACCTTAGGGATGCCACCTCTGGTGAACCGCTCATCAGCGCTAATATTTACGACCGGTACTCGGATCAGGGGACCGTTACCAATGTGTACGGCTTCTACAGCCTGACGCTGCCTGCTGATTCTGTGCACATCAATTTTTCCTACATTGGCTACGAATCGGTCGAACATGCCTTTCTGCTCAAACAGGATACCGCTTTAAATGTCGACCTGGACGGAGCTGTACAGCTGGAAGAGGTCGTGGTGCGGGCCTCCCGGCAGGGCGAACGCATCGAAGAGCGCAGTCAAATGAGCCAAATGACCGTACCGGTAGAGCAAATCAAAATGGCCCCGGTGCTCCTTGGCGAAACGGATGTGCTCAAAACCCTTCAGTTGCTGCCCGGCGTACAGTCGGGTGGGGAAGGGCAGACCGGGCTCTACGTTCGCGGCGGCAGCCCCGATCAAAACCTGGTCATGCTCGACGGGGTGCCCATTTACAATACTTCTCACCTGTTGGGTATCTTCTCGGTTTTCAACGCCGATGCCGTCAAGAACGTCACCCTGACCAAAGGTGGCTTCCCGGCCCGCTACGGAGGGCGCCTGTCTTCCATTCTCGAAATCAATATGAAGGAAGGCAACCTGCAGGAGTGGCATGGGGAGGGCGCTATTGGTATGATCAGTTCCCGGCTGACACTGGAGGGGCCCATCAAAAAAGACAAAACCTCCATTCTGGTCTCCGGCCGGCGGACGTACGCCGATTTGCTGTTTCGGCCTATTGTGGCTTTGGCCAATCAGCAGTCTGAGGAGGACGTCAAAATAAAGCTGCACTTCTATGACTTCAACGCCAAGTTGCAGCACAAATTTAATGATAAACACCGCTTGTACCTCAGTGCCTATCTTGGGGCAGATGTGTTCTTTACGGACGTGACGGATGAAGAAGACAGCTTCGGTGGCGGTATCGACTGGGGCAACAGCATTTCTGCTTTGCGCTGGAACTGGCAGATTAATAACAAGCTCTTTGCCAATACCACGCTGACGTACAGCCGTTTTCAAATTGACGTGATCGCGCAGCAAAGCAGCCGCTATGAAGATGGGTCAGAAGAAAGTTTTTCTGCCAACTATTTTTCCGGGATAGAAGACTGGGCGGGCCGCATCGACTTCG
>CAZNHN010000161.1:10708-12722 GCA_964572415.1 uncultured Phaeodactylibacter sp.
CCGCTTTGGCGGTGGTGTGACCAACCACACTTACCGCCCGGGCGCATTGAGCCTGAATGTCGCCTTCGATCAGGAGCGTTTTGATACACTTATCGGCTCACAGAATGAGTTTTCCGATGAGCTGTTTATCTACGTGGAAGACGATATGCAGCTGGGTAAGCTCAAAGCCAACGTAGGCCTGCATGGCTCCGGCTTTAAAGTGGGCGATCAGTTCTACACCTCCCTGCAGCCCCGGATCGGGCTCAACTATTTGCTACCGAAGGATGTAGCCCTGAAAGCCTCTTTCGCCACGATGGCACAGTTCATCAACCTGTTGACGAGTGAGTCCTTCAGTCTCCCCACCGACCTGTGGGTGCCGAGCACCGAGCGCATCAAGCCACAGGAAAGCTGGCAGGTGGCAGCAGGCGTCGCTAAGACCTTTGGCGATGGGATAGAAGTCAGCCTGGAGGGCTATTACAAAAAAATGCATAACGTCATTTCCTACAAAGAGGGGGCAAGCTTCCTGTTTGGGCTGGAAAACGACTGGCAGGACAAAGTGACGCAGGGCGAAGGCGAAAGCTACGGCGCGGAGCTCTTCGTGCAGAAAAAGTTTGGCCGCACCACCGGCTGGCTGGGCTATACGCTGAGCTGGAACTACCGGCAGTTTGACGAAATCAACGGCGGTCGGCGCTACCCCTTCCGCTACGACCGGCGACATGACCTTTCTCTGGTGGTCAATCACGATTTTAATGAACGCATCTCCCTTTCCGGAGCCTGGGTATATGGGACGGGCAATGCCGTTACACTCAATACTTTTGAGTACCCGATCAACTACTTTGGGTCTGATTTTTTCAGTGGGTTTAGTACCATTCAAAGTGGAGGGGAGCGCAATGCCTTCCGCATGACGGACTACCACCGCCTGGACCTTAGCTTACGCATGACGAAACAGATGAAGCGTCACGTTCGAACCTGGGTATTCGGAGTGTACAATGCCTATTTCCATCGCAATCCCTACTTCATTCTCGCTGACCGGGACCTGGTACAGCAGCCGGACGGTAGCTTCGAGGAGCAGCCGGTTTTCCGCGAAGTGAGTATTCTGCCCATTATTCCATCCATTTCCTACCAATTCAAATTCTAGATTTATGCGCTATAGCCTACTTTTCGCAATCGGTCTGATGACTGCCATAAGCTTTTCCTCCTGCGGGGAAGATGCCTTTACCCAAATCGTGGACATCGAGCTGCCGGAGCATGAGCCGCGCCTGGCGGTGCATGCCCTGGCATTTAGCGAAAGCAATGCCTTTGGCATATTGGTTTCCAACAGTCGTAGTGTCCTCTCAGAAGAGGATTTCTCGGTTTTTCCGGATGCCGAAATCCAGTTTTCCGGCCCGAATGTAGATGGAGCAACCTTTTCCTACACGCCTGACGATGGCCGGCATTACACGGTTCTAAGCCCGGATTGGGCTGCGGGCGATGCGGTGTACACCCTTGATATACAGCAAGCGGATTACCCCGCAATCAGAGCACAACAACGTATGCCTGCGGCACCCAATATTCTGGATGTTTCGGTAGAAGAAGAAGGGGCTCTAAGTGAAGATGGTGCACGGCTGGACGAGATTGTCATTGAAATCAAAGATGAGCCCGGTGATCATTACTATGCCCTGCAGGGTGAGTTGGAATACCAGTATGTGGACGAAAATAACGACACCATCGCCGGCTATTACAGCGTTTGGCTGGAATCCAATGACCCCATCCTCTCTTACGCTGAAGTAGATCGAAGGGGCGCATTGATTTGTTCGGATGGTGCTTTCAACGGCAGTACCTACCGCTTTGCTACCTATACCTGGGAGGATCTTCCAATCGGGCTTATGTCAGGGAGCAAGTTGCGGATACGGGTTACGAGTTTGTCGCGGGATGCTTTTCTGTACTACCGCTCTCTGGACCAATACCGGGAGGCAGATGGCAACCCCTTCGCTGAACCGGTGACGGTGCACAGCAATATTGAGAACGGGTACGGGATTTTCGGGCTGGGGCATAC
>CAZNHN010000161.1:12829-13494 GCA_964572415.1 uncultured Phaeodactylibacter sp.
GGGACTTTTGCAGCGGTTTTCCTGGCAGGCTATCCACAGCTTCGTATATATTGACTTCAAGCAGGATCGAGTCAGGCTTGGTGTTGGTTAGATTAAAGCCTATCTGTTCAATCAGGCAGGAAGACTCATTAGGGATAAATATACCCACCTCACCACCTCTGCTTTTTTTGGTAACCCCATACCCATACTGATAGAGCTTCCACCGGGCTTTGATGCCAGCTGACCGCTTTCTGTACGACACGGCAGCGTCAGTGATTTCGGCGGTAATGGTCTCATAAATTTTGGGGTTTAGCGTAATCCGGCAGGGGGATGACTGCGCAACTTCTGATACAGTGTGGGTCAGGGTTTCGTAGCCAATACAGGAAAAGCGCAAGGTGTCATCAGCGGGAAAATCAGCGGGCTCAAAAGTGAATGTCCCCTCCGCTCCGGCGATCAATCCGTTTTGGAGAGCAGGGTTGTAAATGTTGACGTAGGGCACAACCTGACCCTTCGTATCAAGGATTTGGCAGACCTTGTCCTGAGCCTGAAGTAGGGATGTTGCCAGGAGGAGTGCGAAGCCGATGAACGATCTCATGTCCTTTTAAGCTTTGAGTCAGCGCCCAAAAGACGGATAGGTCATTGGGTTAGTTACACCAATTCATCATTTTTGTTCCCATTTATTTCGG
>CAZNHN010000162.1:0-13419 GCA_964572415.1 uncultured Phaeodactylibacter sp.
TTCGGATTTGCCAGAAAACTCCAGCCACCATCCCTGGCCCGGCATGTTTAAAAGAGACGCCAACTACCCCGCCTACGCCCTTTACTTCCGGCACGTGAAAAACCTAACACTGGATAATATTACCACTACCTTAGATCAACCGGACGAACGTCCTGCCATCTACATGGAGGATGTTCACAATGAAAGGTTACGTTTTCTGGATTTTGATCCGAAGGGTGCGAAAAAACAAATTGTCCATAAGCCGTAATAGCCATGAAAACACAATGGATCATTATTCCTTTTTTAGTGATACTAACACTGAGCTGCCAAAGCGCTCAACCCGAAAAAAAAGAGCATGCAGATCCTCCCAACGTCATTATCGTCCTGGCAGATGACCTCGGCTACGGGGATGTTGGAGCCTTCAACCCTCAGAGCAAGATACGTACGCCTGCTTTGGATAGTATCGCGCAGACAGGCATGGTTTTTACGGATGCTCACACTTCCTCTTCGGTGTGCACGCCCACCCGCTACAGCCTGCTGACCGGGCGATATAACTGGCGGTCTACGCTGAAAAGCGGGGTACTCTGGGGCGATTCTCCTGCGCTCATCCCTCAGAACCGGTTGACGCTGGCCGCTTTGCTGGACTCCGCCGGCTATCACACCGCCTTTATTGGCAAATGGCATTTGGGATGGGACTGGGCAAAAGATGAGCATGGTGCAATAGATTTTTCCAAGCCTATCCAAAATGGGCCCAACAGCCTCGGCTTTGACTATTCATTCGGGCACATCGCTTCACTGGATATTCCACCTTACGTGTACGTGGAGAACCATATGCCCACAGCCGTGCCAATGGAAAGAACAGCCAACGAAGACTATCAGGGCTTCTGGCGGGACGGGCTTACCGCTCCGGATTTTGTGCACGAAGAGGTCACGCCAAATTTCTTCCGGCGCTCCATGCAGTACATCCGGGAGCGGGCAGAACAGTCAGAGCCCTTTTTTCTTTACCTGGCACTGCCTTCCCCACACACGCCCATACTGCCCTCGGCGGAGTGGCAGGGTAAAAGCAACCTTAATCCTTACGGCGACTTTGTGATGATGGTCGACGACTATATGGGTCAGTTGGACGCCACGCTTCAAGCTACTGGTATCTCCGACAACACCTTGCTCATATTCACCAGCGACAATGGCTGTTCGCCGAGGGCTAAGTTTGAAGAACTGGCGGAAAAAGGGCACCAGCCCAGCCACATCTACCGGGGGCACAAAGCTGATATTTACGAAGGCGGGCACCGGGTACCCTTCATTGCCAAATGGCCTGCGGTTATTCCTTCAAAAAGCCAGTCCGGTGCCACCATCTGCCTGACCGACCTGATGGCGACCGCTGCTGAACTTACCGGACAGGCTTTACCGGAAAATGCCGGAGAGGACAGCTATAGTTTGGTTCCCTTATTCCAACAGCAACCGGGCTACCAAAGAATGGCTACCGTTCATCACAGCATCGAAGGAGAATTTGCCATCCGGCAGGGCGATTGGAAGCTGGCGCTTTGCCCTGGCTCGGGTGGTTGGTCAGTCCCCTCCCCCCTTGATGCCGGTATAGACACCCTGCCTCCGTTTCAGCTTTTCAACCTGTCTGATGATCCCGTAGAGCAAAACAATCTGATCAATCAGCACGCCGCCTTGGCAGATTCATTAAAGCATCTTCTGACTCAATACATCGAACAGGGGCGCAGCACCCCCGGTCCGCCACAACCCAACGATGGGGAATACCCGTGGAAGCAGCTGGACTGGATGAAAAAAGATTAAAGCAAAAAACTGATGCTATGAAAAGTAAACTAACCACCCTTGCGCTTACGGCGTTGGCCTACTTTTCGTGCAGCCCGTTTTTACCCGCGCAGCCGGAAGATCTTACTCAGGTATGGCCCGCACAGTGGATTGCACCAGCAAATGCCCCCTGGAAAAGCTACGCCATGCACCGTTTCCGAAAAACCATTGAACTGGACACCGTCCCGGAGCAATTAGTAGTGCACAGCAGCGGGGATAACCGGTATCAGCTTTTCGTAAACGGGGAGCGGGTAACCTACGGGCCACAGCGGGGCGACCTCAATCACTGGTATTATGAGTCTACCGATATCGCCCCCTATCTGAAACCCGGAAAGAACGTTTTGGCGGTGCAAGTGCTCAACTACGGTTCTCATCCACCGGACGCTCAAATGAGTGTACAGACCGGCTTTGTGCTGGCTGCCGACGACCAATCCTTCCGGTTCCTGAATACCGGCAAAGGCTGGAAAGCCATCCACGACCCCTCCTATTCCCCCAATCTGGTGGACGGCAGTCAGGTGCAGGGCTACTACGGTGGTGGCTCCCGGGAAATGGTGGATGGGCAGCAGCTCTACTGGGGCTGGAGCGACCTGGACTATAACGATAGCCAATGGCCGGCAGCCCAGCGGGTGGAGAGCGCTTTCGCCAAAACCTGTATTTGGGCAAGCCGCTGGAAATTGACCCCGCGCACCCTCCCGCACGAAACGCTAACCGATCAGCGGTTCCAAAGCGTAAGGCGCAGTGAAGGGGGTGTCATTCCGGAAGGCTTTCCTCAAAAAGCCGCCCCGGTAACCATCCCGGCAAAAACAAGAACTACACTGGTTTTTGATCAGGGCGTGATGACCACAGCCTACCCAGTACTGCAAGTCAGTGGCGGCAAGGGCACGAGCATCCGGCTGGAATATGTGGAAGCCCCCAACATCGGCCCTGTAAAGGACCGCAATAAAGGGCACCGCGGCGAAATAGCGGGCAAAGCGCTGATCGGCTATTACGATCAATTTACAGCGGATGGCGGCAAAAAGCGCCTTTACGAACCGATTTGGTGGCGGGCGTTCCGGTATATCGAAATGACTGTGGAAACTCAGGAGGAGCCATTGGTTATCGAAGACTTTTACAGCCGGTTTTCCACTTACCCCTTTACCACGGAAGCCTCCTTCCGTATAGAAGGAATTCCCGAAGCTGAGCAGGATACACTCGACAAGATTCTTGAGGTTGGGGAGCGGACCATCCGCCTTTGTGCTCACGATACCTATATGGATTGCCCCTACTACGAGGAGAGTCAGTTTGAAGGCGATACCCGGGTGCAGGCACTGGTCAGCTATGTGCTGTTTGGGGATGCCAGTTTGGGTAAAAACGCCATCGAGCAGTTTTCCTGGTCGCTCAACAGCGAGGGCTTTTTGTCGGCCCGCTACCCGACCAATTCCACCTATTATATCCCTAATTACAGCCTGTACTGGATCGGGATGCTGCACGATTATATGATGTATGTGGGGGACAAGGCATTCATCCGGCAGAAGCTTCCCATTGCCCGGATTATACTGGGCTACTTTTTGGACCGGCTGCGGGAGGATGGTACCGTCCGGCGGCCTGATTACCACAATTTCGTGGACTGGGCATTCCCAAGAGGCGAAGCCCCATTTAATGACAACGGTTACGCTGCGCTTGTAGACCTCCACCTGCTGCTCGCTCTACAGTGGGCGATGGAGCTGGAAACTTACGCCGGCGACTACCACTATTACAATCAGTATCAGAGCGCAGCCGAGGGCCTTAAGGAAGCAATCCCGAAGTACTATTGGAAAAGCGACCGGCAGCTATACGCCGATACCCCTGATGGAGACCGGTACTCTACCCATACGAACCACCTGGCTATACTAACCGGCATCGTACAAGGCGAGGAAGCCGCTCAGCTCATGCGCCGCGCCCTGACCGATACCGCTCTGACGCAACCCACAGTCTACTGGCAATTCTATCAGTTTGAAGCCCTACGAGCCGCCGGATTGGGGCAGGAATACCTTGATAATCTGGGCATTTGGAAAACGATGCTCCGCGCCGGGGTCACCACCTGGCCGGAAACCACCTTGCGCAGCCGCTCAGAGTGCCACGCCTGGGGAGCGAGCCCAAACTACCATTTGTACACCATTACTGCGGGTGTAAAGCCAGCTGCGCCCGGGTTTGAGGCCGTACGGGTCGCGCCTCAGCTGGGAGAAGGCCAAACGCTACAGTGCACCCACCCCCACCCCAGGGGAAGCATCGGCCTGAACCTCACACTTAAAGATGGAAAGCTACGTGGAACCATCGAATTACCAGCAGGCACCACTGGCGAATTGATTACGGAAACGGGCGCTATCGAACTTACTACCGGAAGCAACAGGCTGTAAATGAATGTATTCGTAAAAATCGTGAAGCGTTTTGTCCTTTGCGGAACCGCCCTGTTCCTGCTTTTGGGTTGTCAACCAAAGGCATCCCCACCCAATATCATTCTCATTGTAGCGGATGACCTGGGATACGGCGACCTGGGCTGTTATGGCAATACCACAAGCAGCAGCCCTTTCCTGGATCAAATGGCAGCAAAAGGGCTGCGATTTACCGATTTTCATGCCAATGGGCCGGTGTGCAGCCCCACCCGCGCCGCCCTCATGACCGGGCAATACCAACAGCGGACAGGCATTTCCGGAGTGGTGACAGCAGGTAAATACCGGGATCAGGGACTGGATACCTCTGTAATCACCTTAGCCAAAGTGCTCCGTGCACAGGGCTACCGAACGGCGTTATTTGGAAAATGGCACCTGGGTTACGATACGATTTTCTCACCGCTCCACCACGGATTTGATGTTTTTCGGGGCTTTGTCAGCGGCAATATCGACTACCACTCCCATATCGATCAGGCTGGTGTATTTGACTGGTGGTGGGGCAAGGAATTCAAGGAGGAGCCTGGATACACCACCGATCTGATTACCCAACACGCTTTGGATTTCATTAAGCAAAATGAAGACCAACCTTTCTTCCTGTTCCTGTCGCACGAAGCACCGCATTATCCCTATCAGGGGCGGGCAGACACAGCCGACCGGCAGATTGGTCATACTCACCCGGCTTATGGCTCCCGGACTGACCGGGAAGTTGCCTATCAGGAAATGATTACTGCCATGGACGAGGGAATTGGTCAGGTAGTAGCTCTAATCGAACAACAAGGGCAAGCTGACAACACCTTAATCTTTTTCTGTTCGGATAATGGCGCAGCCAAAACCGGTTCCAATGCCCCGCTCAGAGGGTTGAAAGGAAAACTATGGGAAGGTGGGCACCGGGTGCCGGCCATCGCTTACTGGCCGGGAAAAATCGCCTCCGGAACCACCGGAGAAACGGCACTTACGATGGATCTGTTCCCCACTTTTGCTGAAGCGGCCGGAGCACCAATTCCTGACTTTACTGATGGTATCAGTCTGCTGCCCCTGCTTACGAACGTAACGGGCGCCTTACCAGACCGGCCCCTTTTTTGGCAATTCAAAGCCGATGCTGCGATCCGGCAGGGACTCTGGAAACTGATTTATTCTCCGGGAGACACTTTTCTTTTTAACCTCGAGAAGGACATCAGAGAAAACAATAATTTGTCTGATGCAAAACCACAACTCAGGGACAGCATGATGAAATCACTCCGGGACTGGGAATCCGAAATGGCAAGCTATCCCGTAAAAACTCAATAAAGAACGAACGATGAGGCGAAAAAAATTCATATACAGAGCGCTCGTACTATCCTTTTTCCTTCTGGTCACGGGCCTTAGCTTCGCGCAATCCAACGAAGCCCAACGGCCAAATGTCATCTTCATCTACGCTGATGACCTGGGCTACGGTGACCTCAGCTGCTATGGTGCCGACAGCATACATACCCCACACCTGGACGAACTCGCTGCAAAGGGCGTGCGCTATACAGACTTTTACAGTACCTCACCTATTTGTTCGCCTTCCCGTGCCGGGCTGATGACCGGGCAGTACCCCATACGGAATGGCATTGGGCCCGTATTTTTCCCCTGGAGCAAAGGCGGGCTGGATACCGCTACCTTCACTATTGCTGAGCTCTTCAAAGCGCAGGGCTACGCTACCGCTTGTATCGGCAAATGGCACCTGGGGCATCAGCCGCAGTACCACCCCAGTCAGCATGGATTTGACTACTTTTTCGGCCTGCGGTATTCCAATGACATGGACTGGCCCCGTCCCTGGAAGCCCAACTACAAGCCCAAACAATTGCTTGCCCTGTACCGGGACACCACCATCATCGATCAGCCGGTGCATCAGCCCACGCTCACACAACGGTATACGGCCGAAGCCATTCAGTTCGTAGCGAAGCACCAGGAAGAGCCGTTTTTTCTGTACTGGCCGCATACTTTCCCGCATGAGCCCCTCTTCGTTTCTGCGGAGTTTCAAGGTTCCTCACAGTATGGCTTGTATGGCGATGTGGTACAGGAACTGGATAACAGCGTGGGCGAACTCCTAAAAGCGCTGGAAGACTTCGGGCTTTCCGACAACACCATCATTGTCTTTTCCAGTGACAACGGTGCCCGGCAGGTGCCTCAGCGCTGGGGGAATAAGGAAGCCTGTGGCAGCAATGCGCCGTTTCGGGGGCGGAAGCAGACCACCTTTGAGGGCGGGATTCGAGTACCTGCTATTGCTTACGGAAAAGGATATTTTGAAGGAGGTGAGGTTGTCACCATGCCTGGAATCATGTGCGACTGGCTGCCTACTTTTGCGGCCATCACCGGCTACACGCTGCCCAGGGAGCTCAAGCTAAATGGGACAGACCTGCTGAAGCTGAAACCCACTACTGAGCGCGATTTCTTTTTTTACCGCTTTGATCAGCTCAATGCCATCCGTTCCGGCCCCTGGAAGCTCAAGCTGGCCAATCCGGACCGCGCCCGCGGCGAGCCTATGCCACACGAAGATGACCTCCTGTTCAATCTGGTTCAGGATCCCGGTGAACAGCGGAATCTTGCAGATCGGTACCCTGATAGAGTAGCCGGGCTAAAAGCCAGGATGGCAGCCTTCGAAGCCAGTATCGCTCCACTTCCACCCCTTCAAAAATAACCTGCGATGAAAAAGCAAATACTGGCGTTAGCTGCCCTGGTTATGTTTTACCAGGCGGGGATTAGCCAGGATACCTTACCGCCCAATATCCTGCTAATCGTAGCCGATGATCTGGGCTATGAAAAGCTGGGCTGCTACGGGGGTATCGGAGTCCATACTCCAAATCTGGATCGTCTCGCTGCTTCCGGTGTTCGTTTTGAACGTGCCTACACCAGCCCGGTATGCACCCCGAGCCGCATGAGCATTTACACCGGGCAGTACGCCCACCGGCATGGCTACACGGAGGTACTCCCTGTGCACAAGGGCACCCGGGAAGCAGTTGATTTTAAGCAGTTTACCAGCTATGCCCAATTGCTCCGGGCACAAGGCTACCATACTGCCGTTACCGGCAAATGGCAACTGGCCACCCTGGAGTACCATCCTGACCACTGCAAGCAGGCCGGCTTTGAGTCCTGGTGCGTCTGGCAAATCTGGAAAGACGGTGCCAAAACCAAGCGATACTGGAACGCCACGTACAATCAGGACGGCGCTATCGTTCCGGTTGACTCCGCTACATTTGGGCCCGACCTAATGGCTCAGTACGTCATCGATGAAATGACCAAAGCCACTGCCAAAGGGCAGCCCTTCTGCATACAGCACAACATGGTCTTGCCGCACGTGCCCATCATTGATACCCCCGATGACCGGGCTAATGGAACCGATCCTTCCCTGGACAGCATGATCACCTACCTTGATCAGATCACAGGAGAACTGATGGCCGCTGTAGAACGCCTGGGCATTGCTGAAAATACCTACATCATTTTTGTCGGGGACAATGGCACTCAATCTCAGACCCCACGCTCCACGCGCGCCGGGCTCGTCCACGGTGGCAAATGGGATCTAAACGAAGGGGGAATGCATGTGCCGCTTCTGATTGCTGGGCCTGGTCTGTCCGATAGCACTACGAATGCGGCACTGGTCGACATGACCGACCTTTTCCCAACCATCTGTGCTCTGGCAGGCGTACCTCTGCCCTCTCAGCTCACAATGGATGGACGCTCTTTGCATCCGGTACTTAACGGGCAGCAGGAACAGCAACGGTCATGGGTAACCGGCGCTATCAAAGATGACTTTGCGATTTTTGATGGGCAGTGGCGGTTGCACCACAAGGGGGAGCGATTGGTGGATTGCCGGAACCTGCCGGAGGAAAAGGAAGCAGACCTTTCCGAAGCAGCAGCACAGGAAGCTTTTAATAGCCTGTCGCCTGTACTTCGCAGCCAAAGACTGAATCTTCGAAATCCCTGAAAATCAGCCATATGCAACTTTTAAACCTGGAAAAGATGAGCAAAATGCTTTTTACACAAAGCAGGTCTTATACCCTAATCTTACTTTTCTGTTCTTTTTCCTGCGTGGCCGTGGCTCACACCTATTCCTACGTATCAGACGGCTACCTAAAAGCTGTGGAAATGGACTGGGGGGATACACTCGTGTACGAATTGAAAAGCGGTCAGATGCGCACTTTTGTCCTGCAAAAGACAGCAGCCGAACCCGTTTATATCTATGATCTTCCTGAGAACCAGTGGCGGAGCGGATGCATATACCGCATGCAAGCTACATTACTCTGCGAAGGTCAGCCCCTCACCCTGCACCGCATCGTTTCGGCACAGCAGTCATACTACGAGCCTTATCACATCAATGGTGTTACTATCTTTTTCGATGCCGTGAATGATATTGAGGACTTCATTAAAGACAACCATGGTTCCAGTGGGAGCCGGTCCTTCCCCCGCAAAAAATGCCGACTGGCCTTCATCGAAATGGGCGGCCCCTTCGCACCACAGGAACTGCGCCCCTGGTTTCCAATCCAGAAGGATTTTTTGGATGTGCAGGATTCCTACGAAGGAGCCGATACCTGGCTGGGCGGCTTCAAAAAAGGGGAAGCACACAATGGGCTGGATGTGAATGTACCCAACAATACCCCGCTGTGGGCGCCTATTGATTTTGACAATCAGTATTACTTCAACTCCCTGGCGCAGGGCGATAATAACAACCGCTGGAAGGGCATTCGCAACTGGGAAAATGGGGAGCAGTGGATTTTGCGAACCCACCACATGACCGAGTTGCACGTGCAGGAACGCACACCTGTTCCACAAGGGAGGCAGTATGGCGAGGTTGGGGGAGTACACTATGGCAGCCACCCGCATGTGCATTTCTTTTTTCAGTGGAACAAAGAGGACCTGCAACTGCCCCTTGATCCCTGGATCATTTTTTGGAAGATATTTGAGAACAACCGGGCACGGACAGGCGCGATTAAAGCGGATATGCAGCCTTTTCAGTCCGCAAAACGTGGGGAACGGGTCGTGTTTGACGCACGTAGTTCCCGGGCAGGGGAACGAGGCTCAGACAAGCTGCGCTACTTTTGGTCAGTGAGCGATGGCGGGTTTTACGAAGGACCCTACGTCAGCCATGCATTTACCCAAGCGGGCGTCCATGCCGTGACTTTGCTGGTTACGGATGGCGCAGATACCAGCAGCCTCACGCAGCAGATTAGTGTGTTGCCCAGTGAGGAGGATGTGCCCTACCTGCGCCTGTTTTCTGACAACTTGCAAGACTTCCGGAGGCGCTTGCCTTCCGATGTGGAAATGTACGGACTGCCCAAACCTGTTTATGGCAACTATCTGCATTTTTATTTTCGCAAGAACGAAGCGCTGAATATCGCCCCAAAAACAGTGCAATTGGAGGCCCCCGAAGCGGTACTGGAGGAACTGGAACTATCTGTGGAATACCTCGATCTCAACAATTGGCTGGATATCAGCCACGAAGGCAATACTTTGCAGGTGAGCCTGAAAACCGAAGCCCTCCACAAGGCCGAAGGCACTTATCAGGCACGGGTACGATTGTTTGCGCCCCTGCATCAATTGGAACAAGTGTTTTATGTGCATGCGACTGCGCCCCACCACCGCGATATGCCCCCACCCCGACAAGTGATAGACGATCGAGCGGTGCAGTTTTTCCCTTCGCCTTTTGCCTGGGTGGAAAACCCCTATGAGTGGGACTTTTTAAAAGGGCATGGCAGCTACCGCATGTGGGCAGGCACAGCAGCACAAGGTTTCGCCCGCTATCAGCCCGATCTGCAAGCGGGGCGATACCGTATCTCACTGCATCCCGATGCTCACCCTACCTTGCCCTACAGCGAGGAAGCCACTGAAATGCTGCGGGTGCGGATCATGACCAATGAAGGCTTACAGGAGTTGGACTGGAATCCCTCCGAGTCAAGGACAATAGGAGAATTTCATTTAGCAGGAGGTCAGGAAAGCTTTCTCGATATCTGCACAAAAGGGAGCCAGGGGTTTGTGTTTGCTGATGCTTTGATTTTTGAGAAAACAGACGAGTAACAAATGAGATATTTCTTTTTTTTACTTTCAATCATTTCTATTGCCTGCTCCAGGCAACAAGGCAATCAGTCAAAAGCTGAAGTGAATGTAACTAACATCTCAACCCGCCCCAACATCATCCTCTACCTCACCGATGATATGGGCTGGGGCGATGCCGGATGTTACGGGCAGACCAAAATCCTCACTCCGTACCTCGACCGTATGGCAGCACAGGGCATCCGCTTTACCGATGCTTACACCGGTTCACCCGTCTGTGCGCCCTCCCGCTCCACACTGATGGAAGGGCTGCACGCCGGGCACACCCGGGTGCGCAATAATCGCTCTTTGCAGCGCGAGCTGGTCAATTTTAACGACTCCACCTTCACCGTGGCGCAATTGCTGAAAGATGCCGGCTACCGCACCGGGCTGTTTGGTAAATGGGGCCTGGCAGAGGCGGGTACTTCAGGCATCCCAAACCAACAGGGGTTTGATACTTTTTACGGCTTTCTTGATCAGCGTAAGGCACACCATTATTATGTAGATTCCTTGTGGGAAAATGAGCAGGAAATCCCTGTACCACTTTCCGAAGCACAGCAATACAGCTCCGCCGACTGGTACTTTGATAAGGCCAGGGATTTTATTCGGAAGGAAGCGGTTACTGATGCGCCCTTTTTTGCCTATATCCCCACCCAATTACCTCATCTGTATATGCCCTACGAGCCTGCGGAAATCTATAAGAATAAGCCCTGGCCCGTTGGCGACAAACGCTGGGCGACCATGGTCCACACCATCGATCAGCAAATGGGCCAATTGCTTGATTTAGTAGACTCCCTGGGCATTGCCGAAAATACACTGATCGTGTTTATGAGCGACAACGGGGGTGGCAACGGGCAGCGCCATTTCTACCACGATGTGCGATTTTTCAACTCCAATGGCCCTTTTCGGGGTATGAAGCGCGACTTGTTTGAGGGCGGGATTCGGGTGCCACTCATCGCCCAATGGGAAGGTGTTATTGAGGCTGGAAAGGTCAGTGCAGAGCCTGTGGCCTACTACGACTTTATGGCTACGGCGGGAGAATTGGCAGAAAATCCACCCCAAAGAACAGATGGTACAAGTTGGGTGCCCCTGCTTACAGGCAAAGCCGATACGCTGGCCCGCGACTACCTCTACTGGGAATTCCCCTACATGGACCAGCCTAATGCTAAATTCGCGGTACGCAAAGGCCCATGGAAAGGCGTCAAGGAGTGGGTAGGCGGACCGCTACAGATTTATAATCTGGAAGAAGACCCCGAAGAGTTGTATAACTGGCACTACGAGCGTGCGGATTTGGTAGAAGAGTTTGAAGCCATTATTTTAGAGGAGCATGAGCCTAGCCCGTACTGGCCGATCAGGGGCGAATAATTAAGTTAATTTATGAAACACTTTATTTTTCCCTTTTTGTTTCTAATGCCCCTAACCCTAACAGCACAGGGAGTCACCTTATACAAGCAAATTGATACCACCCAGCTGTTTATGGAGATTTATTATCCTCCAGCAACAGATGCTTCCCCGACTTACCCGGCATTGGTCTTTTTTCACGGAGGTGGATGGCATGGTGGAGACAGAAGTCAGTTCAAGCCCCATGCAGAGTACTTTGCCCGGCGAGGGATAGTTTGTTTTTTGGTGGATTACAGACTAATCGGCAAACATGGCACTACACCGGTGGAATCGCTCAAGGATGCCAAATCGGCCATCCGTTACATCAGATCGCATGCCGCACAATTCCATATTGACACGCCAAAGGTTATTGCAACGGGAGGATCTGCCGGAGGTCAGCTCGCAGCCGCCACAGCCCTGAATGAATCCTTCAATGAAGATTCTGATAATATAGCAATCAGCTGTAAGCCAAATGCACTGGCATTGTTTAATCCGGTCATTGACAATGGTCCGGGTGGTTACGGTTATGAAAAGGTGGGTGATATTTACAAGGATTTTTCACCCTTGCATAATATCAAAAATGGAGCTCCCTCAACCATTATCTTCCTTGGTGATAAGGATAAACTGGTGCCTTTGGTAACCGCCCAATACTATCAAGTTGCTATGGAACGAGTCGGCAGCAGGTGTGAGCTGGAAATTTATAAGGGCCAGGGGCATGCCTTTTTTAACTACAAGTTTTTCGAATATTACAAAAAGACCGTAACTGCAATGGATCAATTTTTGCAATCCCTGGGCTACTTGTCCAAGGAGCCTCAAGTTATTATTGATTAGAAACCATGTGGTTATCGATTCACCATTTAAAATAGTAATAAGACATGCGGATCAAGTTTATTATTTTTCTCGTTCCCACCATTTTCTTTTCGGTAGCTGCCGTTGCCCAAAAAATCGACAGATCGGATGTAAATCCGGCAATGACGGAATTCTGGGACAATGAACCCAATGTTATTACCCCCGGAGAAACATACGGCGCTCCGCCTTCGGATGCAATCATCCTTTTTGATGGAACGGATTTCTCAGAATGGCTTTCAAAAGACGGTGGGGAGGTAGAATGGGCGCTGGATGAAGGGGCAATGACTGTAAACCCCGGAAAAGGCTACATTTCCACCAAAAAGAAATTTGGCAGTATTCAGCTACATATTGAATGGCGCACTCCAGCTGACAATAATAAAGAAGGTCAGGCAGGTGGCAACAGCGGCATCTTCCTTATGGAACGCTACGAAATACAGGTACTGAACTCCCACAAAAACAGAACCTACAGCAATGGACAGGCAGCTTCGGTCTATAAACAGTACCCTCCAATGGTCAATGCTTCACGCCCAAAGGGGGAATGGCAAACGTACGATATTATCTTTACCGCCCCCACATTCAAAAAGAACGGCGCTGTTGAAAACAAAGCTAAACTGACCGTGATCCATAACGGGATAGTGGTACAGAACGCCGTTGAACTTGATGGTAGTACAGTTTACAAGGGCACGCCCTATTACATCCCTCATGGCGAAGCACCTATCATGCTCCAGGATCACGGCGATCTCGTAAGTTTTAGAAATATCTGGGTCAGAGCGCTTTAAGAGCGTATTGGGACTTTAGTAATCGGTCTGTCCCGGTGCACCGGGACACTTTTTCGCTTATACTTCGCCCCGAAAATCCTCATCCGTACGGACTCCAGTTTTCGGGTCTCGTCTAATCAAAAAATTGCTAGTTTTCGACTAGAAGACCAAAATCCCAA
>CAZNHN010000163.1:0-3543 GCA_964572415.1 uncultured Phaeodactylibacter sp.
CGCTTCTTCCGCTTCCCCTTTTTGACCTCACTCCGCTTTTTGACGTACTCTTTCTTCCGGAACTTCTTTTGGTCATCGATGAGCTTCTCGATGAGGTCTTCCCGGCCGATGCTGATGAGCTTCTCGCGGATCTGTTTATGGTTCTCCCGCTTGTGCCAGAAGAAAAACATGTGCTGCTGCCGTTTTTCTGTTTTGGACTTGGCTGTGTAGACCGGCTTGAGAGTGTAGGGGTGTACACCGGTGTAATAGATGACCGTGGCAACTGTCATGGGGGTGGGCGTAAAGTCTTGTACCTGCTCCAGCTTGAAGCCCATGTCTTTGGTTTCAGCCGCCAGGTTAGCCATACTTTCCTCTTTGGAGCCAGGGTGGCTGGAGATAAAGTAAGGAATGAGCGGCTGATTGAGGCCGTGCTTTTTATTGATCGCGTCGTACTTCTTCTTGAACTCGTGGAAGTGCTTGAAGGAAGGCTTGCGCATGATCCGCAGGGTATCGTCTGAGGTGTGCTCGGGAGCTACTTTGAGGCGGCCGCTGATATGGCAGGTCACCACCTGCTCCATGTATTCGTCGAGGCTGCCATCGTTATTCTTGTTGTAACTATCCACCAGCAGATCGTAGCGGATGCCACTGCCCACAAAGGCTTTTTTTACCTCAGGGTGGGCGTCCACTTTACGGTAGAGCTCCGTCATAGGCTTATGGCTGGTGTCCAGGTTAGAACAGACCACAGGGTGAATGCAGGACGGCGCCACGCAGCGGTCGCAAATTTCCTGCACCTTGCCTTTCATCTTGTACATATTGGCGGATGGGCCCCCAAGGTCGCTGATGTAGCCTTTAAAGTCGGGCATCTTGGTGACTTGTTCCACCTCTTTGAGAATGGACTCCTCAGAACGGCTGGCGATGAACTTGCCCTGATGTGCAGAAATTGTGCAGAAGCTACAACCCCCGAAGCAGCCACGGTGCATATTGACCGAAAACCGGATCATCTCGTAGGCCGGGGGTGTCCCGCGCTTTTTGTACTTGGGGTGCGGCATGCGGGTATAGGGCAGATCGAAAGACTTGTCAATCTCCTGTTCCTCCATAGGCGGGTAAGGCGGATTGATGACGAGGGCCTTTCCGTTAACTTCCTGGAGGATACGCTTGGCCTGCACCTTATTAGACTGCTGCTCTACGTGTTTGAAATTGGCAGCGAACGCCAGTTTGTCCCGCAGGCATTTCTCATGAGAATTGAGCCAGAGGTCTTCCCAGTTTTTATTTTTCGGTACCTGCTCCGGGTCCCGCTGTATGGCGGTTTGCAGCACTGTATCAATAGCATGGAAGGGCACTCCCTTTTGCAGCAGGCGCACGATTTCCCGCAGGGGCAGTTCGCCCATGCCGTAAACGAGCATGTCTGCCCCGCTCATTTCCAAAATATTGGGGAATAGCTTATCCGACCAGTAGTCGTAGTGCGTAACACGGCGCAGGGAGGCCTCAATGCCACCGATGAGCACGGGCACGTCCGGATAGACCTGTTTGAGGGCTTTGGTATAGACCATAGTGGCATAGTCGGGCCGGAAACCGGCAGCACCGCCCGGTGTGTAGGCATCTGTGGAGCGGCGGCGGCGGGCAGCGGTGTAGTGGTTGACCATACTGTCCATGCAGCCGGAGGTAACGCCAAAGAACAGGCGGGGCTTTCCCATCTTCTTAAAGTCGCGCAGGTCGTCCTGCCAATTGGGCTGTGGTACGATAGCCACACGCAGGCCTTCACTTTCCAGAATACGGCCGATGACGGCAGTGCCGAAAGCCGGGTGGTCTACATAAGCGTCCCCGGAAATGATGACCACGTCCAATTCATCCCACCCTCTTGCTTCCACTTCTGCCCGGGTGATGGGCAGCCACTCAGATACAGGCCTATTGTCTAGCATGACCAGTTTTTTTTACTTGTGTCAATTCAATCTGTAAAGATACAAAACCCTAACAATCAATAGGTAAAAAGAGGTCATTTATAGGTCGGGGAAATCCGGGGAAAGTTCACGCAGAGGGAAAAAACGTCCCGCAGAGGGCGCTAAGGCAAAGCCATGCCCAGTGGACTTTACCGGACTTTGTGGAAACCGCCGCGGACTTTGCGCGAAAAGCCCTCCCTAAGGCAGCAGCCCGCATCGGGAAAGGCACCAAAATCCAATACAATTCCCTATTTTGGGGAAGCGAAACCAACTAAAACCAACCACATGTCTGCCGAAAAGTACATCAAGAACTATATCAATGGTGCCCTTGTGCCCGCCGTGTCGGGTGACTACCTGGAAAACATAACGCCCTCCACGGGAGAGGTCTACAGCTATCTGCCGGATTCCGGCCCGGCAGATGTGGAGCAGGCCGTCAAAGCTGCGCAGGAAGCCTTTCCCGGCTGGTCCAATGCGGAGCCCCGCACCCGTTTCCGGCTAATGATGCGTATAGCTGACATCATAGAACAAAACCTGGAGGTTTATGCCAAGGCAGAGGCACTGGACAGCGGCAAGCCTTTCACCATGTCGAGCACGGTGGACATCCCAAGAGCGCAGTCCAATTTTCGGTTTTTTGCCACAGCGGCCCTGCAATTTGGGTCCGAAAGCCACCATATGGCTGGCAGTGCCATCAATTACACCCTCCGTCAGCCCCTTGGTGTAGTCGGTTGTATATCGCCCTGGAACCTCCCACTCTATCTGTTCACCTGGAAAATCGCACCGGCACTGGCCGCCGGCAATACGGTCGTGGCCAAACCTTCCGAACTGACGCCCATGACCGCCTTTCTCCTATCTCAGGCCTGCGTTGAAGCCGGGCTGCCCGCCGGCGTACTGAACATTATACACGGGCTGGGGCCCAAAGCGGGACAGGCCATAGTGGAGCACCCGGAGACCAAGGCTATCTCCTTTACCGGGGGAACGAAGACCGGGCAGCATATTGCCCGGACGGCCGCGCCTATGTTCAAGAAACTCTCCCTGGAGCTCGGCGGCAAAAACCCCAACATTATCTTTGCAGACTGTGACTTCGACGAGATGATGGTGCAGACCCTGCGTTCCTCTTTTTCCAATAATGGGCAGATTTGCCTCTGCGGTTCCCGAATTTACGTACAACGACCGATCTACGAACGCTTCCGGGACGAGCTGGTCAAACGCACCCAGTTCCTGAAAGTCGGGCCGCCCCTGGCCAAGGATACAGACCTGGGCGCGCTTGTTTCCAAAGCTCACATGGAGAACGTACAGTCTTACCTCAGCCTGGCCGAAGTGGAAGGCGGGAAAATCCTCTGCGGCGGCACCGCCGCCAATCCGGGCGGCACCTATGAAAATGGATATTACCTGCGCCCGGCAGTTATAGAGGGGCTACCTATCGGGTGCCGCACCAATCAGGAAGAAATATTTGGGCCCGTAGTCAGCATCGCCCCGTTTGACACAGAAGCAGAGGCTTTGGAACTCGCCAATGGCACGCCATATGAGCTCTCAGCCACTCTTTGGACGCAGGACATAAGCCGGGCACACCTTATGGCTGAACAGTTGCAGGCAGGCATTGTATGGGTCAATTGCTGGATGGTGCGCG
>CAZNHN010000163.1:3553-13408 GCA_964572415.1 uncultured Phaeodactylibacter sp.
CAATCAGGTTTAGGGCGCGAAGGAGGGCAGGAAGCGCTGCGTTTCTTTACAGAGCCCAAAAATGTCTGTGTCAAATACCGCTAAAACGGTGGTATTTTTTACTTCCGGAGTTGCTCTAACAAGGTGCTTGCAGGAAATGTGGAAAGCCTGGGCTTTATCCACACGTTTTCCACATTTATAAAAGCGTACAAGCTCAGGTTTGTCAAAAAAATTCTATTCGCCTTAAGTGGAGCCCTATCAAATATTTTTCCAAGCCCCCAGCTTATACTAGCATATGTATTAAGCTTTGAGCGCCAATACCTGCTAAGGTATTTCAGGCTTGTAAGCCGGGTGCTTAAAATTTACCAAGGGAGCTTGCCTTTCCGGCAAAAAAATACCATCTTTGAATATTAGATGGCGTTGCTAAAATTTCCCATCCGAAACATAACCCGATCCAGATTGGGGGAATAGCCTCCCTTCCGGTGGAATTGAGAAGACGCGCAGCACCAGTCCGGAGCAGTTCACAGCTACGGACCTCAGCTGCTTACCCCAATTTGCTTAAAGCTCGTCAAGACCTCCCTTCGTACATCCGGAGGGCTACCTTGAAAGGCGACCTTCCATTACGGGATGTATTTCCCCTACGGAGAAGTGCACAAATACAATCTACTTAGCCTGCAGCTGAAGGGTCTAAAAGAGGCTTCAGCCTGTACGATCTCAAACCGAACTACCCCCTATTGCTCCTGCATGGAGTGTCCGGGGTAACCTAGGTTGAGCAATCTTATCCGCAGTGGTTGTATCCGGAAGACCGGATAAACACAACCACTTCAGGATCAAATACACACTGCCTAAAGCGGGCGGTGCGTTATACTGAGGAATAAACTACAACAGAGGATATCAAAAGGCAGCAGCAATGACTTACAAAGCTATTTTTTCCGGTCACTTCGAGTTCGGTACCGAGCGCAGCTACCAAAAAATGGTAGATATGTTCGAGCACCGCTCTGAAAATTATTACCGCAACGCAATTCTGCTCAACGGAGAGGAAGTCTTCGACGAGGAGTCTCAGTCCCTGCACGTGCCCCGGCACATTGCTCAGGCCGCGACTTCCAAAGAGTGGAACAACACCATCAATATTCTGAATTTTGTGGCGGATTACGCTATCGCCGGCAGTTTCAGCGCATGGATGGTCAATGACGGGCAGGTGGTCAAACACCATTTCATTGAACCCAACAGCGATAAGGTAGCGGTACAGGCTTTCCTTAAGGGCCGGGAACTGGTTCAGGAAGAAGGCCGGGAAAAAGAAGCTATGAAGGCCCTCAGCCGGGCTATCGACAAGTACGAACGCCACGCCAAGGCCTACGAACGCCGTGGTTTTGTGAATCAGCAGCTGCGCAACTACAAAGATGCCATATACGATTACTCCAAGAGTATCGATATTAACCCGAATGCAGCAGAGCCTTACCTTGGCCGGGCATTGGTCTACATCGTCAAAGAAGACTACGCCTCAGCTGCTGCTGACCTGGTGATGGCCATTAAGGGCTCTATCCCTTTACAGCCGATGTTCTGGCAGTCCCGCCGCATTAAGGGGGAATGCCACCTGAAGCTCAAGCAGTGGGACAAAGCAGAATTCGAACTGAAGTTTGTTACCAAGCGGCAGTTTACCGAAGATGACCCCAACTATAAGTGGCGGAAACGGGCGCTGCGCAACTATGGTATTGCCCTCTTCGAACAGCAAAAGTACGAAGACGCACTAAAGGCATTCGACAGCGCCCTTGGCATCAATACCGGGCTGGAAGTCCCACAATCCGAACTGCTGCTCTACCGGGGCATGACCCTTCAGCAACTCGGCGAATCGGGGTTTCAACAGGCCTGGGAGGAAGCGGCTAACTATGGCTCCGAACGGGCTGCTGAATTGCTGCAGGCGATTTAATGCCCAGCTACAGTTGCCTTTTGTTGAAAGGCCCTGCCCTGATTGTTCAGGGCAGGGCCTTTTCATTGACCTAAAAACCTTTAGCATTCCATCCCCTTACACCGGTGTCTGCCATGGCCTGGGCTTTGGACGATTAGTCAGATGCCCCCAGCAGTGCACCCTGACAGGCGCAAGCGGGACCTCCTGATAGCCGACATATTCCGTTTCGTACTCCAAAAAGGCACAGCGCGGACAGTGCATGCAATCCTGAATGACGTTGGCAAAAGCCTGCCCCTCCCGGTAGCCGGAACGCCACCTTCGCTTGCCCAGCGGACAGTCAGTAGTCACGTATTGATGGTAGCCTTTGTACAAGCGGTGTTTGACCGGCCGGGCAATCGCCATTTTGCGCAAGCGGAACTCAGCCCGCTGCTGCACCGGATTGAACAGCCACTTTTTATAGCCCGTCCCCTGCTGCAATTCGTACTCAAATGCCTGTATATCGGGTGGTCCGCTGCTGCCCTTCAGCACCGCATCATACAACGACAGCGCATCAATTTCCAGAGCAGGCATGCCCAGCTTCCGGAGTTTTTGTTGCTTATGGTGAGGTGTTTGGTGGGTGACAGCGATTTCCAGCAATAGTGCACGCTGCCCCTTGCGAAGGATAAGATCCGGATAAAGCTGCCCGACATAGGGCTCTTCCTCTACCCTGTCGTACTTGAACAAATGGGGCTGAAAGTAAGCCGCCGGCTGCCGGTGCAGGTACAGGGCCGGCACTACGATACTACGCCTTTCCCGGAAGAGGGCTTTGATGCGCAAATGCAGGCCCGTTTCCAGCCCATGGGCACAGTATGCCCCTTTATAGTGCGCAAAATGGTGGGCATGCTTGTCTCCCTTTTTGGCAACCATCGGTGCACCACAGGATAAGCAGGTGCAACCGCAGGACAAGCCGCGGGGGACTTCATCAATACTTACAATCTGCTGATTGCGGAGAGCGAAAGGTAAAGCGCGCATTTTTTTACAACAAAATACACACGTTATCAAATAAATGCAACTCCCAAACCGTCATATTTCTTGTATCTTTAAGCAAAATCAAAAATCGAAACATGCGTATTTTATTCGTATTACTGTTCACAGTGAGCATATTAACACTAAGCCAGGCACAGAAAACTTTCAAAGGAACCCTGGAGTACAGCTACAAGCTTAATGCAGAGGGAGAAGACGCCGGTATGATGGCCGCGTTTATGCCCGAAAAGATGATTACCCGCTATGGCGACAACCAAATGGCTACCGAAATGGTAGGGGGTATGGTGGCGAATATGATGGGGCGAATCATTGTCAACAACGGTCAGTCCTATGTGGTCAAGGATAGTGAAAAAACGATCTTCGAAATGTCAGAAGAAGACATGGAGGAAGGGCAGGAGGCATTTGCCAATCAGGAGCCGGCCAAAAAAGAAGCTGGTGAGACGATGGAAATTCTTGGCTATACCTGCCACAAATACGTTCTTACCATGGCTAACGATGAGGGCGGAAAAACCGAACAGGTGATCTGGGCAACAGATGCTTTTAAAGCGCCCCAGCTATCCGTGCCCAATCAGGGCAATGTGTCGGCAACGGGTTTCTTCGGCTCCACCAATATCGAGGGGCTTCCGATGCGGATTGAAATCGCCACTCCCGGAGTAGACGGAGGGTTAATCATGGAGGTCATCAAATTGGATGAAGCTCCGGTTGATGCCACTCACTTTGAAAGACCGGAAGGCTACACCGTGAAGCCTATGTCGGAAATGATGAAATTCTAGTAGCTCCTGCCCTAACCAGTTTAACCATGAGACCCTTTACTGTATTGTATCTCGCTGGGCTCCTTTGGCTGGCCTCCTGCAGCCCGGCACCACAGGAGGCCGCGCCTGGTGAAATCGCCACCGATCTATACCAAACCCTGCAGGAACAACTGATCACCGCTGAGCCGGGCAGTGTAGTTGACATCCCCGCCGGTACTTTTGAATTTGACCGCCCGCTTTCGCTCGATGGTATTCCCAATGTCACCATTCGTGGTGCGGGCATAGACGCCACGGTGCTTTCCTTCCGGTACCAAAAAGCCGGAGCAGAAGGGCTGCGTGTAACGGCAGATTCGGTCACGCTTGAGGGCTTTACGATTCTGGACACCAAAGGTGATGCGATCAAGTTGCAGGACTGCAATGGCATTACCATCCGCAACGTCAAAACATCCTGGAGAGGCGGGGCAGATGAATCCAATGGCGGTTACGGGCTTTACCCGGTCTCAAGCCGGAATGTGCTCATTGAAGGCTGTGAAGCCAGCTATGCTTCTGATGCTGGTATTTACGTAGGCCAGTGCACTAATGTGGTCGTCCGCAACTGCTACGCCCACGAGAATGTAGCGGGCATCGAAATTGAGAACTGCACCCACGCTGAAGTCTACAACAACCGGTCGGAGCAAAATACTGGTGGCATCCTCGTCTTTGACCTGCCCGAGCTGCCGGCAGGCAATGGCAGGGACTGCAAAGTGTACGACAACGACATCATTGAGAACAACCACGCCAACTTTGCCCCTGAAGGCAATATTGTAGGGATTGTCCCACCCGGTACCGGCATCATCCTACTCGCAGCTAAGGAGGTGGAGGTGTACAACAACCGAATTATCGGGCATAAAACCATTGGCACAGCCGTAGCCAGCTACTACATTACAGAGAATCCCTGGGAGGACAAAAACTACGACCCTTACTCTTACGACATCCGCATCCACGGCAATACCTACGAGCGCAAACGCGCCATGCCGGACCTCAGCAAGGATTTTGGAAAGATGGTCAACTACCTGTTTCCCGGCAAGCCACAGGACATTCTCTACGATGGCATTGTGGATGATGCCCGCAGCGGCTCCAACCCGATGAACCTCTGCATTGATCAGCCGGGGGCTGATCTGCGGTTTGCCAATGTGGATGCTGCCAATGATTTCGAGGAGGTACAACAGGACGTATCGGCCTACACTTGTGCCCCTAAAGGATAAAAAACATCAATGATGCGCCTTATTCGCTACAGCCTGTACTGCCTGATGCTCACAGCCCTGTTATGGCAGTGCCGTACCGCACCCGGAAATGTGGGAGCCGTAAAGTTTGACCCTTCCGCTGCCCCCTATCCCAAGCTGTCTGACTATGCCTTTTTCCAGGCATTGAGCCCGAATGGAGCCGTGCCCAATGCCGGTGTGCTCCCTTACGAGCCGATCACGCCCCTCTTTACCGACTATGCCCACAAGGCCCGCTATGTTTGGATGCCGGACAGCGTGCAGGCCACCGTAGATACCGAAGGCCGCATCCTTTTTCCAGACCATACCGTGCTGATCAAGACCTTCTACTACCCGGCTGATTTTGCCCGCCCGGAACAGGACTGGGACCTGATCGAAACCCGGCTGCTTATGAAGCGGGATGGTGAATGGGATGCCTACACCTACATCTGGAATGACAAGGATACAGAAGCGGAGCTCAATCTGGTGGGTGATTTCAAACCTGTCAGCTGGGCCGATGAACAAGGCCTCTCCCGAACCGTGGAGTATGCGGTACCTAATAAAAATCAGTGCAAGAGCTGCCACAATCAGAATAAAAAGCTGCTGCCCATCGGCCCTAAGGTGCGTAACCTGAACGCAGCCCTGACTTACCCCGATGGTACAACGGCCAATCAGTTGGAACGCTGGCAGTCTGCCGGCAAGCTTACGGCAGGAGACTGGGCGGCGCAATTTACCCCCCTGGCAGACTGGGACGACCCCAAAACGGGTAATATAGCGGATCGTGCACTGGCCTATCTTGAGGTCAACTGCGGGCATTGCCATCATCCGGAAGGGCCTGCCCACACCACCGGGCTTTATCTCGGCACCGACTTTCAGGGGTATCCGGCACAACTGGGGATTTGCAAATCGCCTGTAGCAGCCGGCAAAGGCTCCGGTGGGCGGCAATTTGGCATTCAGCCTGGGCAGCCTGATTCCTCTATTCTGTTGTACCGTATGGAAGCCGATGACCCCGGAGTGATGATGCCCGAAATCGGCCGGGCCGTGCCTCATAAAGAAGGCATTGCGCTGGTACGCGAATGGATTTTGAAGCTGGAAGGCAATTGTGGCGGTTAGCAGCATTTGATTCATTAGGATGCACATACCCTTTCCATACTTATTGCGTTACCAAAAGTAAAACATGTTCGCTACTGCCACCTCTGCTCAACAAGAACGCGCCAACACCCTCACCCATGCTTTTGGATTGCTCCTGGGGCTTATCGCCGTGCCGGTTTTACTAGTGAAGCATTACGGTACTGTTCCCGTCCGGGAATGGATGGGCTTACTGGTTTTCGGACTGACCCTACTCCAGGTGTACGCTACCTCCACGATTTATCATGCAGTGACCGATGCGCGGTGGAAGCACCGCCTGCGTATCCTCGACCACATCAGCATTTATTTTCTCATTGCGGGCACAAATACGCCCCTGCTCATACATTTTCTGCCAGGAGAGAGTGGCCGCTTCTACCTCATTGTAATCTGGGCAATGGCCTTTTCCGGCCTCATCTACAAGCTGTTTTTCTTTGGGCGGTGGGAATGGCTGTCGGTGGCTTTCTACCTCGTAATGGGCTGGATGGGCGCGCTCACCATTCCGGAGATGGCGCAGGAGATGTCTACCCCTACTTTTTACGGGGTCATCCTCGGCGGTGTTTCCTATACCCTGGGCGTTGTTTTTTATGCCTGGCACCGGTTGCCCTACCACCACGCTATTTGGCACCTCTTTGTCATCGGTGGCACAGCAGGGCACTTTTGGGCGATCGCAGCGATGTAGGCAGCGAGCACACCGGGGGCTCTCCCTTTCCCCGGTGTGCCCTGTTCCTGCGCCCAAAGGTAAAACACACGTAGAAAGGCCCGGCTTCTGCGGTAAAGCTATACCGGAAACCAGCCTTAATTTTTCTAATTTGTCTCTGCATCTCCGTTCACATCCCCAATTTTAATGGCGATGAAATCATTACCAATGCTTACAGCAGTAGCTAAGTCATTGATATTAATCACTTCCGGAAACGCCTCTTCCCACGGGTTAGCCGGATCAGGGAAAACATAGGCGGCATCTACGAAACGCCAGCTGCTGACGTTGTCAAAGCTGGATTCTATGCCAAGGATCATGCGGCGGAGCTGAATGAGGTCGAGGGTTGAGATATGACCAGAACCATTAGTATCGGCAGCAATGCGCTTATAGGGGCTGTCCAGGGGCTGTAAGCCGAGAATATGCTGGCTAATCAGGATCATATCCAAGGTGGAGACGCCATTTAAATGAGCCTCGTCGTAATGAGGGGTCACCGTGTAGTCGAATCCGGCGGAGGCATTGGGCAGTGAGTATGCTCCATTTTCATTGGTCGTTTGGACTTCGGACGCCTGCCCTGACAGGGCTACAGGCACACCCGCAACGGGCTCCCCATCCTCGGTTATCACCCGCCCGTTGATGCTGCCAAAGAAGTCGCCCTCACAAAGATAATCGGAGTTATTCTGCACCAACACGAAAGCTACACAGCTACTGCTGTTCCCTAAAGCATCCTGTGCATGCAACTCCAGCACTTGTGTGCCTTCACGCTCACAGCCCAGCAGAATGGAGTCCTGTTCCGGGTCAACAGCCTCTCCTTCAAAGTTGATGGAATAGGTGACCGGCGGGGTGCAATCGAACACAGGCTGTGCCAAAACATCCTGATAGGACAGGTAAGCCTGTGGGCCTGTCTCTAAGCCAGTTTCATAATCCAGCATTAACTCGACCAGAACCCCAATGTTGCATACCGGGGTGCTTATCCCACAATCTGTTACTTCGAAGGGTAATACGGCAGTCTGAGTATTCCCGCAGCCATCGTCCACCACTACCTCAAAGCTGTGCTGCCCAAGGGGGTAGCTGCCGCTCAGGCTGTAAGCCGGGTAAGAACCACTCAGCGCATTGGCAATTGGGACAAGGCTTCCATCATTGAAGATATCGAGGAAGGCATCGACCTGCAATTGACCAAAAGGGCAGTCCACCCCCACCTGGAAATCATAGGCTACAGCGGCTGTGCAGTTGATCGTATCGTCTATGCATTGTGCCGGAAGGGGATTAAAAGTGATACTTATAGCGTCCTGTGCAGTCAGATGGAGCGGCGTAAAAAACAGCAGCCAGCAGAGGCTGCAATAGAATAGGTTTAGTGTCTTTTGAGTCGTCATTTCATGGGATTAGTGGTACAAAGCACCGGTTGAGCAAATGTTTGCGCGCAGGTTTATTCAGAGCATGGACACTTTGCAGGTAAGACTAAGATAAGGGTTTTGTGCGATAGTTGCAGATGCGTGGGCCGGAAGTGTGCGTAACAAATTGTACTTTTTGAATAGCTTGGCATCATTTGCTGTTTGCCTTTGGATAAGCTGGAGCAGAGCGTAAAGCTCTACCCCAGCAGCTATCGCGCTTAAATGCAGAGGATTGCCCCCCCTGGTATTGATAGCCGATGGTCACTTTCTGTTTTGTGCAATTTGTTATGAACAAGACCGGAAACGGCCTGTAAGGCACCATGTAAACGCAAAAAAGCCGGGTACCCCAGGCACCCGGCTTACAAATCATACAAATCACAAACTTATTCTTACTCCGTCAGCAGCATCCGTTTGGTATCGGTGCCGAAGGCGGTTTCAATCGTGTAGTAAATCAGCCCGGAAGGCAGCTTGGCTTTGCTGACCGTCCAGAAATTGTCACCGGCAGCTGCATCCTGAGTTTCCTGCAGCAGCAATCGGCCGACCGCATCGCGCAGTGTGAAGGTCACATCGCCAGCCTGTGGCACGGTATAGCGAACCTCAGTAGTTTCCCGGAAGGGGTTCGGCTCATTCTGATGCAGTGCAAACGGCTGGGACACATCCTGCGGCTGTACAAAGCCAAGCACGAGGCCGGATGTGCCGCTGACCAGATCATAGGCTTCCGTACGGGTCACTTCCGAATTGAGGGACAGCATTTCGCTGAGCAGCCCGCCCTGTACGGCTTTCGCGCGAATGGTGAAAAGCAGCTCCCCTTCGCTCAGCCCTTCCGTTTCCATATTCCAGCTACCGGTCAGCAGCCCCTGTTCGAGGTGGGCCAGGCCGAAGTGCCCTTCCTGCATAGCCGCGCCTTCAATCTGCTCCAGTTGCAGTCCTTCGAGCTTCAGGGTGAACTGATGACCAAGGAGGCGCACCGCATCGTTGACCCGGAACGGAATTTCCACCGTTTGCCCAGGCAGTACCTCCTGCTCCGGTGTGTGGAGGACGAAACTGTGGCTGTAGTTGCGATTCTCTATACTACTGAAGCTGTTAGCTACAACATCACCGGTCACATCCCCCACCTTTACGGCGACGAAGTCCAGCCCATTGATGCCGTTAGCTGGCAGGTTATTCAGGTTCACGAGTTCCGGGAAAGCTTCATCCCAGGGCTCCAGCGGATTGGCAAAAACATAGTCTGCTCCCACAAATCGCCAGCTCGTATTGTTGCTGAAGCCGATCTGTACGCCCAAGATCATTTTCCGGAGCTGAATCATATCGAGCGTTGTGATGGACCCTGATTGATTAACATCCGCAGCAATCCGCTTGTACGGGCCATCTATAGGAGAAATCCCCAGGATGTGGCGGGAAATCATCAGCAGATCGAAGGTACTCACACCGTTAAGCGGGTCCGTGTAAAGCTGTGGCGTCACGGTATAATCCAGACCAGGTTGTACACCGTAGAAACTATAGGTGCCATCGTTGTCAGTCATGAAGTCTGCGCCGGCACCTCCGGATAAGCCAACCATTACGCCTTCGACCGGATCATCGTCCTCGGTATGAATCAAACCGGCAATACTTGGTGTTGCATCCCCGCAGAGCGACATGTTGTCCTGCAGAATAATGAACGTCTGGCAGAAGTCTGCGTCGCCTACACCATCGCCGGAGCTGTCTGTGCCCCAAATCTGTACTGGTACAAATTCACCAAACTCAG
>CAZNHN010000164.1:0-4706 GCA_964572415.1 uncultured Phaeodactylibacter sp.
AAATCCGTACTTACTATCCTCGCGGATGACCGTATTGGCCCATTCAATGTTACTGGCGTGCAGGAAATCCGCTGCCAATTCTGAACGGATGGACAACCCCTGAATAAATGGAATATTATATTGCAGGTTTACGCCAGCCAGAGCACGGTAAGTATCCTGATCGTTAATGTAGTTGGCACGATCCAGATTAGCCAGTACGTTGCGTCCGGAAAGCGGATCAAACAAGATCGGATTACCGTTACGATCGGTTACTGTTGGATGGAACAGAGGAAGCACCGGAATAATGCCAGTATTAGCAAAGTTATAACCTCCATTACCAACGTTGGCGTTTCCGCCCGGAGCACCACCGTTTGGTGCACGTTCCCGGTTTACATAGCTGAGCTGGAGGCGGGTACCGATACTAAGGTTTTCCAAAGGGTTGAAGTCAAAGTTAGAACGCAATGACATCCGCTCCATTAAGTCTCCTGCCAGAATACTCTCATCCCGGCGATAGTTACCGGAGATAAAGTAATTCATATTCTCGGTAGCCCGCGAGGAAGAAAGGTTGATATCCGTTGAAGAACCCTGACGAAGGACTTCATCAAAGTAATTGATATCAGCGAGCTGATCGCGCGTCAGCACTGCATTAGGATCACGGCCTGAATCCAAGACCTCGTTTGGGTCAAATTCGGGAAGTCCTGTATTCGCTCGGGCCTCATCCGCTAAAGCCAGCCATGTTGGACTATCCACAAAGCCGATTTCATTAGGGCCACGAACCACATCAGTTATACCATAGTTAACATTCAAGTCTAGTGTTCCTTTGCCGCCCTTACCCGATTTCGTGGTTACGATGATTACGCCGTTTGCACCACGAGAACCGTAAACGGCTGTAGCAGCTGCGTCCTTAAGTACTTCAATAGACTCAATATCGTTAGGGTTGATTGTAGCAAGGGGGTTCAGTCCTACTGCACCACCAGCGTTCCGGCCGAAGCCGGTAAGTTCACCACCGCCCTGACCACTCAGGATCATTCCATCAATAATCCACAGCGGCTCTGTACCAGAGAACAGGGAGTTCGTACCCCGGATCAGCACCCGGGTAGGCGCACCCGGAACACCGGAGCTACCGGTTACCTGGACACCGGCTGCAAGGCCTTGTAAGGATTGATCCATGGAAGTGGCGTTGAAAGCGGTAAGCTCCTTGCCTTCAATAGAAGATACGGCACCAAGCATGTCTCGCTTGACCTGCGTACCGTAGCCCACCACAACAACCTCATCCAGTACGGAAGCGCTTGTCTTGAGGGTAACAGAAACATTTGTTTGCCCATTTAACGGCATTTCTGTTTTCTGGTAGCCAATGTAGGTGAATACCAGGGTCGCGTTATCATCGGCAACCGTTAATTCGAAGGCACCATCTACATCTGTGATCGTACCATTCGTTGGGTTACCTTTCTCGATGACGTTTACGCCGATAAGGGGCTCCCCCTCACTATCAACAACGACACCCTGGACTTTGACATCGTCCTCCGGGACAAAGTCTGCTAATGTTTCATTTCCAGGGCTGTGAGCGGGATAGGCATCCCCCCTGGCTTGTACTGCACCTGCACTGAAGACTAGCATCAGGCAGAGCAATGGGAGTGTAAAGCTTTTCATAAGCTAGACGGTTAGGTTAAAGAATTAAGTTTCAATACATCATATGATTGCGGTCAGCTTGACCGAATCCTTTCCAATATTGTTGCTAATGTTTTTTGTGAAGGTGACTGTGCCTGAAAATGCCGCTGCATACTCAGTATTGCGCTGCTGGCATCCTCAACAATCTTTGCAACATCCCCAAATTGACGGAGATGGGCTTGATGATAGGCTTCGACTGAAGAACGTCCTTCCAAAACAGCCCTGACGAACTGATCATCGTTCAGCAACTGTTCAGCAGTCAGCGGTGTGGAATGCTTTTTGGTCATGTTACCTTTCGTTCTGATAGAACCGGATAATTTGTGATAACTCGACCAAAGGTTCTTAAAGGCGAAGCAACTGTAATCAAAATAAAGTTGCTTTTTCCCGGCTAACAGAGGAATTATCCGAAAAAAACCATTGCTAGATCGCCATGACTACACTTTTGTGCTGCACTTTGGGGTCGGCGAACAAGTCCGCTCTCAGGCGCTTCATTCCACGGGAAGCATAGTTGCGGGCCACCTGATAGGAGATTTTCATGATGTCGGAAATCTCGTAATAATCGAAACCTTCGAAAAAGCGAAGGCAAAGTACTTCTTTCTGACGGGGGGGCAGATCATCAATCGCCCGGCGCACGTGCGCTTGCAGCGGCTGCCCCTCACAGCCAACTGAGGGCGTAGGTACTTCCTCACTCAGCGGCTGCATTGACTGATACCGCTTCTGATGCTGCTCGTGGTTGCGGTCTGTGCTCAGGCTTTTCCGGATATGATTGCGCAGGGCAACAAACAGGTAACTCCGGATATTCTTGACCTCAATCAGGTCTTTATCTCTTTGGTAAAGTTTACAGAAAATTTCCTGAATCGCATCTTCCACCAGTGCTTTATCCAGGGTGAGGTTGGAACCATAGATATACAAACGGTCGGCGAAAGCCAGGTACAAGTCTTCAAAAGCCTGGTCGTTGCCTTCGAGATAGGCCTGCCAGTTTTTTTGGTGGGCGTTGGAGGAGTTTTGGTTTTCCATAATTCGGTATTGGTCTTGAACTATCGAATTTGGTTTCACAAGATCGGCGAACAGCCGAACGATGACGTAAATCTAGTAATCCATTTTTATTTATGCAAGCGCTTGTACAATTTTTTATTTGCTCGAAATGCCATGAACAAATATCTGTTTGGTTTGTGCCGTTTATTTTCTAATAAAATTGATCGTTAGTGTAATAATTACACGAATAAAGCCAATGGTGCGCAAGCGCTTGTTTTCTGAATTAAATGAAATCAGTTATTTTTACTGAACCATACTTACAAAAGCATATTTTAAGAATCGTACAATTAAATATAGTCCGAAATAAAAAAATTCATAGATAGAGCATATGTTCTAAAAGACGGCCAAATGAAGAAAAAAACCAGGATCAATATATATGATGTAGCAGCCGAAGTTGGCGTATCGATTTCTACTGTTTCGCGTGCGCTTAACGACGATCCCAGAATCAGCCCCAAGACCAAAGCCCGGGTGAAGGCTGCAGCGATGAAGCTTGGTTTTCAAAAGAATGCCCTGGCCACCAGCCTATCCACAAATCAGACTAAGGTTATCGGCGTAATTGTACCTCAGCTTAACCGGGAGTTCCTCTCCTCGCTGGTACACAACATTGAAGAAACCGCTTTCGAAAAGGGCTACTCTGTGATCGTTTGCCAAACCAATAACTCTTACGAGCGGGAGAAAACGTATATGGATACCCTGATCGCCAGTCGGGTGGCCGGAATTGTAGCGACCCTGTCCCTGGAAACAGAATCCTTTGAGCATTTTAGGAAAGCCAAAGAACAAGGGATTAAGCTCGTACTGGTAGACCGCGTGACGCCATCTCTCAAAGGGACGACCAAAATCGTAATTGATGACTACCGGACTGCATTTGAGGGCACCCAACACCTTATTGACCAAGGGTATACCAAAATCGCCTACGTCTCCGGTCCCACCAAACAGCTATTGTACGCAGACCGACTGAGAGGGTTCCAACAAGCCATGAAAGAGGCCGGACTTCCGGTAAAGCAGGAATGGATCAAATACAGTTCCAATCTTTCCTTTGCGGATGGTACACGCATAGCGGATGAGCTCCTTTCCCAGCAAGACCGCCCAAATGCCATCTTTACCGCCAACAACCTTACAGCCATCAGTACCATTGCCCACGCTGAAGAACTGGGCATCAAAGTGCCTGAACAGTTAGGCGTAATTGGATTCTCAGAGGAGCCTTTCTCGGCATTCATGAAGCCCTCCGTTACCTCTATCCGGCAGCCCAGCAAAGCCATGGGGCAACTGGCGGTGCAAAAACTGATTGAAGAAATCAATTCCGATCAGAACGGCAGCTATATCCACCAAAAAGTGGTCCTTGATACGGAATTGATCTGCCGGGACTCTACCCGGCTCCGAAAGTCCGGTTAAGTCTACTGGTTACGGAGCACAGCTAAATGCCTCCTTTGCGAAAAGGAACAATTACCAATGCTCAAATTCAATTCACTCCTACTAAGCCTGCTCTTTGCCGGGCTCCCCTTATTGCTGTGTGCTCAGGAAACTGATGATCAGGCCATTCCTGCAGATAAAATTTACTACGGCGCTTCCTACTACCCGGAAACATGGCCCCGGGAAAGCGTATCAGAAGACATTCGCCACATGAAGGAACTCTCCATGAATGTGGTCCGAATGGCCGAATTCTCCTGGTCAAAAATGGAGCCCCGGGAAGGGGAATATGACTTCGAATGGCTGCGCAGCATCATGGACGAACTGCATGAGCATGGCATCTCCGTCATCCTCGGCACTCCTACCGCTACCCCACCCGCCTGGCTGTGGGAAAAGCACCCGGAGATCGGGCAGCTCGACGAAGATGGCCGCCGGAAGTACCATGGTGCCCGCAAAAGCTACGACTACAACAATCAGGTGTACCAGCACTACGTCGTCCGTATCGTTACTGAAATGGCCAAGGCGCTTGGCGACCACCCCGCACTCATTGGATGGCAAACGGACAATGAACTTAGCATGAAGCCTGACTACAGCCAATCTACAAAGGTGCTATTCCA
>CAZNHN010000164.1:4716-5691 GCA_964572415.1 uncultured Phaeodactylibacter sp.
CTGAGGCAAACGCCCGATGGGACTCGCATTGTATGGGGGGGTCGAAAACACAACTGCTTTTCGAGTGGCACGTATCGCCTGCTCTCAGAACGGATCACGCGTGCGATGGCCGAGCATTTTGCCGCGGCGCCCAACGTCATCGGGTGGCAAACCGACAATGAGCTAAGTATGAAGCCTGACTACAGTCAGTCTACAAAAGTGCTGTTCCAAAACTGGCTGCGCGAAAAGTACGGCACCATCGAAAACCTCAACCAAATCTGGGCCACCGACTTGTGGAGCCAGACTTACCAGCGGTTTGATCAAATACCTCTGCCCCGAAGCTGGACCTGGCACCACCCCAGTCTTCAGTTGGAATGGAAGCGCTTCCAAAGCGAATCCGTAGTCAACTTTCAAGCCATACAACTGGCAGCGATCCGTAAGTACTCTGACCGCCCCATTACGCATGACTCCATGCCCGGGCAGACAACCAATTACGAGAACCTCTTCGAAGATTTGGATTACATGGCGGTCAACAATTACCACAGCTTCGAAGCCTACGACCGGGTGCTGAGCAACTACGACCGTATGCGGGGCTATAAAAAAGGTATGCACTGGCTATTCGAAACCGCCCCCAATAATTCCGGTGGCGGCGCAAAAGGGAATACCTGGTTCCTCCACCAACCCGATGGCAGCCTGCATGCCGCCCTGTGGATGAACTACGCCCTCGGCGGACAGGGCGCTATCTTCTGGCTGTGGCGGCAGCACCGGGCCGGGCAGGAAATGCCGCATGGCTCTATTCTAAATGCCTGGGGCAAGCCCGTAGCCAATTACGATGACTTGAAAAAACTGGGCGCTGACCTGCAAAAAAGCAGTGATTTTCTGCTCAATGCACCTGTCGCGCCTGCAGAAATTGGTATCTTCTACGACCACGAAGCGGATATGGGCTTACGCATAGAGCAATACGCCAATGATAGGGGTTTCTTTTACTACTTAGCG
>CAZNHN010000164.1:5701-13210 GCA_964572415.1 uncultured Phaeodactylibacter sp.
CAATGATATCCGCTACTATACAGACTGGACCTACCGCTTTTACCTCGCTCTGCAGGATCAGCACCTTCACCGGGATGTACTGATGCCTGGGGCTGATCTTGAGGGCTACAAATTGCTTTACCTGCCACTTCTGCCTATGGTTCCCGATGACCTCCGCGCCCGTCTCAAAACCTGGGTCGAAAACGGCGGCACGCTCCTACTCGGGCCAATGACCGGCTACCGGACCGAACACTGGACGGCTTTTACCGATCATGCCATGGGCGATATTGCAGAATGGTCGGGCATTGAAGTCGATAGCCGCATACCGGTGGGCACCAAGCTGCGCCCCGCGGAAATCCCCCTGAAAATGGACTACAGTAGTCCATTGAATTTACCGGAAGGGGAAGCCGGTCTTTGGTCCGAAGCCTTATCCTCTGAGGATGGCCGGGTCATCGCCACCTACCTCAACGGTATGCACGCGGAGGAAGCAGCCATCATCGAAAACACGGTAGGCAAGGGCAAAGTCGTCCTGCTGGGCACCGATCCCGGCCGGGAGCATTTAGGGCAATTGCTGCGCCACTATGCTAAAGAACAAGGCATTGAGCCCCTGGCCGAAGGAGATGCTGGCCCGCTCGTTGTGCACAGAAAAGGCAGTAAGCAGGAAGGTTTTATTCTCGATAATATCACTGCCGAGCCTAAAACCATCGAACTGCCCAAAGGAAAGTACACCGATATCCTGACCGGCAAGTCCTACAGCACCGAACAGGAACTGGCGCCATATGAGGTCAGAGTCTTGAAAAGAAAATAACACCCATGCCACTGAACCGCCGATCATTTGTCAGACAAATAACCCGTATCGGGCTGGGGGCTGCCACACTGGGAGCCCCGCTGCCTGCTACGGCATCCAACCATCGTCAGGAATACGGGCCAGCCTTTTTCCAACACCCTTCCAAAAGCGCGCTGGAACGTGCACGGACCAATATCGATCAAATACGTAAACGGTCGGTCACGCTGACCTTCCTCGACCGCTGGGGGCAGCCCCTGACCAACCGGAAGGTGGACATTACGCAGGTACAGCATCAGTTCCTGTTTGGGGACAACAACTGGGCGATGAGCAATATGTTCCGGGCAGGACAAAGCCAGGAAACCCGCCTGGAATACTACCGGGAACGCTTTAAAGACGTCTTCAACAGCCTGAACACCACCGTCTACTGGACGGAGCGCCCCCGGACTTATGGCACCAAAACGATGGACTTTCAGGGCGATCTGAAACTGGAAAGCTTTGAGGAATCCGTTAACTGGGCGAACGCCAACGGGCTGACGGCCAAAGGGCACCCCTTGTTTTGGTCTATCCCGAAAGCCGTGCCGGAATGGGCAAAGAAGTATGACCCGGAGACTTTTATGAAGTTCGTGGAGGTGCGGGTGCGCAACCTGACCGCCCGCTACGATGGTAAGGTGAAACTGTGGGATGCTGTTAATGAAGCACTTTGGGAACCAGCCCCGAAGAACCTGCCCAACCGGACCTGGCCCTATACCGAAAGTATGGACAACCTGGTGGAGTACATTTCCAAAGTGATCCGCTGGGGCCGGGAAGAATCGCCCGGAGCGAAGTTCGTCATCAATGACTATGGCATAGGAGTGGTCAATAAACCCGGTCTAGTGGATCAGAATGGAGAGGGCGTTACTACTCAGCGCCAACGCAAACGCTATCTCGAACTCGTGGAACGGCTGCAGAATGCCGGCTACCCGCCCAACACGCTGGGGCTGCAAAGCCATACCGGCTGGCTGAACCCATCGGAGCAGACCGAGCTGTACGATCAAATGGCGGCTGCCGGGCTGCCCCTTAGCATAACAGAGTTTTGGGCCCACACCAAAAGCCTGATGCCCGGCGGACAGGAAGAAAAAATCCTGTCTTCTGAGGAATGGCGGTCGCTGGGCGAAATAAAAACGCAGGAAAACCTAACAGAAGAAGAAGCGGAATCCCTACGCGACCAGTATGTCATGGACTATCTGACGGTAGCATTCGGGCACCCCGCAGTGGAGTCCTTTTACTTTTGGGGGTTTATGGGCATGGCTGTCAGTTTTCAGCCTGGTTCGGGTTCCGGGCACACCCTGAAGCCGCTTTATGAAAAAGTCCGACAACGCATACACGAGGACTGGACAACCCGGACCACAGCAACTACCGACGAAAAAGGGCAGGTCACTTTCCGGGGCTTCTGTGGAAGTTACCTTGCTCAGTTGGAATCTCAACCCGCCCAAACGAAAATCGGGCACCCTTTTGCAGTGGATGAAGCTGCGCCGGATACCCGATTAGTCTTTAAAACAGTTCTCTAAACCCCTTACTGGCTAAGCCTCGTTAGCGGGTCGCCCGATGGTCGCCAAAATACCGCCATCTACGTAAATCACCTGACCGTTGATAAAATCACTGGCGGGTGCTGCAAGGAAGACTGCCGTACCGGCCAGGTCTTCCGGATCGCCCCAACGGCCCGCAGGCGTTCGCTGTATAATAAAATCATTGAACGGATGCCCGTCTACCCGGATGGGCGCGGTTTGGCTGGTCGCAAAGTAGCCCGGCCCGATGCCATTCACCTGAATGTTGTGCTTTGCCCATTCGGTCGCCATATTTTGCGTGAGCATTTTCAGGCCGCCTTTGGCTGCCGCGTAGGCTCCCACGGTATTTCTTCCCAGCTCGCTCATCATGGAGCAGATGTTGATGATCTTGCCCGAACCGCGCTCCATCATGCCTTTCACGACGTGCTTGGACATGATAAACACGCCCGTCAGATCGGTACGAATGACCTGATCCCATTCCTCCACGCTCATCTCAACGAGCGGAATGCGCTTGATGATCCCCGCATTATTGACGAGAATATCAATAGGCCCTACCTCTGATTCAATTTGGGCAACGCTATCCTTTACCGCTGCCTCCTGTGTCACATCAAACAGGTAGCCGTGCGCAGTGATGCCCTCCGCCCGGTAGGCTTCCAGGGCTTTGTCAATCTTTTCCTGAGAAGAATGCCCGTTGATCACCAATGTAGCCCCCGCTTTACCCAGCCCCATAGCCATCGCCATGCCGAGCCCGTGGGTGCCACCGGTAATCAGAGCAACCTTTCCTGTCAAATCAAATAATTGGTTCATGTATCTTTATTTCAAATCTGTAATTGCGCATTTGTCCATGTCGCCGTAGTCGAGGTTTTCACCAGCCATGCCCCAGATAAAAGTGTAGTTGGTAGTGCCTGAACCGGCATGGATAGACCAGGGCGGGGAGATAGCCGCTTCTTCGTTCTTCAGCCAAAGGTGACGGGTTTCTGTAGGCTCGCCGAGGAAATGACAGGCGGCCTGATCTTCCGGAAGTTCGAAGTAGAGGTACACTTCCATGCGGCGGTCGTGTGTGTGGGCCGGCATGGTATTCCAAACGCTACCGGTTTTCAGCTGCGTCATCCCCATTTGCAATTGGCATACTTCCACCACGCTATTGACGATCAGCTTGCGAATGACCCGGTGGTTGGCGGTCTCCAGAGCGCCCAGCTCCACTACTTCGGCATCAGCTTCCGTGATTTTCTTAGTGGGATAAGCATGATGTGCCGGAGTGGAATTCAGGTAAAAATGCGCAGGTGTTGCAGCATCACTGCTTTTGAAAACCACTTCTTTGTTGCCACGCCCCACATAAAGCGCCTCCCGGTACCCCAGTTCATAATCCGTGCCATCCACCGAGACCGTGCCGGTGCCGCCAATATTGATGATGCCCAATTCCCGGCGCTCCAGGAAATAGCCGGCCTTCAGCGGGTCAATGGTTTCAAGCTTGAGCGGCTTGTCTGTTGGGACTGCTCCGCCGGCAATAAACCGGTCGTAATGCAGGTAATTAAGTTGTATAGTACCATTCTCCATGATTGGGGTAAGCAAAAAGTCCTCCCTGAGCCTTTGGGTATCGTATGCCTTAAAATCTCTGGGGTTGGTCGCATAGTAGGATCTAAAATGAGTACTCATGGTCTTATTTGTGGTTTAAATGTTTTGTCTATGGTAATACCCGGCCAATCGTCTGTTCGAAAGGGAAGAGCAGGAAGGCCTTCCTGGTTATACAAATTTGCATTGTGCGGATTATCTGCCCACGCGTATCTTACGGCTACGGGTTCTTCAACATCCGGGCAGTATACAATGACCTTGTCGCCGGCAATCCTGGCCTGTGCCCAATGAAACACCTTGTCAGCTCCTGCAATGGAGAACCCTTTAAGAATACCATCCTTATCCATTACTGTTAATCCGGAACCGATGCCGGAGAAGGAGAGCGTAACTTCCTTCCCGCCGAATACAGCAGAGTCAAAAACGGGCCCGCTGTGAACCACCTCCCTGCCATAGGCTACCTTTAAAGCAGACAAAGCCAACCGGTGCCCGACTTCTTGTTTATTTCGTGGATGGATATCATCCGCTTCGCCTATATCGATTGCCGTGGCCATTCCTGTGTTTGGCAGCTTTAAGGCTAAACTTTGAGCTTCCCTTAATTCCGCCCATTCACTGTCTCCGGGCTTGTCTTTTGGTGCCCGGAAGTTCGCAAGCTGCACCCAGAAAAACGGGAATTCCTGCCCCCATTGTTTGCGCCAGTCGGTGATCATATTGGAGAACAACTTCCGGTATTCATGTGCCCGGCTGGCATTCGATTCGCCCTGATACCAAATCGCCCCTTTTATAGGCAGCCTGGTCAAGGGGTGGATCATGGCATTGTAAAGCATAGAAGGGTAATCATTCGGCTTTATGGGAGCTACTTCAGCCGGAGGATCAGGAATAACTGTGTCTAATTCTTCCGCAGCCTTGTATTTCCAGTCAACAGTCAGGCTTAAATCAGTGTCTAAAATCTCGTACCGGCTTTGGGAAAGGCCAAACTTGTCTTTACGTTCCTCGACCAGGCCTCCACGACCACTTTTATGCAGAATTTTTACAGCAATCGTATTTGTCCCTAATTCATTAAACAAACTGGCGGAAACGGGGTAAGACCTCCAGGATTTAACATCGCTGGTTCGGCCTATTGATCGCCCATTGATCCAAACCTCGTCAAAGTCATCAATGTAGCCCAGCCGCAAAAACAGGTCTTTTCCTCTTAATGCTTCCGGCATGGTGAAGGTCTTTCGGAACCAAATCACCCCGTCAAAATCCCCTAATCCAACGGATTGCAAATCCTTTGGAAGATCAATCTCATCCCATTCCTCATCATCCAGGCTCGCGGATGGCCAGCGATTGTCTTCTCCCTGATCGTATTTTTCAAAATACGCCTCCTCCCACTGCCTGAGCGCTTCATTTTGTTCTTCCTCGAGTTCTTCTATGGTCTTCGGCTGGTTTTCCATGTATTCCACCTTACGGTAAATATCCGGAAAGCCTTTCAGGCCCGGCCCGCTGGTCCAGGTTTCCACATTTGTGCCTCCCCAGTTGGTGCTGATCAGCCCAATGGGAACGCCTTCTTCGTAATGCAACTCCCGCCCAAAGTAGAATGCGACTGCCGAGAAGGTAGCGACATTTTCCCCTACCGCTTTTTTCCAGCTGGTCTTTTCCTTGAAAAACTCCAGCGGGGCAAAGGATCGTTGCCGGGGAAGGTCAAAGAGGCGAACCTTGGGATAATTTGACCCTTCTATTTCTGCCTCAGCGTTATTCGAAAGCCTGACTGGCCACTCCATATTGGACTGCCCGGAACATATCCACACATCGCCAATCAAAACATCCTCAATGGTGATGGTCTCTTTTCTGTTGCTTATCTGGAGAGTATGCGGACCGCCTGCACTAAGGGGCGCATCCCTGAATGTCCACTGCCCTGCCCTGTTTGCCTTTAACTCTGAGGTCTTCCCCTGCCACTCAACAGTCACTTTGCTACCGGGTGCCGCCTTGCCCCATATTCGGATATCGGTATCCCGCTGCAACACCATACCATCTGAGAAAAAAGCAGGCAGGGCAAGCTGACCGAAAAGCCCAACCGGTTGTATGCAGGAAAAAAGACCGAGAAACAATAGAAGTCTAAGCAGATTCATAGGCGCAGTATAATGGTAATCTCAGTTGGGGGAGTAAAGTGTCATAAGGTTGTAACCTCACTTTCGGCCCTCAATATAAATACCCACAATGGAAGACCCGTTTTAGGGGTTACAAAAAGCGTTGGCTGCACACATCAAGACAGAGACCAATACGACCAAAAAAATGAGAAAATGGCTTTTGGGCATCAGCCTGGCAATGCATACTCTGGGCTGCGGCACTCAAGGTGCTGAGGAAACAAGGGAAAAGCCGGTAGCGGAAAGCACACCAGTTACACTGAGCAACGATCAGCTTCAGGTTATTATTGATGCCTACGGTGGGGCGTTTACCCAAATCCTTCATACCGAAAACCCGGTCAACCCACTGACCTGGGGCGTCACTACCGAACAAATGCCTGAGAATAACAAATCCGGGGCTCCGTTTCAGGGGCACTTCCTCTGCCTGGGCCGCTGGGGGCAGCCTTCCAAGGGGGAAATGGCCGCCGGTGTACCGCATAACGGAGAGCCTGCCAATAGCCTTTGGACTATCAGCCAGCAAAATAAAACGGAAGTGGAAATGAGCGCTGGCGCCCCGCTCGATGGCATGGTCGTCGCACGTTCCGTGTCTCTCCTGCCCAATGCGCCTTTATTCAGGGTGAGCGAAAGATTCACCAATACCTTTTCGCTAAGCCGTCCGACTAATGTGGTTCAACATATCACCTTGGGTCCGCCTTTCCTGTCTCCTGCCCTAACAGTCCACACCAATGCCACCCAAGGGTTCAACCAAAAATTTGCCCTGCCTGACCCCCACCGACTGGCCTATGAATGGCCGCAGGGCGTTGCTGACACTACCGGACGGACCATCGATATGCGCCGGACAGATGAGGAAGAAAATTACGTCACGACCCACCTTTTCCCGGATACCGCCACCTACGGCTGGGTTGCTGCCCTGCAGCCCGAACAGGGACTGATCCTGGGCTACATCTGGCGCCTGTCTGAGTACCCCTGGATCAATATCTGGAACCACTACGCTGATGGAAAACCTGCCGCCAAAGGTCTGGAATTCGGCACCACCGGCATCGGGGCACCCTACGAACAGCTGATTATGAAGGACACCCGCTTTAGAGGTCAAACTTCTTTTGAATACATCGATGCCGGGGAAACCCTGGAGAAGTCCTTTGCCGGTTTTATGCTGCCTGCTCCAAATGTCAGCAGTGTTGAAGATATCGAAGTCCGGGATGATCAAATCATTCTTTACCTTGAAGGCGCTGCTGGTTCAGCGAATACGATTACCCTACCAAACCCGCTTTAGCACCATGAAAAAATACCTGTTCTTTACTATTGCACTGACATTACTGCTCCAAATGCCCATCCTTGCGCAGGAGTATCCTTTCCTCAATCCGGACCTTGATCTGGAAGAACGCCTGAATGATGCGGTCGGCAGGCTCACCCTGGAAGAAAAAGTGCTGCAGCTTCAGCACGATGCACCGGCGATCCCGCGCCTGGGCATCCCCGCCTATAATTGGTGGAATGAAGCCCTGCA
>CAZNHN010000165.1:0-11646 GCA_964572415.1 uncultured Phaeodactylibacter sp.
CTACCACAGCGGCGTGCAGCTGATTCTCATCGCGCATCGGCGCCGTGCAGCCTTCGAGATAGCTTACCTGACTGCCTTCTTCGGCAACGATCAGGGTGCGCTCAAACTGTCCGGTGTCCCGCTCGTTGATACGGAAATAAGTGCTAAGCTCCATCGGGCACTTCACGCCTTTGGGCAGGTATACGAAGGATCCATCGCTGAATACTGCAGAGTTTAATGCGGCAAAGTAGTTGTCGTTAGCAGGTACTACAGAGCCGATGTATTTTTTCACCAGCTCAGGGTGTTCCTGCACCGCCTCGCTGAAAGAGCAGAAGATAATGCCCAGTTCAGCCAGCTTTTCCTTGTAGGTGGTCTTCACAGAAACCGAGTCAATCACGGCATCCACTGCAACACCCGCCAGCATCTTTTGCTCGTCGAGCGGGATACCCAGTTTATTGAAGGTATCTAGCAGCTCCGGATCCACCTCATCAAGGCTGTTGAGCTTTTTCTTCTTTTTGGGCGCAGCGTAGTAGATGATATCCTGAAGGTCTACCGGTGGGTAGTCCACGTTTGGCCATTTAGGCTCAGTCATTTCTAAAAATTGGCGGTAAGCTTTAAGGCGCCACTCGGTCATCCACTCCGGCTCATTCTTTTTGGCGGAGATCGCACGGACCACATCTTCGCTCAGCCCCTTGGGCAGTTTGTCTGTTTCGATGTTGCTGGTGAAGCCATATTTATAGTCGCTCTTGGTATGCTGCTCCAGCGTCTGCATGGAATCGCTCATAATCTATGCGGTTTTTCCAGTGTTATTTAGACTAATTCTAACGCAAATATCATGAATCTATACAAAAAAGTACAAATAAGGTTTAGATAATATTACACCTTTTTAGGTATTGGTGGTTTAGGCTGGGGGTTGCTGGTTTTGAAATCGGCATAAATTGTGGAATGTTGCCGGGTATATTTAGGCTTAGTAGGTTTTTGTTTGGCAAAAAGGCAGTAGGGTGTTTTATAATTTTGGCATAGTTGTTTCTGAATTAGGTATAGGGAATAACTATTATTAGGTATTGAGCGTCAATTTTTCCATTACACTACAGGTAAAGGCAACTGGAAAATGTGAAATATGGAAGGCAGGAAGCAGTAGCCCCTTCATCCGTAATCTTACCGGTATTAACACTGAACTGACTCATTCCTTACTGTTTATTCCAGAGGCAATCAAATAGCCTACACTAATCCTTGCTACCTTTATGTAATTAATTAGAGATGCTGATATAGCAGCTCTGGGACCTGCAAATGATGCATAAATATGAGTTTTCGAAAACCCCAAAGCCGTATCGCCTGCTTTTTCAGCCTGGCATGGTTTATGAGTGTGGCACTTGGGAGCGCAGCTGGTCAGCAGATCAGCAATAGGACTGTGATACCAATAGATTTGAAGCTGCCTCTGAAGTACCTTTCCCTTAACCACGCAGTCTACGAAGCATCTGCGCAGTATAATTACCTCGGGCTTGAGTACGGACACCTGCCGTTGACCGCCAATGGAGAGTTGATTGCCCCAGGTGGGCGTATTTTCCTGGATAGCAAGGGCAATTCTAATATTGGGATGACGACTAAAAACGACTTAGTCTACATGTATGGCTCGGTCAGCCGTACGGACAGCCTTTTTGTTAAAGACGAATTTGTCAGAAGTATCCCCGGCAACGCAGCATTTGTGTTGACGTTCAATGAGAATCTGGAACTGATAGATGACTTTTTCTATGGTTTGGATACGCTCGCTGCGCACGGAGATGTCCATCTAAAAGTTGACGATGATGGGGATTATCATATAGCGGGAAAGTTTTTCAACTCCAGTGCCAACAACTTTCAGCTGGAGATTGGTGGAGCTCTAATTGACCCTATCCGAGACGGGTATAATACGCAGACCTTTTATTATGCCATTGTAGACCATACCACAAAGCTGGCAAAAACCAGCCATAGCTTTGGGGGCATCAACAGCAGCATGACAAAATTGCTGGACTTTGAACTCCATGATAACAAGGATGCCCTAATCCTGTTTGAGCAGTCTGATGAACTAGAACTTAATGGTGAATGGCTCTCCAATGAAGTGTTCCCTGGCGACATTACACTTTTATGCCTGAATGACGATAGCGCTAGGTACCACGTCAACTATGAAGGCCCGGCACTGCAAACCGGGCACCTGCTCAAAAAGTTAAGAAACAACCATACCTGCGAGTATATGCGGACGGAAGGCGGCGAAGCCCCCTTTGTCATAAACGGGGAGTCTATTCTATATGATTCTACGCTAAATAATTTGATTATAAACAGAAATCCTGCCGGTGAAGTAGCATGGATTCAAAACATACAAGGTCCGGGAGGCGGAGGAAACGACATTTTTGACATTACGCTATCCGATGATCAGACCAAGATCTGGGTTAGTGGCCGCTTAAGGCAGGCAGAACCCTTTCTGATTGACGGTCAAACAATAATGGTCAATGATCAGTTCGGTGGTTTCCTTATGGCTTTGGATGCAGAGACCGGTGCATTTATAGAGGTGCTTTACCCGAGAATGGATGCTGACCCGGGCATACAACCCTATACTGACATCAGGCAAATTCACGGCATAGCCGACGGCAGCCTGAAAATCATCACTCAGGTAGGTTTCAGAGAAAATGAGCTAAGCCCTACCTATGATTATACTATTGGTGATTTGACCATTCCCGTGGCTGGCAAAGGAGAATTGTTGATCTATGATTTGAAACTGGATACAGGCGTATCCGCTCAGGAGGTTTCGGTACAAAAAACCAGAGCCTATCCTAATCCTGTAAGCCCTGGGCAAAGGATTTATTTTTCAGATGACAGCTATGATAGTTACACACTGTATTCGTTAGCGGGTAAAAACCTGGGAAGCCTCAAAAATGAGGATGCGTTTCCCTTCATCTCTCCGGGGCTCTACTTGCTGAAAGGAAATAGGGATGGCAGGGTTTTTAAAATTTTGGTTGTTGATCTTTAGTGTGGTAAGCCCGAAACAGTGAATTATGTTTCTTGCATGGTTGTGCATACAATCTTTGCCGGGTAAATCTCCGTCAGCCATTCGTAAGTTAACCGTGTATTTTTAAATAGATACACCCCCAGATCCACACAGACCTGAGGGTGCATTTGGTACTCAGTCAAGAAAATTTTTAGCCTAGCGCATCCTCCTCATAAGCCTCCATCGGCGGGCAGGTACAGACCAGGTTGCGGTCGCCAAATGCATTGTCTACGCGGCCTACGCTGACCCAGAACTTATGTTCGAAGCGCAAGTGGGGTAGCGGGAATGCCGCTTTGGACCGGGAGTAAGGCAGATGCCATTCATCCATGGTGACCAACTGTAGGGTATGCGGGGCTCATCGATTTCTTCCCGAATACAAAGCATAGCATCGCAGAATCGGTCGAGCTCCTCTTTGCTTTCACTCTCCGTAGGCTCGATCATAATCGTGCCAGGCACAGGCCAGGAAAGGGTAGGAGCGTGGAAGCCATAGTCGATCAGGCGCTTGGCTACATCCTCTGCGGAAGCCACAGATTTGTAAGGGCGCAGGTCAATAATGAGCTCGTGGGCTGAATGCCCCCTTATCCCGGTGAAGAGCACATTATAGGCATTTTCCAGTCGGGCTTTGATGTAGTTAGCATTCAGGATAGCAGCCTTGGAGGCATTGGTCAATCCCTTTTTGCCAAGCATTCTGATGTAAGCGTAGGAAATCAGCAGGATGCTGGCACTGCCAAAGGGCGCTGCGCTGACTGCACCGATGCCCTGATTCCCGCCAGTTTGAATCATACCGTGGTTAGGCAGGAAGGGCTTCAGGCTTTCGTTAACGCAAATCGGGCCCATGCCGGGGCCACCGCCACCGTGCGGGATGGCAAAGGTCTTGTGCAGGTTGAGGTGGCAAACATCGGCATCAATGATGCCTGGGCTTGTCAGGCCGACCTGTGCGTTCATATTGGCACCGTCCATATAGACTTTGCCGCCGTTATCGTGGATGATTTTGCAGATTTCCTGAATTTCAGTCTCAAATACACCGTGCGTAGACGGGTAAGTAACCATCAGGGCAGACAATTCATTGCTGTGCTTTTCCGCTTTCGCGCGAAGGTCTTCAAGGTCGATATTCCCCTGATTATCGCATTTCACTACCACTACCTTCATGCCAGCCATCACCGCACTTGCCGGGTTGGTACCGTGTGCGGAGTCCGGGATCAGCGCCACATTGCGGTGGAAGTCGCCGTTGGCTTCGTGGTAGCCCCGGATGGTCAGCAAGCCAGCGTACTCGCCCTGTGCGCCCGAGTTAGGTTGCAGCGAACAAGCCGCAAAACCTGTGATTTCACTCAGCCAGGCTTCCAGCTCCCGGAAGATTTGGAAGTATCCCGATGCCTGATCCACCGGGGCAAAAGGGTGAAGATTAGCAAACTCCGGCCAGCTTACCGGGATCAATTCTGTAGCCGCGTTCAGTTTCATGGTGCAGCTGCCTAAAGGAATCATAGAATGCACAAGGGATAAGTCTTTGTTTTCCAAAGACTTGAGATAGCGCATCATCTCCGTTTCAGTATGGTAGCTGTTGAATTTAGGATGCGTCAGGTAATTGGAGGACCGCTCCAATGCCGTTGGCAATTGAAGCCCTTCTTTAACTTCGGTTGTAAGGCTTGCCGATTGCCCTTTTACTTTGGCGAAAAGTGCAGTGAGGCGCTCGATTTCTGCCAGGTTGACCGTCTCGTCCAGGCTGATCTGTATGCTATCTTCGGTATACCAGAAGTTGGTCTCTTGATTTAAGGCTTCTGTTTTCACCAACTGAATAAGCTCGGCATCCGCTTTAATGTTCAGGGTATCAAAGTAATGCGCATTTTGCTGCTCGTAACCAAGGGCTTGCAGGTTTTGATCCAGTATCTTCGCCAGTTCATGTACCCGGCGGGCAATAGCTTTAATGCCCCTGGGGCCATGATATACGGCATACATGCTGGCCATTACGGCCAACAGGGCCTGCGCAGTACAAATATTAGAAGTCGCTTTTTCCCGGCGGATGTGCTGCTCGCGGGTCTGAAGTGCCATACGGTAGGCAGCCTGCCCGTAGCGGTCCACAGAAACACCAATAATGCGCCCGGGGATTTGTCGCTTAAATTGCTCGCGGGTCGCGAAAAATGCCGCATGCGGCCCACCGTAGCCCATAGGTACTCCAAAACGCTGCGTATTGCCCACTACAGCATCTGCGCCCCATTCACCGGGAGGAGTAAGGAGGGCAAGGCTGAGGATATCGGCTGCAACAGTCAGATAGACCTCCTTGTCATTGGCTTGTTCTGCCAGTGCCCGGTAATCCTCTACCTTACCGGTGCGGTCCGGGTACTGCAGCAGCATACCGAAGACTTTATCGGTCAACTCAAAAGACTTCCAGTCGCCCACCACTACTTCGATGTCGAGCGGCTTGGCCCGGGTCATTAGCACCTCGATGGTTTGTGGCAGGACGGTATCGGCAACGAGGAATTGATTGATGGCTTCCCCTTTGTTGCGTTTGTTCTTCTGGCTGTAGAACATCGTCATTGCCTCCGCTGCAGCCGTACCCTCGTCAAGCAGTGAAGCGTTGGCTATTGGGAGTGCGGTGAGGTCGCTCACCATGGTCTGGAAGTTGAGCAATGCCTCCAGGCGGCCCTGAGAAATTTCAGCCTGATAAGGCGTGTACTGTGTGTACCAGCCCGGATTTTGGAAGACGTTGCGGAGAATAACCGAAGGCGTGATCGTGCCGTGGTAGCCCATGCCGATGTAGGTTTTGTAAACCTTGTTCTTGGCAGCGGTGCGCTTCAGTTCGTTGAGGAAGTCAAATTCCGTCAGGGCTTCCGGCAGGTCCATTTCCTTTTTCAGGCGGATTTTGTCCGGCACAGTCTCGTCGATAAGCTGATCCAGTGACTGTACGCCAATGGTTTCAAGCATTTTCGGCAGATCCTTATTAGAAACCCCGTTGTGGCGGTTCACAAACTGATCGAAGGAGGTGGTGTGTTTCATTATCCGTCGCTTGTATTGTTATATTCGGTTAGGATTTTTGGAATGGAGCCCATGCCCCGCACCGTGATTTTAAGCCGCAAAGGTACGACTTTTTTCTGTCCGCCTAACAAGCAATCCGGAATTTGGGTTGCTCCTTTTTGTGTAAAAATTCCATCATTCCCGTGCGACGTCCGCAGGGCCTTCTTTAGGGCGGATGATCAGGCGAAGGGATTGGTCGTAAGTCAGGTAATTCCAGACCCAGTTGACGAATATGAACACTTTATTTTTGGCTCCCAAAATCTGAAAGAGGTGCACAAAAAGCCAAATCAGCCAGGCAAAGGCCCCCTGGAATTTAAAGCCTGGCAGGTCAGCTACCGCCCGGTTGCGCCCGATAGTGGCCATAGAGCCCAGGTCAGTGTAGGAGAATGGCTCCATTTCCTTATCTTTTGATCGCTTTTTGAAGTTTTTTGCAAGGTGCTTAGCGTGTTGCATAGCAGCCTGTGCCACCTGGGGGTGCCCCTTTGGATAGTCGGGTTCTTCCATAAAGGCAATATCACCGATTGCGAAGATATCCTGAGTGCCCTGCACCCGATTATAGCGATCAACCGCAATACGATTGCCCTTCACCAAAGTGTCTTCAGGCAAGCCCGGCATCTTATTTCCGGTTACGCCTGCTGCCCAGATGAGCTTTCGGGCTGGTATTGTTGATTCATCGCTTAGTGTAGCTCTTTCACCGTCGAACCCGGTGACCATCGCGTTCAGTTTGACTTTTACATCCAGCCCTTCCAGAAATTCCTTAGCTTTCTGACCGGCTTTTTCTGACATACCAAGTAGTAACCGGTCGGCTCCTTCCACCAGGTGGATGTCGATCTCGTCCGTATTGAGCTGGGGGTAGTCCTTTGGCAGTACATAGCGCTTCATCTCCGCCAGGGCACCGGCCACTTCCACACCGGTGGGACCGCCGCCAACGATGACGATGTCGATTAGTTGTTGACGTTTTTCGTAATCTGTAACTGACAACGCAATTTCGTAGTCGGTGAGAATACGGTTGCGTAAGTGGAGCGCTTCTGAGACCGACTTCATAGGCAAAGCTTTTTTCGCGATTTCCTCATTGCCAAAGAAATTAGTGTCTGCCCCTATCGCCAGGACGAGGTAATCGTAGTTGCAAATCCCCAGTGGGGTATGAAGCATCTTTTTTTGGGTATCTACCCGTTCGACTTCGGTTACCCTTACGTACATGTTTTTTTCTCCCTGAAATGCCTTTCGAAAGGGAAAAACGATAGAGCTGGGTTCCAGCCCGGACATGGCAACCTGGTAAAATAAGGGTTGGAACTGATGATAGTTATTCTTATCGATCAGCACGATCTGATAGTCTTGTTTTTTGAGCTCACGGGCGAGGGTGAGCCCACCGAATCCACCGCCGACGATTACTACGCGTTCCTGATCTGTTTCAGGTATATTGATTTTCATAAAATGAGGTCTGTGGTAAAAGTGTTTACTTCTTTATAAAGGCTGTTTGCGGTCAATGTTTGAACCTTTTTTACCAGGGGTTATTGAAAGCGTTATAATTTTCTTTTCTTCGCAGCGTTTCAGCAGAACAGAAAATCAAAGCATTTATGAATAAAACAATTCTATCAGCCCTTATGTTAGCAGGGCTGTTTACAATGACCACAGCAAAAGCACAGGAAATGGATTCACTTAGTTACGCTCTGGGCGTACTTTTAGCGCAAAACCTGCAGAGCCAGGGCTTTGACAACCTGGACGAAACGTCTATGACTACGGCCATTCACGATGTACTGGCGGGCAATGAGCCTAAGTTTACAGCGGAGGAGGCCAATCAGGTCGTACAACAGTATATGATGAAAAAGCAGCAGGCGAAGCACGCCGATGCAATCGAAGCCGGCAAAGCTTTTCTGGCTGAGAATGCCAAGCGCGAAGAAGTAAAGGTTACAGACAGCGGCTTGCAGTATGAAATTCTAAAGGAAGGCAGCGGCCCTAAGCCTGCCGAAACCAGCAAGGTGAAAGTCCATTACCACGGCACACTTACCGATGGCACTGTGTTTGACAGTTCAGTAGAACGTGGCGAGCCTACTTCATTTGGGGTAAACCAGGTCATCAAGGGCTGGACCGAAGCGCTGCAGCTTATGCCTCAGGGCTCTAAGTGGAAGTTGTATATTCCTTCTGATCTGGCGTACGGGCCACGCGGTGCCGGCGGAAAGATCGGCCCATACGAAACCCTGATTTTCGAAGTGGAACTGCTGGAAATCCAGTAAGCCCTTTCAGGATAAGAAAATGTCGACAGGTGCTTCCGGGATAGCCGGGAGTGCCTGTTGCGTTTTTACGGCATCGCAAAATTGCTTGGAAATGGCATTGCTCCAACCACTGGTCCACTACAGCCTGCACTTTCTGGCACCCGGCCTTCTGGCTTACTTGTTTTTCCGTTCGCAATGGCAGCGAGCGTGGCTGATTATGGTCGCTACTATGCTCGTAGACCTGGATCACCTGCTGGCAGACCCTATCTTTGACCCGGGGCGCTGCAGTATTGGGTTCCACCCCTTGCATTCCTATCCGGCTATCGGTGCTTACTTTTTGCTGCTCTTCTGGCCCAAAACACGAATTGTAGCGGTCGGGTTGTTATTTCATATGCTGACCGATTATCAGGACTGTTTGTGGTAGGGCGGACTTCCTTCCGAATTGCTACATTTGCAGAAAAAAGGGAACATGCGCATCGACATCATCACCGTTCTGCCGGAACTGTTGGAAAGCCCGCTCAGCCACTCCATCATGCAGCGGGCTCAGGACAAAGGCCTGCTGCAGGTACACCTACAGAACCTGAGGGAATACGGTATTGGTAAGCACCGGCAGGTAGATGACTACCAATACGGCGGTGGTGCAGGTATGGTAATGATGCTGGAGCCCCTGGTTAACTGCATTGAAGACCTGCAGGCCGAGCGAACCTACGATGAGATCATTTATATGACGCCCGATGGAGAACGCCTGCACCAAGGCCTGTCCAACCGCCTTTCCCTTAAGGAAAACCTGATGATCATCTGCGGGCATTACAAGGGCATTGATGAGCGCATCCGGGAGCATTTTGTGACCATGGAGATCTCCATTGGCGATTTTGTGCTTTCGGGAGGCGAGTTGCCTGCGGCGGTATTGGTAGATTCTATCGGGCGCCTGCTTCCGGGGGTGTTGAATGATGAAACTTCAGCTTTATTTGATTCTTTTCAGGACAACCTGCTGGCTCCACCGGTGTACACCCGCCCGGAGGAGTTTAGGGGATGGAAAGTACCAGCCATCCTCAAGTCCGGCAATTTCAAAAAGATTGAAGAATGGCGGATGGACAAGGCGGTGGAGCGCACCCGTGCCCGTCGTCCGGATTTACTGGAAGGGGAAGAGTAAGGGTTATTGAAAAATGACAGGGGCAGTGGTCAGTATTGTTCCCTGAGAGGCATAGACTACAAAAAGGTATTGCCCGGCCGGAATATTGCTGCGTTCTAAGCGCAGCTGATTTTCAGGCAAAGTTGGCCAGCTTTTCAGAACTTTCCCTGCTGTAGACAGTAATGCCGCGGTAGCGCCTTTCGGCAAATTCGGAAGGTCAATGGTGAGTTGCTGCGTGGCGGGGACAGGGTAGGGGCTGATCTGGTATTTTTGCCGCTCGTTTTGGGTGGCAGTGCTGATAGGGCTAAGCGCTACCGTGAATTCGGTACCGGTGCCGGGTTCGATGTCCACGTCGATAGTTTTGGTGACGTAGCCACTTCGGGTGACTTGTAGCGTAATGCTGTTGGACAAGGTGCCGGATGCAAAGGCGCCATCAAAATCTGTGGTTAGTGCGAATCCGGGTATTTCAGGGGCAGTGATGATAGCATTGACGATGGGGGCGCCGCTCAAACTATCGATGACTTGCCCGTAATATCGGTTAGCCCGTGCGTTGTTAAATTCCCAAACATACAGTCCGTCTTCCCGGTTGCCGCCCAGGATTTTGCCGGAAGGCAGATAAGGGCAAGCCGACCAAAGCCCGCTGAAGCCACCGCTCTGGCCATCGTAGGTGTCGTAATAGCCAACTTCCACCGGAACTTCGGGGTCTGCAATATCGAGCACGCGCAATCCTTCTGTATTGTGGGTGATAAACATGAAGTCGCCCCGGATGTACGGATTGTGTACCAGGCTTTGGAGATTAGCCGTATAAGTAGCAACCTGTACCGGCTCGGTAAGGTCAGAAATGTCATACATGCGAGCTACAAGCCCATCCTGCTCATCACAAAGGAAGAGGTAATTCATATCCAGGGTGGTAGACATGCTGTGGGTATTGCCGCCCGGATAAGACATTCGGTTGAGGAGAACTGGGTTTGCCGGGTCGGAAATATCTAAAACATCCATAGTCCCTTCAAAGAAAGCTGCTGCAAAGAGAATTTCTCCTCTGACATGGCAGTCGTGGATGTAGTATCCCGGCTGATAAAGCCCTACCTGCTGAGGGTTGGCCGGGTCTGAGACATCAATTATGTGCACCCCGGAAGTAGTGGTGGTTCCACAGACAAACACGTAGGGCTGTTCCTGAAAAATGTCCTTTTGTATGATGTGCCCCCGGTTAAAATGAGTATTGTAAGTCTCTACTAGAGCAGCATCTTGTGGCAGCCCACTAAGGTCAATGACCTGCATGCCCGGATGCGGATTGGCATTGCCTTCTGTCACGACATAGGCATGGTCGCCTACTACCGTGATTTCCCGCCAATTGGAAGGCGGGCCAGGGATGAATGCGCGTTCCGTGAGATCACCATTGCTGCTAATTTCGACCACCGCAGTGCCTGTCTGTGCGCCCAGCAGGGCATATTCCGTGCCATTAGCCCCCACATAGCTCCAGGAGCCTGAAGCCCGCCCGTCACCAGGATTATACTGGCCGAAAAGATTGACATTAAGGGCATCTTGCGCCCCGGCGAAGGTGTAAAGCAGCAGCAGGCACGCAAAGGTAAGCAGGCGCATAAGGTTTAAGCTTTAAGGGATTCCAGGGATTTGAACAAGGCGCCATCCCGGGAAATGAGGGCTCCACCTTCCATAAGGTTAAAGATTTCCATTTTTCGGGACTCGGCGTACTTTTTCTCGGCGGTGTAGAGCTTGAGCCTGGCGCCGGTTAACTTTAGCTGCTCCTGCATTTGCTGCGGGCTTTGTTGTTGAGTAAGGTCGACGGAAGATTCGCCTTCAATTTTCAGCCCATTCATCTCAGCTTGTTCTTCCCCGAAGCGGAAGGCTTTCAGGTCGTGCGGTGTTTTATATTCCAGGTACTCGACATCCTCCAGCACCTTATCGAAGACCATATCGCTGAAGATTTCGACCAGGCGGTCGGCTTTATCATTGTCTTCTCCTTTTATTTTTTTCCAATCATCGGCCGTTACCTGATTGGCAGCCAGGAAGTTGACAAATTCCTTTTCCAGTTCCTGCAGCTCTTCATTTCGTAGGCGCCGGTATTTCATGTCGTCGCTTTTTTTGTAAAGGTAAAAAAATCAAAGCAGGGGCGCTCTAATAGCTAAGCGGGATTTTCGTAAACTTGCGGTCAGAAAAACTGACGCACCATGGATTTTATCATGCCCGATTTTGCCAGCGGAGCCGTTTGGATGAGCCTGCTGACCCTTACTTTTCTCGAGATCGTACTGGGGATCGATAACATCATTTTTATT
>CAZNHN010000165.1:11657-13162 GCA_964572415.1 uncultured Phaeodactylibacter sp.
ACGAATATTGGTCTGATTCTAGCCATGGTGCTGCGTATTGTGCTGCTGTTTGGAGTGTCTGTTCTGGTGGCTATGGAAGAGCCCTGGTTCGAGATTCATACTTCATGGATGCACGGTGGGTTTTCCGGCCAAAGCATCATCCTTATCATAGGCGGGCTGTTCCTGCTGTACAAGAGTACGACTGAGATCCGCCACAAGCTGGAAGAAGAAGACCCGCACGATGAGACCCCGAAAGGCAAGGCATCACTGACGAATGTGATCATTCAGATCACCCTCATCAACATCGTATTCTCCTTCGATTCCATCCTGACTGCGGTAGGCATGACGAATGGGGTGACCGGGGCGTTGATTATCATGATCATTGCCGTAGTAGTTTCTGTAGTGATTATGATGTTGTTCGCCAATCCCGTGGCCAGCTTCGTCAACAAGAACCCGACTATACAAATGCTGGGCATGGCCTTCCTGATCCTGATCGGCTTCATGCTGATTGCCGAAGGCGCGCATTTGGCGCACCTTTCAATCGCTGGCTCAGAAGTAGGTACTATACCAAAGGGCTACCTTTACTTCTCCATCACTTTTTCCCTTTTTGTGGAGTTCCTCAACATGCGGCTGCGGGCAGGGCGCAAGAAAGCACCGGTACAGTTGCATGGCTACACGGAAGATGCCAAACGGGAGGGGATTTTGAAGGATTAGTTAGTTTGCTCTGTTTCTAATTCTTTTAGATACCGGTTCAACCGCTCCATAGGTTTCACAATCGCCACCCGGCCGGAGCGGACGAACTCGTAGATGCCAATTTTTTCCAGCTCATGGAAGAAAGCGGTAGTCTCATGCTCATGGCCCGTCTTTTCGAGGACGATAAATTCCGGCTCGATCACCAGCACGCGGGCATTGTGCTTGCGGATCAGGTGCTCCACGTTTTCGCTGTTGCTGAAGACATGAGTGGGCACCTTGTAGAGGGCAATCTCCTGGTAGACGACCTCCTCAGAGGTGTAATAAAAGGCCTTGAGCACATCGACTTGCTTTTCGAGCTGGGCGACGAGTTTCCTGACCATTTCTTCCGTAACCTGCACTACGATAGTGAAACGGTGGATGTCCGGCTGGGAAGACTGGCTGGTGGTGAGGCTCTCTATATTGATGTGGCGGCGGCTGAAAACGGAAACCACCCGTGACATCAGGCCACTATAGTTCTCCGTAAAAACCGTTATGGTGAATTGTTGCTTTTCCATTGCATTCTGGATGGGCCGGACTGTAATGAGCCAGGCAGGTTCTTGAGATTAGGCTTTTGGCTGTGGTTCCAATACGATTTCGTCTACCGCTGCTCCGGAAGGCACCATCGGGAAGGTATTGGTTTCTTTCTCCACCCGTACATGCAGGAGGTATGGGCCGTCATGTGCCAGCATTTCCGCTATGGACTCAGAAAGTTCAGCGGGGTCGGAGATGGTTTTTCCGGGTACGCCGAACCCTTCCGCAATCTTCACGAAATCCGGATTTTGCAGCTCTACGGA
>CAZNHN010000166.1:0-9377 GCA_964572415.1 uncultured Phaeodactylibacter sp.
CGCAACAAGCTCATCTACCTGACGCACCGGGGCCGGTCCCTTCGCGAAGAATTCCTGCCGGAAGCACAGCAGACGGTAAGGAAAGCAACGGAAGGCATTCCGGAAGAAGACCTGGCCACCTGCAAGCGGGTGCTATCCCGGATTTATGAAAAATTCACCAAAAGCCATTAAAAGTTGCAAACTCAACTAAATATTAACAGCCATCAATAAAGCTGCTTTATGAGCATCACCGTCAGAAGAATCATCATGTTCGCAGGGCTCGTCCTCCTCATCGGCGCCTTTGCCCTGTCTCGCTTCCTGAGCAATCAGAAACAACCGCCCCGCCCCAAAGTGGCTGGCACCAAAGTGAAAATGGTCGATACCATGCATGTGCGCCTGGGCAGCATTCCCACAACCCTGAATGTACAGGGGGAACTGTCTGCCTATGACAAAATTGACCTCTTCTCGGAAGTCACCGGCACCCTAGAAAAAACGGAGCGCTCCTTCAAGGTCGGCACTTATTTCCCGAAAGGAGCCTTACTGATCAAAGTGAATCAGGAGGAAGCTAAACTTTCCCTGCTTTCGCAAAAAAGCAACCTCCTCAACGCCATCACTCAGCTGATGCCTGACCTGAAGATCGACTACCCGGAAAGCTATGAGCACTGGAAGGACTATCTCGATAATTTTGAGGTGGAAGCCCCCATCAAAGCTTTCCCGGAGCCTTTGAATGATCAGGAAAAGTATTTCATTGCTTCCCGCAATCTGTACAGTCAGTACTATACCATCAAGAGTCAGGAGGAGCGGCTGGACAAGTATACGCTGTACGCACCTTTTAGCGGGGTGATCACGGCTGCCTCCATCAACCCGGGTGCAGTGGTGCGGGCCGGGCAGAAACTGGGCGAGCTGATGAGCACCGGCCGCTACGAACTGGAAGCCACCGTCGCCCTGCGCGATCTGAAATACCTTGCCGTAGGCAATCCGGTGGAGCTCTACTCAGAAGATATTGAGGGCAGCTGGAACGGCAGAATCCGCCGCATCAGCGATCAGGTGGATGCCGGTACGCAAACGGTGCGGGTATTCATTGCCGTAAGCGGAAACGACCTGAAGGAAAACATGTACCTGCGCGGTGACGTGGTCGCCAGCAGTATTGACAACGCCTTTGCGCTGCCCCGCAACCTGCTCAATGATCAGCGCGGGGTATTCGTGGTACGGGACTCTATCCTACGCCTGGAGGAAGTGCAGGTGGTAAAAATGACCGACGAGTCCGCCATCATCCGGGGACTGAAAGACGGCACGCCTATTCTTGCGCAGCCCATCCCGGACGCCTTTGACGGCATGAAAGTCCGCATCAGCAAACAACAAAAATCCAAAAACGCACAATCGGCAGGGGCCGGGCCTAAGGACCAACTAGGCAGCGCAGAATAGTCTCTACTATGCAAAGATTTGTCAACTACTTCATCAAATTTCCGGTAGCCGCCAACCTGATCATGGTCGGGCTTTTTGTGCTCGGCATTGCCGGGCTATTCAACATGAAGTCCACCTTCTTCCCTGAGGTGCCCAGCCGGATTATCAGCATACAATTGGTCTACCCTGGTTCGTCCCCGGAAGAAATGGAGGAAGGCGTCGTCAAGCGCATCGAGGAAAACCTCAAAGGGGTGACCGGTGTGGAGCGCTATACTTCCGTTTCGAGCGAAAACAGTGGCAGCATCACAGTGGAAGTGCTCAAGGGCTTCAATACTGATGACGTGCTCGTGGATGTGCGCAATGCCGTAGACCAGATCAGTTCCTTCCCCGCCGGGCTGGAGCCACCGGTGGTCTACATTCAGGAAAACCTGGGCTTTGCCATCAGCTTTGCACTTAGTGGGGATGTGAACCTCAAGACCCTGAAGCGCTACGGCCGGCAGGTAGAGGAAGACCTCCGGCAGATGGAGGGCATCTCTAAGGTGAGCCTGAGCGGTTTCCCGGAAGAGGAAATTGAGATTGCTTTCCGTGAAAAGGACCTGCGGGCTTACGGTCTGACTTTTCAGCAGGCCACACTGGCGGTACGGGCTGCCAATATTGAAATCACCGGCGGTACTATCAAGGGAGAAGACGAAGAGCTGCTGGTGCGTGCCCGCAACAAGGAGTACTATGCCGAAGGGCTGCGCGACATCATTGTGAAGACCACGCCTGAAGGCAGTGTGGTGCGCCTCTATGAAATCGCTGACCTCTCAGACCGCTGGGCCGATTCGCCCAACCGCAGCTACCTGAACGGAGAACCTTCGGTGGTCGTCACGGTACAGAATACGCTGGAAGAAGACATGATCTCCATCACGGATAAGGTGCAGGAATACGTCCGGGATTTTAATGAAAAAAATGATATCATCGAAGCCACTGTCATTCGCGATGGCTCCGATGTGCTCCGGCAGCGGATCGACTTGCTGATGGAGAACGGGCTGCTGGGCTTCGGTATCGTGCTGGTGCTGCTGGCCATGTTCCTGCACTGGCGGCTGGCGTTCTGGGTGGCCATTGCCATTCCAATCTCCTTTGCCGGCATGTTTGTAGTAGCCGGTGCCCTGGGCGTGACCATTAATGTTATTTCCCTGTTCGGTATGATCCTTGTGATCGGTATCCTGGTGGATGACGGGATTGTAATTGGCGAAAACATCTACCAGCAGTACGAAGCGGGAGTACCTCGCCTGAAAGCTGCACTGGAAGGCACCCTACAGGTGCTGCCTGCCGTCTTTGCCGCCATCGTCACCACCGTACTGGCCTTTTCCTCTTTTCTGTTCATTGACGGGCGGCTGGGCGACTTTTTTTCGCAGATGGCGATTGTGGTTATCTTCTCCCTCATCTTTTCCCTCATAGAAGGAGCGGTGATTCTGCCGACACACGTAGCCCACAGTAAAGCCCTTAGCCCTGACCGCGACACCAACAGAGTACAGCAGGGCTTTGAGCGGGCCATGAATTGGATGCGCCACAAGCTCTACGGCCCCACTCTGAAGTTTGCTATGCACAACAAATTTTTTACTATCGCTGTCTTAGTCGGCCTTCTGGTCATTACCGGCGGCGCTATTGGCGGAGGGATCATCAGTACGACCTTCTTTCCTATTATTGAGCGGGACGACATTTCCATACAGCTGCAAATGCCCGCCGGCACACGGGAGCATATCACCCTGGACAAGCTGCAAATGATTGAAGCAGCTGCCTGGCGCGCGAATGACTCCCTGAGCCAGCACTACTTCAATGGCGACAAACAGGCCATCGAGCGGGTAGAGGTCAACCTTGGCCCCACTACCTATCAGGGCAACATCAGCGTAAACATAATGGATGGTGAAAACCGGGACAGCCTGACCGCCCGGGCCGTCACCAACACGATCCGGCAAATGGTAGGCGATATTCCCACCGCGGAGGTGCTCACCTTTGGCGCTGCCTCCGCCTTTGGCAAGCCGATTTCCATTTCCCTGATCGGGGAGGATTACACTCAGCTCAAGGCGGCTACCGAAGAAGTCAAAGCAGCCATGCAGGGCCTTTCTGAACTGGCGGATGTCGTCGACAACAATCAGGAGGGGCTGCGGGAGGTCAACATCCAACTTACCGAAAAGGGCAAATACCTGGGGCTGAAGCTGCAGGATGTGGTCGGGCAGGTGCGTAGTGGTTTCTTCGGCAGCGAAGTGCAGCGCCTGCAGCGCGGTCAGGATGAAGTGCGGGTGTGGGTACGCTACGACCGCGAAGACCGCGACAACATCAACAAACTAAAAGACATGCGCATCCGCTTCGAGGACGGGCGGGAGTTTCCCCTTTCGGAAATTGCCACCCTGGAGCTAAAACGGGGCGTGATCAACATCAACCACATCGATGGTAAGCGTGAGGTGAAGATCGAGGCCGATGTATCAAATAACGACGTTTCGGTAAGCGATGTCACAGCCAGCTTACAAGACGAGATCATCCCGGAAATCCTGAGCGGCTACAGTTCCGTTTCTGCGATTTACGAAGGGCAAAACCGGGAGCAGCAGAAATCGGCCAAATCTATTCAGACCGTATTTAGCATTGTGCTTTCCCTAATGTTCTTTGTGATTGCGCTGACGTTCCGCTCCGTCGGGCAGGCGCTGCTCGTCTTCCTGCTGATCCCGTTTGGGTTCATCGGGGTAGGCTGGGGGCACTGGCTTATGGGGCTGCCCATCAGCTTGTTCTCTGCCCTGGGTATCATCGCGCTGATCGGTATTCTGGTGAATGATGCGCTGGTCTTTGTGAGCACCTATAATACGATGATTGAAGAAGGGCGCTCGCATATGGAAGCAGTGTATGAAACCGGGCTATCGCGTTTCCGGCCCATTGTGCTGACCACCGTGACCACCTTTGCCGGACTGGCACCGCTATTGTTTGAGAAGAGCCTGCAGGCGCAGTTCCTCATCCCGATGGCCATTGCGGTCTCCTTCGGCCTTTTGGTCATTACGGCGGTTATTCTGGTGTTGCTACCGGTGCTGCTCATTATCATGAACCGCTTCAAGGTCTATGCTTCTTACGCCTGGAACGGCGTGAAGCCGAGCTACGAAGCGGTAGAGCCTGCAGTACGGCGGGAGACCGGATATGAGTTCTTGTGGTATGTGCTGGTCACCGTTGTGGTGGTGGTCGGCGCACTGTCCTTTATGCTCGGTTGATTATAAAGGCTACCTTTGCCGCCAAAAGGAAAACCCATGGGGCTGAATAAGGAGACGCTGGCGCAGCTGGTGAAAATGAAAGCCAAATTTGCCATGTCGGGCGCAGTGGCCACCTCGGTGGACTTCCTGCTCTACCTCTGGCTCGTGGATTATCAGGACTGGGCGCCGGTACCGGCAAATATCGTGTCCTATTCCTGTGCCGTTGTGCTGAATTTTATGATGCAAAAGCGCTTCGTATTTCAGCTGCAGGGCTCAGCCCGCCGGGCGTTTCTGCTCTCGGTCCTGGTTTCAGTGGTGGGGCTCAGCATCAACACGGGAATCGTTTATGCATTGACCCGGTTTGCCTTTTTCATGGAATACCAGGCCCTAACCAAGCTGATCGCTACGGGCATTGTATTCTTTTACAACTTTTACCTCAAGCGATATGTCTTTGAACGTAAGTTTTTATAAGCCAAATATGAAAGTACAACTCGCACTACTGCCCGCCCTGCTGCTTTTTGCCCTTACGGGAAAGGCACAGGAAAACCTTAGCTTGTCCGATGCCATCCAAAAGGGGCTGGAGAACAATTTCCAGATCAAAATTGCGGAAGCCCGCACTGATATTGCAGAACGCAATAACGACTGGGCCATCGCGGGGAAAGTCCCTACCATTGACCTGACAGCCAATTCTCAAAACAACTACCGCAACCTCAGCAACCCGGCGGGCCCGCTGACGGCTGCCAACACCTACAACACCGGCATCACACCGGGCATAGAGGCCAGCATGATCCTCTTCGATGGCTACCGGGTGCAGATCACCAAAGAACAGCTGGAAACGCAGGCCGAACTGAGCCAAAGCAATCAGCAGCTGGCCGTACAAAACAGCATTCAGGCTATCATCAATGCCTACTACAATGCCCTGGTGCAACAGGAACAACTCGATGTGCTGATGGAAGTCCTGGAACTGTCTCGCGACCGCGTGGCGTATCAGGAAGTGCGGCAGGAATTCGGGCAGTCGAGCACCTTCGATATCCTGCAGACGCAAGACGCTTACCTCAACGATTCCACCAACTACGTGCTGCAGATCAACACCTACGAAACCGCCATCCGCAACCTTAACCTGGCGATGGGCATCGACGATATGGGCACTTCCTATACCCTCACCGACACCCTTTCCTACGCAGCTGAAGACTATCAGCTGGCCGACCTGCAGCAGGAGATGGAAAGCAACAACGTGGAGCTGCGCAACGAGTACATCAACCGGGAGCTGTCGTCCATCAACACCCGCCTGCAGGAAGCGGCTTTTAAACCCACCGTACAGGTCAGCGCCGGAGCTACCTATAACGTTGGGATTTCCTTTGGCGAGCAAACCCTGAGCTTCGGCCCGAATGAGACCATTCAGGAAATCCCCCAGATTGCAGCCCGGACATTTCAGCCCTTCATTAATTTCTCGGCTTCCTACCCGCTCTACGATGGTGGGGCCCGAAATATACGGCTGGAGAATGCCCGCAAAGAGGAGCTCATCGCTCAGCTCAACATCAGCGACCTCAAGCGCACCCTCAATAACCAGTTGGCCAACACCCTTGCGACCTACAACGCCCAAAAGCGCCTCGTGGAAGTGACCACAAGCCTGGTAGACAATGCGCGCCGCAACCTGGAAATTGCCGAAGAGCGCTTCCGCGGGGGCTTGATTAACAGCTTCGATTATCGTACTATACAGGTGAGTTACATCAATGCTTCCCAGCAGCGCCTCAATGCGGTCTTCAACCTAAAGAACACGGAGACGGAGCTGATCCGACTGATTGGGGGGCTGGTGCGATAAAACTTTACAGCATGGTACAACAATACGAATTCGCCCTCCCTGCTTTCGAGCGGGGCTACCACATCATCACTGCTGAAGTGCAACGGCAGTTGAAGGGTGCCCTGCCCGACCGCGGCATGCTTCACCTGTTTATCAAACACACTTCCGCTGCCCTCACCATCAATGAGAATGCAGACCCGGACGTGCGTACGGACTTCGAAAGCATCTTCAACCACGTGGTGCCGGAAAACCTCCCCTTTCTCACCCACACCATCGAGGGCCCCTACGACATGCCTGCCCACATCAAAGCCGCAATGATCGGCTCTTCTGTGACTATTCCTATCACCAAAGGACGGCTCAATCTGGGCACCTGGCAGGGGGTCTACCTTTGTGAGTTTAGGAATCAAGGGGGTAGCCGGAAGCTGGTGGCTACAGTTTATGGATAGCTGGTTTTTTCGTAGTTTACAACCCCAAAACTCGAAACGTCCATGGCTTTTTTCGGAAAACTCATCAAGCGTAGTCTTACTGTAGGCGAACAATTGCAGAAACGGCGCCGTGCCGCGCCCATTCAACTGCAAAGGCGGACCCTGCGCCGCCTGCTTAAGCAGGCTCAGGGCACTGCCTTCGGGCAATATTACGATTTCAAAGATATTCTGCAGGACGAGCATTGCATTGACGCCTTCAGGGAAAAGGTGCCTATTTTTGATTACGATACCATGTACGAGCAATGGTGGCATATGGCCCTGCGCGAGGTGGAAGATGTAAGCTGGCCGGGCAAGGTGACGCACTTTGCACTCAGTTCCGGCACCTCCGGGGCACCGAGCAAGCACATTCCGGTCACAGCCGATATGCGGCGGTCCATGAAGCACGCTGGCCTGCGGATGTTCTTTGCCCTGACCAACTTTGATGTTGACCCCGACCTCTTCACCAAGCCTATGCTGATGCTGGGTGGCAGCAGCGACCTGGACAATCAGGGCGGTTACTTCCGGGGCGACCTCAGCGGTATCAATGCCAGTCAGCCGCCGTTTTGGCTGCGCCCTTACTACAAACCGGGGGGCAAAATATCACGCATCAAAAGCTGGGATGAGAAGATTGCGGAGATCTCCCGCCATGCACCGGACTGGGATATCGGCTTTCTCGTGGGCATTCCTTCCTGGCTACAGCTCATGATGGAGCGCATTATTGAGGACCATCAATTGGATACCATCCACGATATCTGGCCTAACCTGGAAGTCTGTGTCCACGGCGGCATTGCTTTTGAGCCGCTGAAAAAGGGCTTTGAGCGCCTGCTCGACCGTCCGCTCATCTACATGGACTCCTACCTGGCTAGCGAGGGCTTTATCGCCTATCAGCAGCGGCCTGAGACCAATGCCATGCGCTTGTTGCTGCACAACGGCATCTTCTTTGAGTTCATTCCCTTCAACAGCAGCAACTTCGACGAAGACGGGCAACTGCTTGGCAACCCACAGACCCTGACTATTGCAGAGGTGGAGCCCGGGGTAGACTACGCTCTTTTGCTCACTACCTGTGCCGGCGCCTGGCGCTACCTCATTGGGGATACGGTGCGCTTCCCGGAAGCGGGCAAGCCCGAGATTATCATCAGTGGACGGATTAAGCACTTCCTCAGCATCTGCGGAGAGCACCTCTCAGTAGACAATATGAATCAGGGTATACAAGCGGTGGAAGAAGCCCTCGACCTGAGCGTGCGGGAATTTACAGTGGCCCCGGTGCAGGAAGGCAACCGGTTTTTGCACCACTGGTACATCGGCACGGAGCGGGAAGTGGACAAGGAACAGGTCACCCGCCTGCTCGACGAGGCCCTGAAGCGGGTCAACGATGATTATAAAACAGAGCGCGACAGCCTGCTCGGGATCCGGGTGGAAACCCTGCCCATTCAGCGCTTCTACGACTGGCAGGCGGCTAAGGGCAAGCTTGGTGGGCAGAACAAATTCCCCCGGGTGATGAAGGGCAAGCGCTTTGCAGAGTGGTCGGCTTTCGTGCACCGGAGCTTGCGGCAGGAGGGTGGGGGTTAATACCGGGAACTACAAGACTGCAGCATGTGTTATTCATGTATTCTGAAAGCTTAATTTTCAATAGTATGGGTATACAAATTTCCTCAAAAATGCTTCAGGAGCTCAACATGACTCCACAAGAATTCCTAGTTGAGATGGCTACTCATTTTTACGACCTGGGCAAAATGACTATGGGACAAGCCCGCAATTTTGCCAGTATTGACCAAATAACCTTCCAGAAAGAGCTGTCCAAAAGGAACATCAATATCAAATATGAGGTAGAGGATTTAATGGATGATTTGAAAGCGATGGAGGCCTACAACCAAAAGCTAAACAAGTAAAATAAGGTCAACGCTCTTTTTATTACGGTTTAGCGGTTGCTGTCTTCCCCAAACCTGCTATTGCTCCCTGCTTCGGACAATGAAAACGGCACTCAGGCGAAGGAGGTACTGTTCCTGCAAGCCCCAAAACGGTGCATGCCCTGCCTGCCTGCACCCTGCACTCGAACCTCTACCCGGCAGATTCGTTCAAAAGGCGCACCAAAACCAACGCTCCTATGAATGTCGCGCAAAAACTGATTGATGCCCACCTCGTTGAAGGTGAAATGAAACCTGGCACGGAAATTGGCCTGAAAATCGACCAGGCACTGCAACAGGATGCCACAGGCACGCTCGTGATGCTGGAACTGGAAGCCATGGGGCTCGACAAAGCCCAAACGGAGGTGGCCGTGCAATACGTCGACCACAACCTGCTGCAAGGCGACCACAAAAATGCCGATGATCATCTCTTTCTGCAATCCGCTGCTGAAAAATACGGTTACTGGTTTAGCCGGCCCGGCAATGGGGTTAGCCACCCGGTGCACATGGAACGCTTCGGCAAACCTGGCAAAACCATGGTAGGCTCCGACAGCCATACGCCGGCCGCCGGCGCCCTGGGCATGCTGGCCATCGGTACCGGAGGGCTGGA
>CAZNHN010000166.1:9387-13160 GCA_964572415.1 uncultured Phaeodactylibacter sp.
CGCTGTGGCAGGCAAGCCTTACTTCCTCAAAATGCCAAAGGTGATGGGCGTGGAGCTCAAAAGGCAGTTGCCGGACTGGGTGAGCGCCAAAGATGTCATTCTGGAAATGCTGCGCCGCTACGATGTCAAAGGGGGCGTGGGCTACATCCTGGAATACTATGGAGAAGGGCTGAAATCCCTCTCGGCTATGGATCGCCATGTCATCGCTAACATGGGTACGGAGTTGGGGGCTACGACTTCTGTTTTTCCGGCGGATGAAGAGATCAAGCGTTTTCTGCGTGCGCAGGGCCGGGAGGAGGCCTTCTCGGAGCTGAAAGCCGATGCAGATGCCAGGTACGATGCCCATGAGGTCATTGACCTTTCCGAACTGGAACCCCTGATCGCCAAGCCCAGCAGCCCGGGCAATGTAGTGCCGGTAAGGGAAGTGGCTGGTCAATCGGTACATCAGGTGGTGATCGGTTCGAGTGCTAATCCGGGGCTACGCGACTTCTGGGTGGTTTCCGAAATTGTAAAAGGCCGTATGGCGCATCCCGATGTGTCTTTTGATATCAACCCTACTTCCCGGCAACTTACGGAGAACCTGTCGCGCACCGATGGTTTCTTCAACCTCCTGCACGCCGGAGCCCGCTTTCATCAGTCGGGCTGTATGGGCTGTATCGGGATGGGGCAGGCACCAGCCAGCGGGAAAATCAGCCTGAGGACCATGCCCCGCAACTTTCCGGGCCGATCGGGCACCCTCGATGACCAGGTGTACCTTTGTAGCCCGGAGACGGCCGCCGCTGCCGCACTGACAGGCAAGATCACCGACCCCAGAGACCTGGAAAAAGATTTGGGGATTACTTATCCGAAATATAAAGCTCCGGATCAGCAGATCATTAACGAGCAGATGCTGGTCCCTCCCTCCCAAAACGGACAGGGTACCGATTTGGTCAAAGGGCCCAACATCAAGTCCCTGCCCACCTTCGACCCCTACCCGAATGCCTACGATGCGCCCGTGCTGCTGAAAATGGACGACAATATTTCCACCGATGAAATCCTAAAAGCCGGAGCAGAAGTGCTGCCCTTGAGGAGCAATATCCCGGAGATTAGCAAGTACAGTTATATCGTAATTGATGACTCTTTTTATGAACGGGCAAAAGATGCCCAGGCTGCCCATCCGGGGCATATCGTGGTAGCTGGTGAGAATTACGCACAGGGCTCCAGCCGGGAGCATGCTGCACTCGCACCTAAGTACCTGGGGCAACTGGCGGTGATTGCTAAAAGTTATGCCCGGATTGGCTGGCAGAACCTGGTCAACTTCGGCATTCTTCCGCTGGAATTCATCAACCCTGAAGACTACGAAAAAATCGGGCGGGGAGATATGCTCGCCGTAACTTCTGCCCGTGAGTCGATTCAGTCAGGCGATGACATACACATCCGCAACCTCACGAAAAATACGGATATCGCCTGCCGGCATAGCCTGAGTGGGCGTCAGGTGGAGGTCTTGCTGAAGGGTGGGATTATCAATCACTTCAAAGAATAACAGGGTGCAGGAGCCTTCTTTTAAGCCCGGCAACGTACAATTAGCCAAAAAGAGAGGACGGGCATGGAACCGACTGTTAGCAGTAATCTTCTTCCACGCCCGCTACCCTCCTTATCTTGCAATAACCAATTTCTTCATTTGAATGCCATACCGGGTGCGTACTGACAAATAGTAAAGCCCTGCTGGCAGGTGGTGCAGATGGAGTGTGTGGCTGCCTGTGCTGCCGGGCAGGTGTTCATCGTGCAACAATTGCCCGTTCTGATTAAACAGGGAGACCTGACCAGCTTCCTCAAAACGCAGCTCAAAGGTGCCCTCTCCCGGATTTGGGAAAAGCTGAAAGTCAGGCATATGCCCCATTTCAGTCGTACTGCTCAGGAAATCTATTTCTGCCGTAACTTCCGATAAACAACCCGAAGCATCCGTAACCGTCACCGTGTAAGTACCGGCTGGCAGGTCTGGGAGGTCTTCCGTGGTGGCCCCTGTGCTCCAATCAAAGGTGTAGGGGGGTAACCCACCGGTCACGATCAGATCAATGCCGCCCAGGGTGTCGTCCACCTGCGGCAGAGCATCCACTACGATGTTGAGGCAGGCCGCGAGGCTCCAGATTTCACTCCCGCGCAGCCCGTCATTTGCGGCGAAGTAGAGCTTGTCGTTGAAAAGCGTAAGTGAGGTAGGATCACCATCGCGTACCCCCGGCCGTATGTCGGCAATAATTGCGAAGGTACTGTCAGCGGCATCGTATTCCCAAAATTCGCGCCCGTACTCCTCCGTATAAGCGGAGCAATACAGCTTATCATTGAAGACGACCAAGTCTCTGGGATTGCTTGAGCCGGAGGTGATGTCCTGAGTGATGTTCACCTCGCCCGTTGCCGGGTCGTACACGAGCAGCTCTGTACCCTGACTGCTGCTGAGGCGGCCGGAGAAGAAAATCTTGTCCTGATAAAAAGTGATGTGCTCGGGGTATAAATTCCCGCTAATGTCCGTTAGCAGCGCTATCTCATCTGTTGCCGGATCGTAACGGAACAGCTCGAAGCCGGCGTCCGGATGATTGGCCCGAAAGTAGAGCACCCCATCCTTCTCAACGATGTCTTCCGTGCTCACATCAGGAGACCCTGGCTGGATATCGGTAACGAGTTCCACAGCATCCGTATCGCTTTGGTAACGCCATAGTTCGTAGCCCGACACGCCATCCTCTGCCCGAAAGTAGAGCGCACCTGCACAAACGATCAGCCCTTCCGGGTTAGCGTCTTCTTCGCCGGGGTAGAGGTCGGCTATCACTTCGAAAGTATTGGTTGCCGGATCGTAAGCATGAAGTTCATCCCCTAGTTCCTCATCGTAAGCTTTAAAAAACACCCGTCCGTCGTAGGCGACTACATCTGTGATATGCCCCGTATGGCTGGGGGTGGAAAAGGCAGTGGCTGCAATCTGACCGGTGGCATCGTCATAGCTCAATAACCCGTAACCGCTATCCGGGTGAATGCCTGAAAAGTAGAGCTTCCCAGCCTGTACTGCAAAATTATCGGGCCGCAGGCTGCCCGGGGTATCGGAAAGAAGCTCGGTGGCACCGCTCGCAGGGTTGTACACCCAAATCTCCCGCCCGCTGTTGGCCTCATCTGCACCGAAATATAGTTTACCGTTGTAAGCGGTAAAGCCGTAGGGGTCGGAGCCGATGGTGGTGGTATTGATATCGGCAGCGACCTCAATTTCCGTACTGCCAGCGGTATAGGTGAGTAGTTCATCGCCTACCTCAGGATGAAGCCCGGAAAGGTAGAGGGTGTTACCGGTATGGTATTCGATGGTTATATAAGTAGGAACGCCATCTCCGTCTAACTGAGCGATTTCTGACACCATATCGGTGCTCTTGTCGTAGGCATACAGGTAGCGGCTGCTGAGGTCCTGCCCGGCTATGAAGTACAACTGCCCGTCGAATGGCGTGAAACCGGCCGGGGAGGCATTGCCATCCGGGTTGAGGTCGGTCACAAGCTCTACCTGATCAGTTTGCGTATTGAAACGGCGCAGCTCCGTGCCCCAGGCCAGGTCACGGGCGGAGAAGTACAGATCGCCCTCATACGCCATAAACCCAAATGGGCTGCTACTTGCCGGTCCGGTGTAAATCTCCGGCAAGTCCAGCAGGGTATTGCTGGCGATGTCGTACGCATAGAATTCATCGCCCATACCCGACACGAAACCCCGGAAAAACAAACGCCCGTCCATATGGGTCAGCAGGTTGATGCTGGGGTAAAGACCATTG
>CAZNHN010000167.1:0-13146 GCA_964572415.1 uncultured Phaeodactylibacter sp.
CGGTGAGCAGGTCGGTTTGCCGGAGGGTCAGATGGGCAATTCCGAAGTTGGTCACCTGAATATTGGCGCCGGCCGGATTGTATATCAGGAGCTCGCGCGTATCAATAAAGCCATTCGCGACGGAGAATTGCAGCAAAACGAAACGCTGGTCGAAGCCATGCAGTATGCTAAGGACAACGGCAAGGCGCTGCATTTCATGGGCCTTGTTTCTGATGGAGGCGTACATTCGCACCACCGCCACCTGATGGCACTTTGTGATGCTGCTGCTGACTTTGGATTGGAAAAAATCTACATCCACGCCTTCACCGATGGGCGGGATACAGACCCCAAGAGTGGAAAAGGCTTCCTAAAGGAGGTCCTGGACCACGTAAAGGGCAAGCCGGTACAGCTGGCTTCTGTAGTTGGGCGGTATTACGCTATGGACCGGGACAAGCGTTGGGAGCGTACCCGGATCGCCTATGATGCGCTTGTCAATGCAAAGGGAGAAGCTACGCAGGATGCCCTGGCCACCATCCAAAACCGCTACGAGTCGGGTGAGACGGATGAGTTCCTGAAGCCAATCATCTGTTCCAACGAGGATGGGAATCCGGTAGCTTCCATTCAGGAGGATGATGCAGTGGTCTTCTTCAACTTCCGTACCGACCGCCCCCGTCAGCTGACAATTGCCCTTACACAGGAAGATTTGTCCGACCACGGCATGCATACGCTGCCGCTGCACTACGTCACGATGACCCGCTACGATGAGACCTACAAGGGCGTTAATGTGATGCTACACAAAAAAGACATCGAAAATACCCTGGGAGAAGTTATTTCCAAAGCCGGGCTTACCCAAACCCGCATTGCGGAAACGGAGAAATACCCCCACGTTACCTTCTTCTTCAACGGTGGCCGGGAGCAGGAATTTGAAGGAGAAAACCGCATTCTTATACCTTCCCCAAAAGTAGCCACTTACGATTTGAAGCCGGAAATGAGCGCGGTGGAAGTCACTGATGCCATCATTGCAGATATAGACGATAATCAACCGGACTTCATCTGCCTAAACTATGCCAACGCTGATATGGTTGGGCACACCGGTGACTTTGAAGCCGCGAAAATTGCTGTAGAAACGGTAGACAAAAGCCTGAGGCGCCTCATCGAGAAGGCACAGGAATACAACTACGAAGCCATAGTGATTGCGGACCACGGCAATTCCGACTTCATGGTCAACGCTGACGGCTCGCCCCACACGGCGCATACCACCAATCCGGTCCCGGTTTTCTACATCGCCGCCGACACGCACGGGCGCAAGGTTAGGGATGGAAAGCTGGGCGATATCGCGCCTACCATTTTGGAGATTTTGGGCATGGGTGCTCCTGAGGATATGGATGGAGAGAGCCTGTTTGTATAAACCGATCTGAGCAGGCAAAAAAAGAACGGGGCAGCGGATATCCGCTGCCCCGTTTTATATGTCGTACTAAGTCTGTTACAAATTAAGCGCCAAGGTAAGACTTCAACAGCTTGCTCCGGTTCGCGGAACGCAGCTTGTTGATGGCCTTGTCTTTGATTTGGCGGACACGCTCCCGTGTCAGACCGAACTTCTCGCCGATATCTTCCAGTGACATAGGGTGCTCGACACCGATGCCAAAGTAAAGCTTGATCACGTCGCACTGACGCTCCGTTAGCGTACTCAGGGAGCGCTCAATCTCGCGGCGCAGTGATTCTTTATAATCCAGCTTGGAGTCTGTATTAGGGGTACTGCTGTTCTCGAGCACATCCAGGAGGGAGTTGTCCTCACCTTCCACGAAAGGAGCATCCATAGAAACGTGGCGGGCGGCTACACCAAGGGTGGTTTCCACTTCCTCGGTAGCAATTTCCAATGTTTCTGCCAGTTCGTCTGCAGATGGCTCGCGCTCGTATTCCTGTTCAAGCTCAGAGAAGGCTTTGTTGATCTTGTTTAGGGAACCCACTTTATTTAGAGGCAGGCGAACAATACGGGACTGCTCTGCCAGTGCCTGCAGGATGGACTGCCGAATCCACCAAACGGCGTAGGAAATAAATTTGAAACCACGGGTCTCATCAAAACGCTGAGCGGCCTTGATCAGTCCCAGGTTACCTTCATTAATAAGGTCACTTAGAGAGAGACCTTGATTCTGATATTGCTTGGCTACGGATACAACGAAGCGCAGGTTGGCTTTGGTCAGCTTCTCCAGAGCTGCCTGATCCCCCTGCTTGATTCGTTTGGCGAGATCCACTTCCTCCTCTGGAGTCAACAAGTCTACCTTACCAATCTCCTGAAGGTATTTTTCCAGGGATTGACTCTCACGATTAGTAATAGACTTAGTAATCTTAAGCTGTCTCATGTACGCTAAATTTAATTAATGTTTACAAAGGTAGTGTTCAGTACTATACAAGCTGGAGTAGATATGGTGGGATCTAACTAGGTAAGCCAGGCACATGCCGTGATCGGGAAAAAGTGTTGTTTGAATTACCTGCATAGTTGTTATGCCCTGCTTTACAAATGCCTTGGTTATTAAACGGCTTACAGCCCACAAAAATAAGGCTTTTTTACCTTCAAGTCAATACCCTCTTAATATAGGCTTAACTTACATACAACCAACGCCTCGACAGCTAAGATAGTTTCCTGCAATTCAAAAACCTGAAAACGGCATGAAAAATTTTGCCAAACAGGCCTTCGTGCGCATGGTGTTTGGAGGCAGGTTGCTGCGCCCGTATTTGTTACGGGCGCACACAGAAGGGGAGGGCGGCTTTATTTTTGGAAAAATCATTTTTTTATTCTTTATTGTGGGGCAGCACAGGATGCGTGGCAGTTTAAAGAGGTCTTTACCGTTTTGTCTCGCCTTCGTTATTCTGCCTGCCTGATTTTCCAACAACCCTATCTTCAAATGGAAAGAGTAAAATTTACCTTAGAATTCATCTTCAAAGCGTCCCCGGCAATCGTGTATAAGTTTTTTACTACTCCTTCCTGCCTGGTCCGTTGGTTTTGCGATGAAGTAGACATTCAGGGAGAAACCTATACTTTCTCATGGACCGGTGCCGAAGAAGAAGCCGAACTCATTGAAGACATCGAGAACGAAAGGCTTCGTTTTCGGTGGGAGGAAGCCGATGAGGAGGAATACCTGGAATTTGATATTTCAAAGTCTCCGGTCACTGGCGAGACCATTCTGATCATCACTGATTTTTGTGACGACGATGAAGTTGATGACCAAAAACAGCTCTGGCATAGTCAGATGGAAGACCTCAGAAAAGAGATGGGGGGATAAGCAATCTCAACTTAGCCTTCTGTTGGCTTATCTTTTTTCAAAAGCGCGAAAAGCAGCAGGATCACTGCGCCTACCAGTAAAAGCCCTGACAGAAAAAAGAAAAAGCCTCCCACTGATCCGCCAAAGGCAATAACGCCCAGAATAATCCCGCCTACGAGCATGGCGCTGCCCAGTATCAGGCTTAGCGTTCGTTTGCCAGTGTTGTCTTCCCGGTTTAGCTTATCCTGAATCCGTTCTTTCCAACGCTCCAGCCGTTTCTCCATACGTTTTTGCTTTCGCTCCAGCCGATTCACGGCACGCTGTTCCTTCTGGGACAAGGCGGCCTCAGGCACTGCTACTGCTGCCTGTACCGGCAGGGTCGCAGTCAGAAACAGCAGGCTGAAAATGAAAGTAAGCAAGGAAGTCTTCATGGTCAATTGTGTTGTCAGTTTAAATGAGCAGAGGATACAATCATAGGGGTAGCGGTGCCTAAAATATGAAAAAATACACAGATTTGCAGTGCTTTCTTCCGGTGAGAATGTGTATATTCCACTTTTACTGCTTCTAAGCAGTCGTTCAATAGCGACCCGTCGCGCCAACACTTAGAATACTTACTTAATCAACAGAAATGATCGTTACCTTTGGGATGACCCTGGACGACGCGCCCCTGCCTGCGGTAAGCAAAAGTCAATCGAATCATGCTGTCTTTGGCCCAAGGGGCCTGATCCGGTACCTCGAAGCCATTTGGGGGTTTCCAGACATCCCTAAGGATAATGAATACCTGCGTATCGAGCAGTACCGGCAGCAGTTGGGACATTACCTGCGTTCGGAACCGAATGCTTTCTTCAGTGCTTCCTTTCGAACGGATCCCTTTGCAGTCGCAACTGATCTGCTTGAGCGGAGAGACGAACTGCTGATGGCCGGATGGGACTTTGCCATGCACCCGGAAATGCCGGACCGGCTTCGGTGCATCGCTGCATTGGAAAGCCGGATAAAAGGCCTTTCAAAAGGGCTGGCCACAGGATTTGCGGACCGGCTTATTGAGGTATTGGAAGTGGTACAGGATTGGGAGCGGCCATTCGAGAAGATCATCTGCCAGGAGCCACAGAATTTGTTGCCGGCAGGGGTAAGGAGATTGCTGACGGCGCTGAACAGCCAAGAAGTAAAAGTCGTCTGGGTGCCGGCTCCGCAACCTGCCGGAGACAGTGACCTCGCCCGTCTCCAAAGGAGCCTTCTGGCAGAAACCGATGCAACACCTGAGCAGGTTCAACTTAGGGGAGACGGTTCCCTGATTTTGCTTACGGGCAAGAGAGATACCGATTTATCAGCTTACTTTACAAAGCTGCTGCGGCAAAATGAGCACTACAGGCCTGCTTTAGTGGCGCCCGGACAATGTCAATCGCTGGAGCATGCTATTTCAGAAGAAGGACTGCCCGCTCTGGGATTACTTTCCGCTTCACTGGCCCGGCCTACCCTTCAGGTATTAAAACTGGCAACGGTTTTCCTTTGGGAGCCAATAGACCCTTACAAAGTAATGGAATTCGTTTCCCTGGCGGTCAAGCCCCTGGAAAGAAGGCTGGCGAATACCATTGCTATGCTTATGGCTGAGCGGCCCGGGATGTTTGGCGAAAAATGGGGGAAGACTATTGCCGCTTACTTTAGTAATCTTGAAGCGGGGGATAAAAGGCCCAATGCTGATAATCCCGAGCTGGCCAGGCAACAATACACGTTTTGGTTCAGGCGGCAACGGTTCCCGGCTTCCGGAAGGGTGCCAAAGTCGGAAGCGGTTAGAGTCTTCAATTATCTGGCGAACTGGGCGCAGTCCAATATTGAGGGGGAGAACAGCAACAATACTTCCTTCCTGGTTTTGGCCGAACAGGCCCGCCGGATCAGCGCTTTACTATTGGCTCTTCCGGAAGAAGAGCTATCTGCTCTAGAATTGGAGCGCGTAGTCCGTACGATTTACGAGCCGGCTCCTGTACAGCTCAACCGCCGTGCTCAGGGCTTCCTTCGGTACACCAACAGAGTAGGTAGTATTGTCGGTCCGGTAAGTGACTTGGTCTGGTGGAACTTTGCCCAGGCGGAGAAGACCTACTTTTTTTCCCGCTGGTACGAGCCGGAACGTCAGTACCTTAAGCAATCAGGCGTAGATCTCACAGGGCCAGAGCAGGAGAACGCCTTGCAATTATGGCATCGGCTGCGGCCTATGCTTCATGCCTCAGACCGGCTAATGCTCGTTGCACCATCCTTCATCAACGGACAGGAAGTTAATCCCCATCCGCTCATGGGCGACCTGGAAGCCCGGTGCGAGGGACTGGAGCGCATTACCTGCGATTTAAACAACGGTGGACTTGAAAAGTGGCTGGCGCCTCCTCAGATGATATCGGTACCTGTCACCGGGCTTGGGCGCCCAGCGCCTTTTATCCATATTATTAGAGGGTTGGCGCAGCTGGCTCGACCTGATGAACGGGCTTCTTACAGCAGCCTGAGCGATTTATTCTACTATCCGTATAAATGGCTCTTCCGCTACAAGGCAGACCTTCGCCCATCGGCCCTGCTCAGCATCGTTGATGAGCGGGCGCTGCAGGGTAATTTGGCCCACCGTTTCTTCGAAGAGTTGCTCAGGCAGGATTCGGTACACCGCTGGACACAGGAGCAGGTTGTTCAGTACCTTGAGTCTATTGAGCAGGATTTGTTATTAAAGGAAGGTAATGTATTGCTGATGTACGGCAGAGAGCCCGAGCGTACCCGTTTCATGGGGCTGGTTAAACGCTCTGCCTGGAACCTGGTACGGCATATTCAGGAGGGGGGGTGGCATATCGAAGCCACCGAGGCACCACTGGAGGGCCGTTTCGGCAATGCCCAACTGAAAGGTATTGCAGACCTGGTACTAAGACGGGGCGGGGAGTACTGCATTCTTGACCTGAAATGGTCCGGGCTCCGGTACCGGGAATCCCTGCTGAAAAATGAGGAAGACCTCCAACTGGTTCTATATTCAAAGATGTTGGGGCAGCAGGCAGACTGGCCACACACGGCTTTTTACATCATGAAAAATTGTGTTATTCTGGCCCGCAACCGTCAGGCTTTCCAGGCTGCAGAAGCTGTAATGCCTGATGCCGATATTGGCGAAGTCAATCACCGCATTTGGAACCGAATGATCAAAACCTACGAATGGCGGCTGGAACAGATTCAAAACGGGCAGGTGGAAATACGGTGCGAAGACACAGCTGCTGCTTTGGAAGCCTGCTATTCCGAGGCACCCTGGCTGGAGATGCTGGAAATGAAATCTGAAAATGCGGCCTTTGACGATTACAGGGTGCTCATTAACTTGTGCGATTGATGACCGATTTTCGAAACGTTACTTTTTTTATAGAAAAAAAAATAATAACTTGTCAATGTGTTTTGTAATAAGCGCATTCCTAATGCTTTGGGAAACCTATTCCAAAAATCTGCGTATACAAAACCGGCGAAATATCTGCGTTTTGCAGAGCTGCCGGGAAGATTACCCCTCATTTTTTATTTAAATGGACTTTTTCAGAATCAGAGGTACTATATTGTGCATCGGGTTCCTGAAGGGTGCCTGTTTCGTAATTCCAAAATAACTAACAACTATTTTGGCAGTTAGCACAAATGGTGAAATTATGCTACAAGCAAGGTTTGGCTTCATTTTTGCAACTGTCAGGGTAAAAAGTAAAACCACAATTATCTATGAAGGTCAAAAGTCTACTATTTGGGATACTGAGCCTGTTGTTCGCGTCTACAACAGCTTTGGCTCAATTCCCGGTCACTTGTATTGAAGACGCAACGATTTCTCTGCGCGAGGGAGGTACGGAAGTTATTACCTGTGAAGGCGATGGGCTGGCAGAGACGTACGACTTCAGAACTACCGTGAATATGCTGCCAGTTGGTTACCTCATTACCGATGAGAATAATACCATTCTTCAAGTGACCACTAATAATACCCTAAGCTTTGAAGGGCTTGGCCAAGGCAGCTTCAGGGTTTGGGGATTCACCTGGCTAGGTGGAATCACAGCAGAGCCTGGGCAAAATGCCGAAACCGCTAATCTGGCCCATATCTGTGGTGATTTGACCACTAACTTCATACCAATTGTAAATTTTGTGCCGGAAGGAGGAAGCGTAGCCTTGCCGGACGGCAGTACCAGTCAGTTCATTTGCCCTGATGACGGTATTCCGGATGTTTTATCTTTCACCTCAACTGGTGATATGACGGCAGAATACGACTACCTTTTAACAGATGAGAATAACATCATTATTGAAGTGATCGATGGCGATAGCTATGACTTCGACCTTTTGCAGGAAGGCAACTACAGGGTTTGGGGAGTAGCATACGCCGGGGACCTGCTGGCTATGCCCGGAGATGATGCTGCTACCACACAGCTTGCCGAAAGTTGCTTCGACCTTTCTGATAATTTTATTGAAATTGACCGGGCGCTGCCCGATGGCGGTACAGTTACGTTGGAAGACGGCAGCACCGAAGCCCTCGTTTGTGTGAACGACGGGCAGCCTGACGTTCTGACTTTCACGAACCAAACGCCCGCGACTGCACCCTATACTTACCTGGTGACGGATGAGAATAATATTATCCTCAGTGTGGTAAACGGTGACAGCTTTGATTTTGAAGATACCGATTCCGGCATCCGGCGGGTGTGGGGGCTCTCTTATACCGGAGCACTTACCGCTGCTGAGGGTCAGGACGCGGCTCTCGCCACTCTTTCCGATGGCTGCTTTAACCTTTCTGACAACTTCATTACCGTGGACCGGCAGGAAGCTGACGGAGCTACCGTAAGCCTTGAAGATGGCGGAGACGAAACTTTCGTTTGCGTGGGTGACGGCGTTGCTGATGTGCTTGGTTTTGTCAACACCTCCGGAGGGGCTGATGAGTACACTTACCTGATTACGGATACGGATAACATTATACTTGCGATTGCACCGTCAGGCAGCTTTGATTTTGAAGGTGCAGATGTAGGCGTTTGCCGGGTATGGGGCCTGGCTTATGGCGGCACACTCTTAGCCGAAGTTGGTGATGATGCCGCTGCCGCTGTACTTGCAGATGGCTGTTTTGGCCTGTCTGAGAATTTCATTACCGTCCGTCGTGAATCGGTGGAAGGGGGAATGGTTGCTGCAGAGAGCGGTATGGATCCAATTATTGTTTGCCCCGATGGGACACCGAATACTATTAGCTTTGAAACCACAGGTACTTCCACCGGTATTTATGACTATGTCATTACGACGGATGAGCTAAGTATCGTAGCCTTAGTGGGTGGTAATGCCTATGATTTTGATGTGCTTGAGGAAGGCACCTACTATGCATGGGGGCTAGCCTACACCGGTAACCTTACTGCCGGGGCAGGTGATGACGCGTCAGCGACAGTGCTTTCAGATGAGTGCTTTGACCTTTCCGATAATTTTGTCACGGTGGTTGTAGAGACGCCAAACGGAGGGAGTGTGGCTACAGAATCCGGAGAAACTACGGTATTTACCTGCCCTGATGATGGTATGGCGGATATCATTGAATTCGATAGCACCGGCACCTCTCAGGGTGCATATACCTATGTTATTACTGATGTAAATAATGTAATTCTTGCCCTGCCTGCAGGAGACAGCTTTGACTTTGATGATTTGCCGGCAGACAGTTGCCGCGTTTGGGGTCTGGCTTACTCCGGAAATATTACAGCAGCAGCGGGGGATGTCGCTTCTGATGTAGAACTGACAGATGAGTGCTTCAGCCTTTCTGAAAACTTTGTAACGGTGGTTCGCCACCGGATGGAGGGATGGTCAGCCTGGAAGATGGCACAACAGATGCCTTTATCTGCCCGGGTGATGGTATGGCTGATGTGCTTACTTTTGAAAGTATGGGTGCTTATCCTGGTCCGTACGTCTATGTTATTACAGACGAAGACAATGTCATACTTGATTTGGCAGACGGCAATACCTATGATTTTGATAGTGCGCCGGCTGGCACCCGTAGGGTTTGGGGCCTGGCCTTCACTGGTGAGTTGACCGCAATGATTGGCGATACTGCTTCAGTTGTGATGCTGAGTGATGACTGCTTTGACCTTTCCGACAACTTCATCACGGTAGTGCGTGAGGTACCCGTAGGCGGAACTGTCGAATTGGAAGGTGGCGGCAACCTGGCTTTCATTTGCCCTGGTGACAGCCTTCCCAATGTGCTGGCCTTTGACAGCGCCGGGGTAGTCGGGCCGAACTACTTTTACCTCGTCACCGATCAGCAAAATATCATCCTGGATGGATTTCCGGTCGATGTTTATGACTTTGAGACCGATCAGACCGGGATTGTCCGGGTTTGGGGTCTGGCTTATACCGGTAACTTGCTTGCAGAGCCAGGGGATACTGCTTCTACCGCTATGCTGAGTGATGACTGTTTTAGTCTTTCCGAGAATTTTGTAGATGTGATCCGCGAGGTGCCCTTTGGCGGTGAAGTTGCCACAGAGGATGGTGAGACCACTGTCTATACCTGCCCGGGCGATGGCATGGCTGATATCATCTCCGTAGACAGCGCTTTGGCTGCAATCACACCATTTACCTACGTAATCACTGATGAAGACAACGTTATCCTGGATTTGCCAGGAGGCGATACATTCGACTTCGATGGTGCGCCGGCTGGCAACTGCCGGATATGGGGCTTGTCTTATGTTGGCAATATTACAGCTGAGGTTGGCGATACCGCGTCTGCCGTTGCGCTGGCCGATCAGTGCTTTGATCTTTCCCAGAACTTCATCACTGTTGTTCGTGAAGTACCGGAAGGCGGCACGGTAGCCATGCCTGATGGTGAGACTTTAATTTATACCTGCCCGGGTGATGGCGACCCTGACGTTGTTATGGCGGATAGCGCCAACACTTCCGCTGGTCTGTATACTTACGTAATCACCGATGACAATAACATCATCCTTGAACTGCCTTCCGGGGATGCCTTCGACCTGGACGGTGCTCCGGCGGGGACCTGCCGGATATGGGGCCTGGCTTATACAGGCAATATCACAGCGGGTGTAGGCGATGATGCCGCTGCGGTAGCACTAAGCGATGATTGCTTCGATCTTTCCGATAACTTCATTACCGTACTTCGCGAAACACCGCAAGGAGGGTTGGTGTCGACTGCTTCAGGCATGGAAATGGTAACTACCTGCCCGGGTGACGGGAATGCAGATATTGTAACTTTCGATAGTACGGGCACCGCTGGTCTGTACGTTTATGTTTTGACAGATACCAATAACGTTATTGTTGACCTGGTTGCAGGTGATGCCTTTGACTTTGATATAGGAGGTATTGGTGTCAGCCGGATATGGGGCTTGGCCTATACTGGCAATATCACCGCTGCACCTGGCGATAATGCCGCTGATGTGCCGCTTTCAGATGATTGCTTTGACCTTTCCGACAACTTCGTTACTATTGTCAGGGAAGTGCCAAATGGCGGCGTTGTCCGGATTGAAGGTGGGGCTACGGAACTTTATGTTTGCCCCGGCAATGGCGTGTCTGACGTTGTAAACCTGGATAGTGCAGGTGCAACCGGGAACTTTATCTACCTACTCACCGATGAAAACGATATTGTTCTGACCACGATAACAGGTGATGAGGTTGATTTTGAACCGTTCGCAGAAAACGATTATCGGATTCATGGTCTTGCCTATGCCGGCAACTTGTCAACAATCCTTATTGGTGCCGACGTTAATGTTGATCAGTTGGCAGACGACTGCTTTACCCTTTCCGAAAATTTTGTTTCCATCTTCAGCCGGGTGCCGGAAGGCGGAATGGTTATGACCACAGATGGAGAAACAGAGGTGGTAACTTGTCCTGGTGACGGCATGGAAGATATCCTGACCTTCGACAGCACAGGTGCCGCTGGCCTTTATACCTATGTACTGACAGATGAGAACAACGTTATCGTTGACCTGATTGCAGGAGACAGCTATGACTTTGAGCCATTGGGTGAAGGGGTTTCCCGGGTCTGGGGGCTCGCCTACACCGGAAATATCACTGCACAGGTTGGAGATGATGCCGGAGTGGTGGCGCTGAGCGATGATTGCTTTGATTTGTCGGATAACTTTATCAGTGTTGTCCGCATAGAGCCTGATGCAGGCTCGATTGGAACAGTTGTCGGTCCCATTAACCTGGATATATGTGTTGGGGATGGTGTTGCAGATTCGATAGCTTTTCAAGTTACCGGAGCTACCGATAATGCCTATGCTTATCTGATAACGGATGAAAATGACTTTCTGGTAAGCGCAATTGATTCCGTTTTTGATTTTGAAAATATTCAGGGGGGAACCTACCGGGTTTACGGTGTATCTTATACAGGACAGATTGCAGCCCTTCCGGGAGCCAATATCTTCGTTGACCCACTTTCTGACGATTGCTACGATCTGACCGGGCAATTTGTTGAAATCAACGCAACCGGCGTGGATGGCGGAGTGGTCTTTACCGATATTGGTGTCGGGCAGGATGTAATCAGTATCTGCCAGGGAGATGGCGAGTCTAATGTCATAACCTTCTTCAACAGCTCTACAGCTGAAGATGCAAACTACATTTATGCCCTGACGAATGATGCCGGTATTATTCTTGGCTTTGTTCCAGGTGGTAATCAGTTTGATTTTGAAACTTCCGGTACAGGGGTTGCGAGGATTTACGGTATTTCCTACACGGGTAATCTGCTGGCAGGGCCAGGGCAAATTGTTACCGATATTCAGCTTTCTGATGGCTGCGCCGATTTATCGAATAACTTCATTACAGTCCTTAGGGACGAACCGGAGGGAGGCAGCCTTACCACCGGCACAGGTGAGACTGATATCCTGGTTTGTCTTGGGCCAAGTGATGGTACGGTGGAATTCGTTACGACCAGCAGTTCCTTCAACAGCTACCTTTATCTGCTTACGGATGAAAACAATATCGTTATTGACACCATTGAGTCAAGCAGTTTCAACTTCGCTCAACTACCGGAAGGCGTATTCCGCATCTGGGGCTTGTCTTACAGCGGCCTGCTCAACGATATTATCGGAGAAGACGCTGCTGCTATTGAGCTCTCGACCAGCTGTTATGAGCTTTCTGCAAACTTCCTGACCATTACCCGCGGTCCTTCCGTGGATGGTGGCGTCCTTTCAGAGGTCGGCGGTGCCGATACCGTCTATATTTGCCCCGGTGGCAATGCTCCGGACTTCATAGTCGTTTCCACGACCAGCGAGGATCCGATCTATCGCTACATCATAACGGATCAAAATAATCAGGTCATAGTGGATGATATAGAAATTGATATCATCGACTTTGAGGGGGCAATGCCGGGCATCTACCACATCTGGGGCGTAGGCCTGGAAGGAGATCTTAATCTTAGTTTTGGGAATGTGATCCCGGAAACACCAGCTTCCACGGATTGCTTTGAATACTCTGAAAACTATATTACTGTAGTATACGAAGGGCCGGAAGCAGGTACCATATTTACTAGTGATGGTGAAGATGAAGTAACCGTAACAGTAGGAGATACCATGCCAGATCTGCTTTCTTTTGTCAACGTAGGTGCCAGCCAAAATGTGCCTTATCTGTACCTGATTACAGATACGGATAATCATATCCTGGATATATCCACTGATGGTACTTACGACTTCGAAGATACTGCTGTTGGTGTCAGCCGTATCTGGGGGCTTTCCTACACCGGTGAGCTCTTCGCCTTCCCGGGCAGCAATGCCGGTACGGATATGCTGAGCGAGGACTGCTGGGACCTTTCCGGCAACTTTATCACCGTAAACCGGGTGGAAGCACCGGCTTTTGGCAGCCCGGTAGCAGACCAGTTTAGTGGGCATAACAGCATCCGCAGCCTTGCGGCAGCGCCAAATCCAGCAACACAGTTCCTGAATGTACAGTTCTTCCTGGAAGAAGCCGC
>CAZNHN010000168.1:0-9807 GCA_964572415.1 uncultured Phaeodactylibacter sp.
AGCCCCGGAGATTACTGATTTTTTCCGGGGTTTTCTTTTGGAGGGGGCGTGTCTTCTTCTTTCTTTTTCATCAGGCGCAAGACCTCCTTAAACTCTTCGATATCCTGTTCTTTGCGGTCTTCAAACATACGGGCCATGTTTCTGCCGCTCATGAACTCACCGCTGCGGTGCATGCCCCGGAGGAAAGAATCATAGCCTTTACCGTGGTGGTAGTAGCCCAGGGGGGCGATCACGTAGCTGGCTACAAACGACCCGCAGGACTGGCACTGCACAAAAACCTTATCTGACTCGCCGATTTTCCGGACCAGGATATTCCTCATATCCGTGGAATCACAAAACTGGCAATGCTGAGCGTGAAGTTCCATAGGTTAGGGTTTAAAAGAATAGGGGAATATAGAAAATACTTGCGATCGCAGTACCGATCAAAGCCAATAAAGTTAGTATTAAGCCTGCAATTAGCATATCCTTTGCCTGCAAAAGCCCGGAACCGAAAGCGATAGCATTGGGCGGAGTACTTACTGGCAGCGCCATAGAGGTGGAACACATGATGGCGATAGCGATGGAGAACAGCAGCTCATTGCCAGGCAGGGAGACGGCAACCGGGATCAGCAGGTTGGCCGTAGCTGTATTGCTCATCACAGTGGTCATACCGGCAGCCATCAACAGCAGTATAGCGAAGACGAACATAAAGCCCTGATCCATAGGGATGGCGTGGGCGATGGTATCTGTCAGGCCGCTTTCATTCAGTACGACACCCAGGCAAAGGCCACCACCGAGCATAAAGAGGATGTCCCAGGAAATATTCCGGAAATCAGCTGTGTTTAGCAAACCAATACCGAAGCTGGTGATGATGCACAGGAGCCCTACAAAGCCAGTGCTGAGCCCTGTCATGCCACCGGTAAGCCATCCCAGAATGGTAAGGACGAATATGACCATAACTATCTTTTGCCTTACGGTAAAGTTATCTGCTGAGGCAGGGTCTTGGTCTATGGTGATTTCAATTTCTCCGGGGGGATAGAGCCTTAACAACAGTTGCCAAAGCGCCGCAAGCAACAGCAGCAATAGAGGGATACTGATAACCATCCAGCGTGCAAAAGAGATTTCGATGCCCGCCCGGTTGAGGTATTCCATGGCAATGGCGTTGGGCGGGGTGCCAATAGGCGTACCCAGTCCGCCGATATTGCAGGCAAAGGGAATGGACAGCGCAATAGCTTTGGTGAAAGCCGATCCGGCAGGAATTTGCAGGATGAGCGGGCCCACGATAGCAAACATCATCGCCGCTGTCGCCGTATTGCTCATCCACATGGACAAAAGGGCGGAAATCGCAATCAGGCCCAGGAGTACCCGTTCGGGCGCACTGCCGGTCTTTTGGATCATCCAGTTGGCGATGCGCCGGGCCAGGCCAAACTTGTTGAGCAGAGCAGAAAGCACGAAGCCGCCCATAAACAGCAGGGTAATATCTCCAAAAAAAGCCTGTAGAAAATCCTCCTTATGTGCTGTTTTGCCCAGTCCTTCCAAGACAGGGAGCAGCCAAAGGACACTCATAGCCAGTACCCCCATACTCGTAATGTAGAGGGGGAGGGTTTCTGTAATCCAGAAAAGTGCGGTAATCAAAAGAATCGTTAGCGCTACAGATTCACCCGGCCCCAGCCCAAAGCCCTTTTGATACAGGCCGAATAAATGGCCCAATAAAAAGGCTAAGGCGATGCTTAAGGCAGGCCAGTGAGGTCGTAGTCGTTGGAGAATCAGTTCCATCTCTATAGAATTAAGCGCCAATAATAGGTGATATCACCGGGATGCCAAAGTTTGACCGGGCTGATATTTATCACTTTGAAAATGAGTAGATTGTTCGAATATTCTTTGTTTTTGAGGTTTATCTTGTTTTTGACGGGCAAATTGCTGTTTGAGCGCAAAATTCAAGTTGGAAAATGCAAGAGTAATAAAATTTACTATATTTACCCCACGACAAAAAAACGGCTGACTAAAAATCAAACCCCGTTTTCAGCCCTGTAGAATGCACTTTTACAAAAAAACATTAGCGATAAAATAAGGCTGTTTCTCCAATTGGCCTATTCGGGCTGAGGGTATAGCTGTAGGGCTGTCACCCTGTAGCGCCGGTATTTCTTTGGAGAAAGATTGGCTCCAGCCGATCTGTTTCTTACATTCATTAGTTCATTAAACTCAGAATTAGTATGAATTACATTACTAAGTTCAGCATGCTGCTGGCTTTGCTGTTTACTACTGCAACAGCGATGGCCCAGTTCAACGTGACGGGCAACGTAACCGATGGCAGTGGGGAGCCCCTGATTGGGGTTTCCATTATTGTCAAAGGTTCCACAACAGGTACTGTTACCGATTTTAACGGTGCTTTCAACCTTAATGTGAGAGGCGAGAGCGCAACCCTGCTCTTTTCCTACACTGGCTTTGCTTCTAAGCAGGTCGATGTTTCTTCGGACAACAATCGTGTGGAAGTGGTGCTGGAAGAAGACATCGCTGACCTCGAAGAAGTTGTTGTTACAGGTCTCGCCTCCGGTGTTAAACGCTCCAATCTGGCTAATAACGTATCCACCATTTCCAGCCAGGAACTCACCGAGGTGACCACTCAGCAGACGATAGACGGTGCCTTGTATGGCAAAATGACCGGTGTGAATATCATTTCCAGTTCCGGTGCTCCCGGTGGTGGTATTGCCATGCGCCTGCGGGGTATTTCTTCCCTGACCGGTAATAACCAGCCGCTGTTTATCATTGATGGTGTCTACATCAGCAATGCAGAAATTCCAAGTGGTCTGCGTTTTGCCTCCGGTGCGAACTCTGGCTCAGAGGAGAACGCTTCCAACCGTTTGGCTGACCTGAACCCTGAAGATATTGAAAGCATCGAAGTGCTGAAAGGAGCTTCGGCTGCTGCCATTTATGGTACCCGGGCCAATGCCGGTGTGGTCATCATCACGACCAAGCAGGGACAGGCGGGTAAAACCAAGGTACGCTTCGAGCAGGACTTTGGTGTGAACACCATTCAGCGTTTCGTAGGCCGCCGTCAGTATACGGCTGCTGAAGTGGAAGAAGCCTTCGGGCCAGACGAGCGGGCTCGTTTTGAGCGTGCTGTAAATGAGGGCGAGCTGTTTGATTACGAGCAGGAAATCTATGGCAATGACGGCTTTATTTCTGATTCCCGTTTGTCTATCTCCGGCGGTAATGAGAAAACGACTTTCTACTTTAATACGAGCTACCGGGACGAAGAAGGTATTATTGAAAATACCGGCTTTGACCGTTTCTCCATGCGTTTGAATGTGGACCACCGCATTTCTGATAAGATCAAAATGGGCGTTAATGCCAACTACATCAACTCTTTCGCCAGCCGGAGCTTTACCGGTAACGAAAACGAGGGTGGGCTGAGCTACGGCTACAACCTGGCTTTTACCCGTGACTGGGTGAATCTGTTCCCCGATGCGCTGGGCAACTACCCGACGAACCCGAACGCGGCGGGTAACCCCGTTTTTGTGCGTGATAATACCTGGAACGAAGAGCGCAACAACCGCTTCATTTCCGGTGCGAATATGGAAGTTAACCTCTATCAGACAGACCGTACGATCTTCAAGTTGACGGGTAATGTGGGTATCGACTTCCTCCTGAACGAAACTTCCGTTTATGTGCCGGAGACCCATCAGGCACAGGCCGGCGGCAACAACGGTTTTATTGGAGAGGGGCGTAATGGCCTCCTGAACTATAACTATCAGGCTTTTGCCGTATTGGACCACTACACGGAAAGCAATATCAATTTCAATACGCAGATTGGGATGACTTACCTGAGCTTCGACCGCGATCTGGTACTGAACCGGGCTACTCAGCTTATCCCCGGACAGACCAATCTCCAGAACTCCGGTGCACAGCAAATCAGCCAGCGTCTGGAGACAGAAGAAGACTTCGGTATTGTCGCTCAGGAACAAATCAACTGGGATGACAAAATCATCGGTACGGTGGGTATCCGTTTTGACAAATCGAGCCTGAACGGAGACCCTAATCAGTTTTTTGCTTTTCCGAGAGCATCTGTTGCGGTGAATGTTGCGAATTTTGACTTCTGGAATGTCAACAGCATGAACCAGTTTAAGCTGCGGGTGGCTTACGGCGAAACGGGTAGCAGTGCTTCCTTTGGTTCACTGTTTACGACGCTGGGCTCCACCAATATTGGCGGGCAGGTAGGTATCCGCGCCGGTGGTAGCCTTGGTAATCCGAATCTGGAGCCTGAGACTTCTCAGGAATTGGAATTCGGTGCTGACTTTGGTATCCTGAATAACAAGCTGAACCTCGGTGTGACTTACTACATCCGGGATGTGGAGAACCTGCTTTATGATTTTGATATCCCATCTTCAACAGGCTGGGCAGATGAAAGCCGGAACGATTTTGACCTCCGTAACCAGGGTCTTGAAGTACAACTTGGATTCTCTCCGGTAAATCGTGAAAAGTTCCAGTGGAATTCTACTGTGAATTACTGGTACAACCGTTCAGAGGTAACCCGTCTTGGTGTGCCACCATTTGTTCCAACTGGCGTTGCTTTCGGTCTGGGGCTGGGCACCTTCTTTATTGAGGAAGGAGAGCCTATCACGCAGCTGAAAGGAAGTGGTGCAGAAGGGCCTGAAACGATCGGTGATGTGGAGCCTGATTTCCAGTTGGGCTGGTTCAACCAGATTAAGATTGGCAATAACATCGACTTTACTTTCCTGACCCACTGGAAAGAGGGAGGCGATGTGCTCAACCTGTCTCGTCTGCTGACCAACCTTGGTGGTACCACCCCTGAGGAATACGATGATCTGGTAGGTTTTGTGGAGGATGCTTCCTACTTCCGTTTGCGTGAAGTTGGTTTATACTACACCCTGCCTAAATTTAGCAATACCATTAGCCGTCTGCGTGTTGGTGTTTCCGGCCGTAACCTGCTTACGCTAACCGACTACAGCAGCTACGACCCGGAAGTATCCACCAAAGGAACTACCGGTCTGTCGACGGGGATTGAGGTAACGCCTTTCCCAAGTACGCGTCAGGCTTACTTTCACGTTACTGCTGAATTTTAATCAGACCAGACCAATCTATTTTTGAATTTAAAAGGAAACATTCCTATGAAAAATATAAATCTGATCATAAGCACATTATGCTTGCTGGTTCTTGGTGCCTGCACCATAGAAGAGCAGTTTGATCCCAACGCGCCAAGTGTAAGCGCTATTCTTTCCGAGGCAGAGCCTAATGAGCTGGACCTTCTGGTCTACGGGGCAGAAGCCCGCATGCGCACGGCCTGGGATACCTACATCACTTCCACCGGTACGGTTGCCAGGGAGCTTTACATCTTCGATGCGGACCCCCGGAACACAGAAGACCTCCTTGGAAAGGAAGGACGCAGCCTGGACAATAATACCTTTTACCTCACTGCGCCATGGGGTACCCGCTATCAGGTGGTGAAAAATGTAAACCTGCTGCTGGATGCGCTTCCCAATTCTCAGGGCGCTTCTGACGCAGAGCTGGCCGGCTACCGTGGTTATGCAAGAACCGTAAAAGCACTGATGTTCCTGCAGGAGCTCATGCGCCTCAACGACAACGGCATTCGGGTGGATGTCGCTGATCCGGAAAACCTGGGGCCATTTGTCAGCAAAGCAGATGCTTTCACTGAGATTTTCACCCTGCTGGACGATGCCTATGATGATCTTCAGGGTGCCGAATTCCATTTTACACTCTCGGCAGGCTATGCCGGCGGCTTTGATACACCGGAAGGTTATGCTGAGTTTAACCGCGCTATAGCAGCCCGGGCGGCTACCTATGCACAACAATACGGTAATGCGCTCAGCTACCTGGAGGATTCCTTCCTGGACCTGGATGGCGATATCACAGTCGGGCCGGAAATGATCTTCAGCACCGCTTCCGGTGATGTACTGAATCCGGTATTCAAAATTCCGGGGCAGAGCGGCGACCAAATTATTGTCCACGACTCCTACATCGAAGATATCCGGGAAGGAGATATGCGGATGTCCAAGTTCCGCCCACGGGTTGATGCTACTTCTCAGGACGGGCTAAACGGTACGCACGAAACGGCTTTGTACGAGTCTGCACTTTCCCCAATCGATATCATTCGCAACGAGGAGTTAATCCTGATCTATGCGGAGGCCAGCATTCAGGAAGGCAGCCTTGATGATGCAGTGACGGCACTTAATGTGATCCGCAATGCACATGGGCTGGGTGATTATGACGGAGATGTTAACCGCGATGCACTGATCGACGAAATGCTGTACAACCGCCGCTACTCTTTCTGGGCGGAAGGGCACCGTATGTTCGACCTGCGCCGCTACGGTTTGCTGAACGCTGATAACCTCTCTATTGACCGGCCTGGTGATCAGGTTTTCCAGCAGTTCCCGATTCCGCTCAATGAGAATCAGTAAATAGCAAGTAAGTGCCTTAGGTACTGATTGCAGTATGCCCCGGAAGCGAAATAATGGCTTTCGGGGCATTTGTATTTTAACAGGCCGAAACCGACCGTTCCGTAAAGCTTCATTTCAACCGGGCTGTACTTATGGCAGATTGTTATATCTTTGCCGCTACTACAGTAACAAATCAAATCTCCAATCTTTTTTACCCCGGTCAGCCTTAAATCAATTTCCAGGTATTGGAAACGGGCGGTTTGATCTATGGGGCCGGGCTCCTTGTGCTTTTATTTCCGAAAAAATGAATCGCTATGAATATTCGCTTAGCAGGCTTTGGTCTCTTTTTGCTGCTGTTTGGAAGGATAGGTTTTGCTCAGGATTGTGATAATTTTACCATCACGGTATCTGCGGACACGACGCTGTGTACCCCCGGCGAACCGGTGCCGGTTGCTGCTTCTTTTTCTGCCACGCCATTTAATTTTCAGTGGTCACCCGGTGCCGGGCTGGCTGACCCCTCGGCTGCTGTGACGACTGCAACACCGGCAACGACCCAAACTTACACGATCACCGCACAGGCGATAGGCGAAAATCTCATTTTCAACGGCGATTTTGAACTGGGCAATGCCGGGTTTACAACCGACTACGGGCAGGGGAGTGGTGGGCCAAACGGGCCGCTCCACAACGAAGGCGAATACCTGATTAGCAACAACCCGATGTCTACCCACGAGGACTTTGCGCCCTGCGGCGACCACACCACCGGTAATGGCAATATGATGGTGGTGAACAGCTCCGATCAGCAAAACGACGTCTGGTGTCAGGTCGTGAGCGTTACGCCCGGTACGGATTATGCCTTTTCAGCCTGGGTCGCTTCGGTGACTACGGAAAACCCCGCGAACCTGCAGTTCTCCTTCGATGGCATGCTGTTGGGGAATACCGCAGCAGCCACCCCGGTTACCTGCGAGTGGGTGCCCTTTTATGCCACCTGGAATTCGGGGGGCGCCACCGATGTGGAAATCTGCGTGACTAATGTCAACAACGAGTCTACAGGCAACGACTTTGCACTCGACGACATCAGCTTTGGGCCGGTTTGTGAAGCCACTGCGGAGATGACCATCACCATTGGCGAAACGCCGGGCACAGTCTCGGATGTAGTTTGCGAAGCTGGTACGAACAGCATCGTTCTGTCCTGGTCGCCTACGATGGGGGCAAGCACTTACCAAATGGATGTGCTCGATGGGCCCGCTGGGACCTTCACTTCCGATACGACTTACCTTATCGAAGGGCTGACCGGGAATCAGCAGGTCAATTATGAGCTGTTTGCTGTGTCAGCGGAAGGTTGTCTGAGCGATGTTTATTCCGGTGGATGCACCACACTGGAATGCCCGGCTTACCTATTGGAGCTCGAAGGGGCAACTGAAATTTGCGAAGGATCACCTCTGGATGTAGCCCTGCTTATTGAGACAGAAAGCCCGGGCCCTTTTACGGTGGAGTACACTTATAATGGCCTCGCGAATACCCTCCCGGGGCTGCAAGCCGAGATGAACACCTTGTCTGTGCCTGTTCCCGGCAGCGGGAGCATCGCCATTTCCAGCTTTTCTGACAGTAGTGCCCCGGCCTGTACCTACGATGGCCCCTTTCCGGCTCTGGACTTTACTGTCGTGCCTTTTCCAGCTGCCGGAGTAGGGAAAGATCTGGACTTTTGCGCAGGACTGGACAGCCTGTTAGACCTGAACGCCATCCTGGCCGGCGCTGACGCAGGCGGGACATGGGCGGTCACAGAAGGAGATGTGCCCGATGATGCCCTCAATATTTCTACAGGACAATTAAACCTGGCGCAACTGACCACTCCCGGAGCGATTCAAATAGCCTATTTGCAAAACAATGGCATTTGCCAGCCGGACTCAGCCTTTTTCAATCTGGATATCCTCCCGGTTCCAATGGTGGAAACCGGTGGGCCGTACAGCCTGGACTGCGATAGGGAGGAGGTCGTTATTGGCAGTCCCGCTATGCCTGGGTTTGCTTATGCATGGACGCCCCTGGACGGAGGTATACTTTCCGATACAGGCATCGCCAATCCCACTGCCTCGGAAGCGGGCGGTTATGCGTTGGCAGTCACGAATACGAGCACGGGATGCACCAATGCCGACACTATAACCGTAGCCGATAACCGGACTGCCCCTGAATTGATCGTAAGTGTCACCAATCCCGGCTGCACGCCTGATGGCACCGGAAGCCTAAGGGTGGATAGTGTCGTTGGTGGTCAGCCGCCCTACTTGTTTGGCTTAAATGGCCAACCGTTGCAGCAGCCTCCGTCTTTTACGGGGCTGGAAGCGGGAAGCTACAGCCTCCGTGTTCAGGATGGCAGTGGCTGTGAAGGCGTAGCGATATTCGATTTGGAATCAGAGGCCGCAGCAGGTTTTCGGCTGTTCTCACCCGGACAGGGGGCTGAGCCTATCATTGTACCGGGTGATTCTATAGATTTGGTAGCGCAGCCGCTGGATGCGGGTACGGAGTTGCCCGATAGTTTGGTTTGGAACCCGGTAGTTTGCCAGGGTTGTGCAACAGTGAGGGTGAGCCCGGAGCGCAGGACTACTTATACCCTGACCGGCGTAACGAATGAAGGCTGTACCGTTACAGCAAGCATTGTAGTCGAAGTGAATAATGAGGAGCGGATTTACGTTCCTACTGCCTTTTCACCCAATAACGATGGCATCAATGATGTGCTCCGGCCCTACGCCGGCCCGGAATTTGTCCGGGGTGTCAGTTTCCGTGTTTTCAACCGCTGGGGCGGCCTGGTTTACGAAGCAACCGATTTCCAGCTTAACGCCAGTCCGATAGGTTGGGAAGGCTTGTACAGAGGGGAGACAGCTCCGGCAGGAGTCTACGGGTATCATTTGGTACTGGAACGAGGCGACGGCGTTGCTGTAGAGCGGTCAGGAGAAGTGAACCTGCTCCGGTAGCGATCAATCAGGCGCCCTTTTTGAGCGTAAAACCAAAAGTAGAGCCCAGGCCCGGCGTACTCCGCACGTTGATGGTCTGCTTGTGCGCCTCAATGATGTGCTTTACAATGGACAATCCGAGCCCCGAGCCGCCGCGTTCCCGGGAACGGCTTTTGTCCACCCGGTAGAAGCGGTCGAAAACGTGGTTGAGGTGTTTTTTGGGAATGCCCAGCCCATTGTCCGCGACTTCGATGAGGATATTGCCGTCCATATCGTAGAAACCGATGCGGGTGCGGCCATTCTCCTCTCCGTACTTGATGGAATTGCTCACCAGGTTGGTCAGCACCTGACGGATACTCTCCCGGTCGGCCTGCACTTTAAAGCTTTGAGAAGCACCGTCCTTAAATTCAAGGGTGATATTCCGCTGCTTGGCTTTGAATTCGAGGTCTTCAAAAACCTCTGCCGCCAGG
>CAZNHN010000168.1:9817-13064 GCA_964572415.1 uncultured Phaeodactylibacter sp.
GTAGAGGTTCTTGAGGGCTTCGTCGAGGATGCGGGTTTCCGAGACGTCCTCGAGTCCCTCGCAGGCTTCGCTCACGATGATATGCAGGCGCTCCAGGTTTTTGGCAGCTTTTTTGAGAAAGGTGGTATTGACGTTCGGATCCTCCAGTGCACCATCGAGGAGCGTATGCAGGTAACCCTGTATATTAAAAATAGGGGTTTTTAGCTCGTGGGAGATGTCGCCAACAAAGTTGCGGCGGTACTCTGCCCAGGCTTTGTACTTATCCAGTTCTTCCCGCTGCTGTTCTGCCCACTCGGCGACCTGTTTCTCTACCTCATCAATGATATTTTCGCGAACATCGATGTTTTTATTTTTTTCCTGCGGGGAGACTTTGTGCTTGTGGATGGTTTTGTAAATGAGTTTAATCTTGCGGTAGATGTACTTGCGCAGGTAAAAAATAGTGATCAGGTAGGCGGCTGCGAAAAGCGTGACACCGAGTATTGACAAAACGAATACCCAGGCCAGGTCAAAGCGGGTGCGAAAGATTTCAAGTACACCCCAAACAACCAGGGAGGATACTGTAATATACAGGGCGACAATTTGTGCAATTTGCTGTGGCGTAGGGTTTTTTAGCATCAGTTCATCATGTTCTTTCAGGAATGGGATTACGGAGTGCCTGGCCGGGCTTAAAACTCAAACTTATAACCAATGCCTTTGATGGTTTTGATGTAGTGATCTCCGATTTTTTCCCGGAGTTTCCGGATGTGCACATCAATCGTACGGTTGCCGACGATGACGTCTGTGCCCCACACCTTGTTGAAGATTTCCTCTCTGGAAAAAACCTTCCCGGGCTTGGATACAAGCAGGTAGAGCAGCTCAAACTCTTTTTTGGCCAGCTCAATCGTTTCATCACCTTTGGTGACGGTCACCCGGTCACGGTCAATGATCAGGTCTCCAATGGAGAGCGTGTTGGATTCCTCTTGTTCTTCTTCCCGGCGTTCAGCACGGCGAAGTAAGGCCTTAATGCGGCTCAGAAAAACCCTCGGGCGGATTGGCTTGGTAATGTAGTCGTCTCCTCCCACATCAAGAGCGGCAATTTGTGAATAATCCTCTTCCCGGGCGGTGAGGAAGGTGATCAGCGTATTTTCAAATTCTGGTTTACCGCGCAACTGCCGGCAGACTTCCACACCATCCATCTTTGGCATCATGATATCCAGAATGATCAGGCGTGGCCTGACTTGTTCGGCAGTTTTAATGCCATCCTCTCCATTTGATGCGGTAAATACTTCGTATCCCTCTTTGACCAGGTTATACTTAATGAAGTCAAGTATGTCTGGTTCGTCATCGACAATGAGGATCTTGACAGGGTCCATCTATGTGAGCATTGGTTAAAAAGGGGCTAAAAGTATAGTAGCCCAAGTCGCATGCCGTCAAAGTTAAAGGCTTCCTCAGCCGGATTCAGCGAAATGGGCATTAAGTATATGTTAAGAAATGCCGGTCAGTCCCGTTGTTCCGGGTCTTTGGATTTCGTGTGCACTTTTTCCACACGCTCCATAACCTTGTCATACAGTTCTTTCATCTCTGCCGGCTTCTCCCTCAAAGCTTCAAGCGTTTCCTGGACTTCTAAAGTGTCTACCTCATGTATGGTATAGATTTGCCGGTAGTATAGCTGAGACATGCTGTCCTTGGTTTGTCCTCGCAGGGACTGCAGGGCCGCTTCTGCAATATGGATATCAGCCAGCACCTCGATTAGCTTTTCCTCGGGCATTTGAGGTTGCTCTTCGGCGGTTTCACATCCATACAACACCAAGCCAAGGCAGCAGATTTTCAGGAAGAAGGCGGTATTTCGCATCAGGAAAAGTATTGCTTGGGATAATGAAATTCAACAAGGCGGCCGGTTTGAGCGGTAAATGCAGCCCATTCGTCCACCTCCGCGTCTACTCTAAACGTCCCGCAGGTAGGAATATTGGCAATAAAGGTTTCTGCAAAGGAATTGGCCAGCGTTGTCCAGGTAGGGTTATGGCCAAAGAGGTACACCACATCCCACCGGGGGTCAAAGCGCTCAATAAGCCGGAAAATATCTTCCGGGAAGGCCTCGTAGATTTCCGGTGCCTCCTGAATTTCCGTTTCCGGGTATTGCAGTGCACTGGCGTAGTACCGGGCGGTGGTGCGGGCGCGAACTGCCGGGCTGGTGATGATGCAGTCAGGAGCTAAGCCTTTGGCATGCAGTAGCTTGCCCATGAATGGCGCGTCCCGTAGTCCCCGCTTGTTGAGCGGTCTTTGAAAATCTCTTAAACTGGCATCTTCCCAACTGGATTTTGCGTGCCTGACAAAGTAAATGGTCTTCATAGTTAATATATACGGATCAGTAGTCACCTGTTTACAGGCTCTGCCTGCTTGTGGGAGAAGGAAAGATAAGGCTTTTTGCAAAAGATCGGATCGTTTACAGCGGGAATGTCGTTTTGTTTGTTTTGGGAGCAGCCTGCTAAGGGGATTTTGGAGGCAGAGTCTGAGGATTCGACTTTTTTCGGTTAATTTGCAAAAAAACGAGGCATGCACTTCAAGGATAAAGTTATTTGGATTACCGGCGCTTCTTCCGGAATCGGTGAGCATATGGCCTATGCTTTTGCTGAGCATGGAGCAGACCTGGTTCTTTCTGCCCGCAATGAGCAGGAGTTACAGCGCGTACAGCAAAATTGCCCCCGCAACAGCCGGGTGCTGTTATTGCCTATGGATGTGACGGAATATGATAAAGTCTCCGGAGTTGCAGCTCGGGCAATCAACCATTTCGGCAAAATTGATATTCTCATCAATAACGCTGGCATCTCTCAGCGTTCGCTCGTTGCCGATACAGACTTATCGGTTGACCGGAAAATCATGGATGTCAACTTTATCGGCACGGTTGCGGTCACCAAAGCAGTACTGCCTTATATGCTTAGGCGAAAACAGGGGCAGATTGTAGCCATCAGCAGTGTGATGGGTAAAATTGGTACGCCAAGGCGGTCGGCTTATGCGGCGTCCAAGCATGCCCTGCATGGCTTTTTTGACTGCCTGCGGGCAGAGGTGTATGAGAAGAATATTCACGTCACCTTGATTTGCCCGGGTTATGTGCATACCAACGTGAGCATTAATGCCCTGACCGGTGATGGCTCACCAAACAATAAAATGGCTCAAACCACAAAGACCGGGCTGGAGCCTAATGACTTTGCCCGCAAAGCCCTGCGGGCCATTTACCGGAAGAAGGAAGAAGCCTACATCGGCGGAAAGG
>CAZNHN010000169.1:0-12951 GCA_964572415.1 uncultured Phaeodactylibacter sp.
CGGTGGCATCGGTCATAAAGACTTTCAGCATAGCGTCGTATATTTCCTGTGGCTGCTCCTTGCTGTCCATACCTGCTAGTTTCTCCACACGCATCAGCATAGACTCTGCGGTGAGGGTGTCGAGCAGCATATCGGATACATTCATGATGACCTCTTGCTCTTCCTTGAGGTTGAGCTCGCCGTCCATTTGCATTTTGGCAGCAGCACCAGCGGTCATCAGTACGGCTTTTTTGAACTCCTTGATCGCTTTCTTCTCGGCAGCGTAGGCGCCCTCGGGCTGATCAAAGGAAGGCATAGACGCCAGTTCCTTCTGTACTTCCCAGGCTGGCCCGACGATATCGAGATTGCCCTTCAGCGCGCGGCGGAACAGCATGTCGATGGAAAGCATGCGGTTGATTTCGTTAGTGCCTTCGTAGATGCGGTTAATACGGGCATCACGGTAGGCACGGGCAGCGGTGCCTTCTTCAGAATAGCCCATACCACCGTGTACCTGCACGGTCTCGTCGACTACATAGTCGAGTACTTCTGAGCCGAGCACTTTGAGCAGGGCGCACTCGATGGCATACTCTTCGGCAGCCTGTCGCTTGGCTTCCGCAAAAGTCATGCCTTCTGCCATCAGAGCCTTGTTCTTTTCCTGTAGCAGGTGAGATACGCGGTACATGGCGCTCTCCGCTGCGAAAATCTGAATGGCTTGCTCGCCCAGTTTGTGCTTGATCGCACCGAAGTTGGCAATCGGCTGCTTGAACTGAATACGCTCGTTGGCGTACTGCACAGCGGTCTCAGCGCTTTTCTTGGCACCGCCCACGCAAAGTGCACACAGCTTAAAGCGGCCAATATTCAGTGCATTAAAGGCAATAAGGTGACCTTTGCCAATTTCGCCCAGTACGTTTTCTTTAGGCACTTTCACGTTCTCAAAGAAGACCTGACGGGTGGAAGAGCCCTTGATGCCCAGCTTTTTCTCTTCTGCGCCCAGGGTCAGCCCCTCAGAATCGCGCTCCACGATGAAACCGGTGAACTTATCGCCATCAATCTGTGCGAAAACAATGAAAATGTCTGCAAAGCCAGCATTGGAAATCCACATCTTCTGACCATTGATGACGTAGTGGTTGCCATCCTCGCTCAGGTTCGCCCGGGTTTTGGCAGCCAGGGCATCAGAACCGGAACTTGGCTCCGTCAGACAGTAAGCGGCTTTCAGTTCGCCATTGATTAGGCGCGGCAGGTAAGCGGCTTTCTGTGACTCATCGCCAAAGTAGAGAATGGGCAGCATGCCAATGCCAGTGTGAGCGGCATAAGAAACGGTGAACGCAGCGGCCGGGCCAAAAACATCACAAATCATCGTGTTGGTGTTGGTGTCCAGCTGCATGCCACCGTATTCCTCGGGCATGTGAGAGCCCAGCAGGCCGAGCTCTGCCATTTTTTCCAACAGCTGTGGGGCCAGCCCTTCTTCCTGCGCCTCAATGCGGTCGATGTTTGGGAGGATTTCTGTATTCAAAAAGTCCCTTACCGTATCGCGGATCATGAGCTGTTCCTCATTCATTTCTTCCGGGATGAAGGTCGACTCCGGGCCGGGCGTATCGCTGATCAGGAATTCGCCCCCCTTGAGTACATCGGTTTTGCTGAGCGTGTCTTGCATGGTAAAATCTTATTTTAGTAGCCTAATGCTTCGTTAAAGTTGCTGAGTCATGGAGCGTGGAAAGCACTCCGAATTCGCCTATAGTTTGTTTAAAAAGGCTTGATTTGTAGCGCCTTGCAAACCATTTAGCGAATTTTCGCTACTAATTTAGGGGCTTATCGGCAAAAAGTAAAGGATAAGGGCTGAAATTTTGCGAATTTTCGCTAAATCGTGGCTTTGATTCGTGTTTTGGCGGTTTCTGGAACGATTTTCCAATAAAAAAGCCCCGGCGCACCACAGCACCGGGACTTTCAGATCAAACCAAAACGTATTTTTTATCCTATTATCAAGGCGAGTGTTGTCAGCAGCCCGGTCAGCGCGCTGAGGGCTATCGTATTTTTGTTGGAAGTCACCAGTTCCCGATCCTGATAGTGCTCCCGAATATGCCGGAAGATCAAAATACCCGCAGCCAGTGAAGCAACGCTCACGCCAATCAGCCAGGGATTAGTGTCAGGCAGGAACCAGACAATCGCGAGATTAGACAGGAAAGCCATAATCAGTATTGACAGGTAGATATAGGTGCTCTTTTCTTTACCAAAGGTAACGACGAGGTGGTTTTTGCCGGTTTTAGCATCTGACTCCGCATCCGGAAACTCATTGATGAGCAGGATATTGGCGGTTAGCAGCCCGACAGGCAGTCCAATCAGGAACGCCATTGGGGAAAGCTGCTGCGTTACTACATAAACGATTCCTAAGGTGACCAGGGGACCAAAAGCCAGCGCAATTCCCAGTTCTCCCAACCCTTGACGGGCGACCAGGCGTACCGGAGGCGCGGTGTACAGGTAGCCGATAGCCAATCCCGCCAGCCCAATCAGGAACGTCACCCAACCGGTGACTGCTGTCAGGTAAATACCGATGAGTGTCGCACCGGCGATCAGCGCCAGGCCCAGGCGTTTAGTACCTTCGAGCGTGATGAGCCCGAGCTCTATAGCCCGGCTGCCGCCCGAAAATTGCAGGAAGTAGTCGTTATTCGCCCCATCGGTGCCGTCCTTGACATCGAAGTAGTCGTTCATGACGTTGCTGCCGAGGTGGAGCAGCGCCACGCCAATTACTGCGAGCGTAAAGAACCACCAGTTGAACGCACCGGGCGTACCCAACTCGTAGTGGTAAGCGTAGGCACCGCCAATGAACGCTGGCATCAGCACTGCCGACAGAAAGGGCATACGTGTGATCGCCAGCGCTTTGATCAGCTTGGTGGAGAACTTAATAGTTGGGTTGACCTCCTCCTCAATCACTTCAGTCACCCCGCAATAACCGGTTTGCCCGTTGTCCTTCCCGTTGGCAAAAGTGGGCGTAACGCGGATTTTGGCATTGAATGGCGTGCCATCTTTGCGGACAAACTTAGTTTTGGCGGTGTACTTGCCGTGCTTGCTGGCTTCATCAAGCCAAACCGGTACGTTTTGCAGTACTATCTCTCCCGGAGAAAAGACAGAAACCCGCTCTTTCCCGATGACCTCGTCCGCAGGATAACCGAACATTTCTTCCGCGCCTTTATTGAAGGTCTCAATCCGACCCTCCATATCACAGGTGATGACACTTTTCATATTTCAATTCGTTATTTTCAGTAATTTTTGAAAGTATAACACGTAGTCTGAATTTTGGTTCTTCAGTGAGTGGGCTATGCACTCATTATTTGTGTGTACACCTGATAAATGTGGTAGTTGTTAAAGGCGAAGACCACCGCGCCTACGAAACAGGGAGCCATAAGCCAACCTGCAGCTTTGTGGTGCTGGTAAAATTGCAGCCCGGCTATTCCAATAGCCAGTGCCACGACAATCATATCAATAAATGCGGCAAGCGGAGATTGCAGCCCGAAAAAGAGCAGGGACCAGCTGCTGCTGAACAGCATAACGCCAACGTAGGCAAAGGCTGGCCAGAAGATTTCGTGCAGGGACCGGTTTTTCCAGACGAGCCAAAAGGCAAAGCTGCTTGTGAGATACAGTATGATTTCCGCAATATCGACCTGCTGGAAAGTAAAGGTCCAGGCATTGGCTTGTACTTCGTCGTACCAGTTGGGTATCTGAAAAAGGTTATTCAAGCCGAATGCCCCGATACTAAACAGAAGAACGGGGAATAGCTTTTCGTACTTAGGCGTGTCCATTATTTTGATTTTCAGTTACTAATGCATGTGTAACTGGAACAAGGACAGGGCGCAGATGTTGATTTTTGCTACGGGCGGCTGATTTTGAAACTCAGTGCGCCAAGTGGGAACGGGCTGTAATAGAAGCTCCCCGCATTCCAGCCAAGCAGATAGGTAAGGTTGAAGTCCAACCGCCGGCCAATGAGCTGTATGCCGGGAAGGACCACGGTGCCTTCTATGGGGGCACCGGTCAGTATTTCTGCCTGTAGGGCGAAAAAAGATTTGACCGACCAATTCATATTCAGGGTGTAGACCGGTGAGGGGCGCAGGTTGCTTTCCACCTGAACCATCGCCAGCCCTGTCGAGAGGTTGCGGTTCCGCGAGCCCACAGTCAAGGTGGCGTGGTAGAAATTATGGGTGGAAAAACCGCCTTCGTAATCAGGCAGGTTCAGAAAAATGCCGCCGATACCTACGTTGATCAGGTCCTTTCGGATGGGGATGCTGAACTTTGGGGCGATGGCATAGGTGAACGTATGGTCGGAGCCAGCTAAAATACTGGAAGCAATATCGAAGCCGCCACCGATTGAAAAGTAATCCGTTATCCCCACTGCGGCAAAGTTGGCAGTGAGCATATAGGAGCGCCAGTAAACCTCGCCCTTTTTCAGCCCATAACCGGTATTGGGGCCAACCTGATTCAGATAACTGCCTAGTGGAGGGCTCCATAGCCCCAGAGTATCAATGCGATTGATTTGATCGTGGTTGATCATGGTTTCCCGCCGGGCGCTTTTCAGCCAAAACTGGTACCCGGCACTGTCCTGCCGCACACTACGCCCTACTAAGTTCCGCCCATCCTCCATAGTAATAAGGACTTCATAATCTGGCGTGAACTGAGCTACCGCAACAGCGGGGAACAGGCTCACGAGGAAGAAGAAAAGGACGGAAAGCCGGGAAACACTCCAATAGGGCATTGACATCTCGGGTGATTTAAGTCATTCAGTCTATAAACACAGACCGCTTATCAACCCGGCACTGCCCATCGATATAGACGCGCTCCACCAGATCGGTGCCGAATGCGTAAGGCAGGTACGCCAACGAGGGCAGGGGAGCAGTAAGTACAAAACTGCCGCGTTTGCCCATGGCTATGCTGCCGAGTTCGGCTTCCAGCTCCATAGCTTTGGCGCCATTCAGCGTGGCGGCACAGATTGCCTCTTCGGGCAACATGCCACACTTCAGGCAAGCCAGGGCCAGCACGAACTGCATCCGTCCGGAAGGGGTTGACCCCGGGTTGTAATCCGTGGCTAGAGCAACGGGCAAGCCGGCATCAATCAGCTTACGGGCGGGTTGATAGTGTCCTCCAATGAAGAAGGGGGCCGAGGGCAAAAGGGTTGGGATGCTTTGCCCGCTTTTTAGGATTTCCACCTCCGCATCCGAGACGACTTCCAGATGGTCTACCGAAACAGCACCATGGGCTACCGCTGCTTCAATACCGCCCATGCTGTTGAATTGGTTGGTGTGTACTTTGGCTTTCAGGCCATATTTGGCGCCGGCTTCCATGACCCGCTCCATTTCGGCAACGGTGAAGAACCCTTTCTCGCAGAAGGCATCCACATAATCCGCCAGATTTTCCTCCGCAATGCGGGGTAGCATTTCGTTGACGATGAGGTCGAGGTAAGCTTTTCGGTTTGATTGGTAAGCCGGGGGCAGGGCATGAGCACCAAGAAAGGTCGATTTGACGGGGATAGGTGCCTTTTCGCCCAACCGGCGGATGACCCGGAGCATTTTGAGCTCGCTCTCTACAGTCAGCCCGTAGCCGCTTTTGATTTCAATGGCCCCTGTACCATAGCTGATGACCTCGCGGAGGCGCCCCCATGCCGACTCGAACAGCTCCGCTTCGGAAGCTTCCTGCAACCGGCGGGCAGAGTTGAGAATGCCACCGCCCCGGCGGGCAATTTCTTCGTAGCTGAGCCCTTTGATCCGGTCTACGAATTCTTCTTCCCGGCTGCGGGCAAAGACCAGGTGGGTATGGGAGTCGCACCATGCGGGCAAAACAGCACGCCCGCTGCAGTCCACCACTTCGTCTGCTTGGACCGGGCAGGTTTCTATGAGGCCAAAGTTGGCGATTTTGCCGTTCTCGATGAGCAAAAAAGCATCTTCCATTACCGGTATTTGCTGCATGGCAGTGCCGGCATAGGAAGCCTGAGGGTGAGTCTCTGCGAGGGCGAGGAAACGAATATTACGGAGGAGGAGGCTGGACATGGTTTTCAAGTTGGTGAAGGGCAAAAATAAAAAACGGATGCTCTTAAAGAAGAACATCCGTTAAGCTGGGTCAGCCAGCTGGCCTGAAAATACGGGGGGTAAGGCACTCTGCTGGATCAGCTATTCCATTCCATTATTTTTCAATCTCTTTGACAAAGCTGTCGGGGTATCTTGCAGCTACTGTTTTTTGGTACTGTTCAGCCTCTGCCCTGGTATTAAAATCAACGGCGCATAAACGATATACGGTACGACCATTTGAGCCTTTTACAGGGAACACATGCCCTGTTGCTCCGAAGCGTTCAAGGTTGCCCTTTTCCCGATAGGCATTTTGATAGTTTGAGAAGACGCCAACCTGCAGCGCGAAGGAGCTTTTCGGAGGGGTAACCTTATAAGCGGCCTGCGGGCGTTTATAAATACTGGGATACGGTTCTGAATGGGCAGGCCGAACCGCTTGCGCAGAGGGTTGAATCTGACCTGATTGCTGGTGGGAGTAGTTAGGGGCACTGCCGGAAACTACATCTGGAATCAGCCTTGGTCTGGATATTTTACGGTCTACATCCCTGTAAGCAGCAGGACGCACATTGCCACCTCTGGCTTTGGCAGGCATTATGCGGTGCTCCGGGGTATCGTAGTTGCGAAGCGTAGCCAGCATTTCATTAGCGGTTTGCTTACCGGTGAGGCCACGGATCAGTTCCCCTTTTGTATTAAAGATTAAGGTAGTGGGGAGTTGATTGATTTCGAACTGATGCTGTAACCGGGCACCTTCCGGCAGCTCAATATCCACTTCTGCCGCCAGGTAGTTGCCTTCAATGTATGCTGCCAGTTGCTCATTAGAAAAGGTGTATTGATTCATCCATTGGCACTGCTCCACATGGGCGGCTGTAAAATGAAGGAAAAACAATTTACCTTCTGCTTTGGCTTTTTGCTGGATTACCTGATAATCAGACGCTGTGAATTGGAGTGGATTGGGCTCTGCGATCGTATCTGCTGCGCAAAGGCACAAGCTTGGCAGCAGTACTGCCAGGGTGAGTAAAGTTTTCATGAGATACGGTTTTCGGTAAAAACTAATCTTGACAGGTGTAGTTTTTGTGCACATGATTTATACGGTCGTTTGAGTAAATAGATTCAAATACGTAACTCGTTTTTCGGCTGGGTTATTACCGAAAAAGGATTTTTCATTATGATTTAGCTGTGCTCAGACCACGAAAACGTGCAAGAATTACACTGCTAATCAATGTGGTGTTGGACAGTGATTTGCTTTGTGTTGGTTGGTATCAGGAGAAGTGTTGCAAGTAGTGCCTGAATTGGGAATGCCTTCTGAAGAGGCAAAGGGATTTTATCTCCGCTTTAGGCTATAAAGATAAGGGAACGGCAGACAACAATCAAGGAGCGGAGGGAAATATTTGGATAAAAAATAATTATTTCCCCTTAATGTGACACTTTACAAAATCAATTAAAGCTTTATGGTTGCCGGCTAGTTCTTCTGAGGCATCAAAGAGCTCTTCAAATTTCATTGCGGCCATTTGGTAGGATTTTGAGCCGCGCGTCGATTCATCGAGTGAATTAGTCTTATATTCGAAGCAGGTGTGTATACTCTTGATTACTTTGAGGAGTTCGTCAGCCCGTTTGGTGAACTGCTCAATCAGTTCGGCTTCGTTGGCTGAGGGCGCCTGATAATGTTCATTGGCGACCTGAAGGTTGTCATTTATGCTCAGATCCCGCTTTGTAAGGTCCAGGATAGGGACTCCAAAGAGGTTGGAGAGTTTAAGCAGGTTGCAGATTTTTGGCTCTGCGCTGCCATTCTCGTAGGAGGCAATGTTGCCCCGGTTGAGTCCAATGCGCCTGCCGAGCTCGTCTTGGCTGAGCTTCATTTGCTTGCGCAGAAACCTAATGTTGCGGTGTAGTAAAATGGTATCTTGTTGTTCCTTAACCAGGCTCATGATTGGATGGCTTTTCCTGCAAAAAGACCAAACGATGAAGTTTACCGTTTTGCATTATTCATTTTAAAATACAAATGAAGCCCCGCATGGTTTAGTTGTGTTAAGATTTTTAACGATTCGAAGGGGCTTTGCCACTGAACTGTCAAATCGGCTACACCTGCAACAGAAAGCACCGCTAAAGGGAAATTTTATTTGCAAATTCGATGTTAGAACTGTAAATTTGTAAATAATAATTACAAAAGCTAATTCATCAAATATAAATCACCGACTATGCTATATAAAGTGCAAAATCAAATACAACAACAACTGGATGAGATCAGCAACTCGCTGCGGGCATTCTCGCTGAAGTTGACTGGCAACCCGGTGGATGCTGAAGACCTTTATCAGGATACAGCTGTTCGTATCATCACAAATGCAGATAAGTATAAGCAGGGCACGAACTTTAAAGCCTGGGCGGTGACCATTATGCGTAACATCTTCATTAATAACTATCGTAAGAAGGTGCGCCGCAACATGATCATCGACCAAACGCCCAATAATTATTACCTTAATTCCGGCGATAAGACTGTTGAGAATGATGGGGAAAATAATGTGGCTTACAAAGAGCTAATGAAAATGGTTAACTCTCTGCCCGAGGACTTTTGCCGTCCGTTTATGATGGCCTATCAGGGATATAAGTACGACGAGATTGCGGAGCAGCTGGGCTCTCCGCTCGGAACTATAAAGAGCCGCATTTTCTTCGCCCGTAAGAAGCTGCAAAAAATGTATGCTGAAGCTCAGAAAGAGCGCCGGGCTTAGAAGCGAAAATTCAATTTGTTGTTGTAGAAAAGCGGGGTTGAGTTGCGAAAGCGGCTCAACCCCGCTTCAGTTTTATACATAGGGGAATCAAAGGCGCCACTAATCCATGAAATATTTCTATATTGGTTATCTGTTACCAAATCCCCGAAAACAGAGCACATGAGCAAACTTAAAGTCCGTAGCGGTAAGGGTGAACTTACCCTCAGGAAGAGCAAAGCCCTGGTGGGGCTTCGTACCGCTGAAGAAAAAACAGCTGAAGATCAGCCTTTCGTCAACCAGGAGGTTCACCAAAATCTGGGGGGCTTTAAAATCGTAAGCCTGGATGCAGAAGGGCAGGACATTGATCAGAAGCTGGACGAAGTACGTACCCGCGATGAAGTAACCGTAGGCACACATGTTTATTATGCGGAGGGTAGTGACAAGCCGCTCGTCGCTACAGGGGAGCTGTTCATTACCTTTGAAGAGGGCGTGGATGAAGAGGAGCAGGGCATTGTACTGGAAGAGTACAAACTGGAACTCGTCGAACGGAGGGACAAGCAGCAAATCGTTGCCCGGGTAACCGCAAACTCCCCCAATCCTTTGAAAGTCGCTCACCTGCTACAGGGAATTTCTATGGTGAAGGTCGCTGAGCCCGACCTGGACACTCTGCTTGATGAGTATGAATACCACGAGCCTAACGATGATTTGGTCACCCAGCAGTGGCACCTGCGCAACCGCGGCTACATTCCCGGCGCTAACTATCGCCTGCGGCAGGGCGCGGATGCAAAAGTTTTTGACGCCTGGCGCCGCCTCGATGGCATGGGCTCTGACCGTATAACCATCGCCATTATCGATAATGGATTTGATGTTAACCACCCGGATCTGCGGACCAAGCTATTCCGGCCCTTTGATCTCTGGACCGGTTCTTCCAATATGACGATGGGCGATGCCCGGTTTACTCATGGCACCCCCTGTGCAAGCGTTGCCCTGGCGGTAAGCAATGGCAGGGGGATCGTAGGCGCGGCGCCGCAGTCCCGCTTCATGCCGGTCAACGGCACCTCTTTTAGTAATCGTGCCACTGAGCAGATGTTTGACTACTGTATGCGCAACGGAGCAGACATCATCAGTTGCAGCTGGGGCACCACGGATCCCAAGTTCAGCCTAGGCAGTATTAAAGAACAGGCGATCGCAAAAGCTGCAAGGCAGGGGCGCAACGGCAAAGGCTGTATCGTCCTTTATGCTGTAGGTAATGACGATAAGGACTACATTAACTTCTATGCAGCGCACCCCGATGTCATTGCAGTGGGGGCTTCCACCAGTAAAGATACCCATGCAAGCTATTCCAACCGCGGGCGGGAAATTGATATTTGTGCGCCCTCCAACGGAGACTGGCCGATCCTGGCCGCCCGGGCATCATGGGACCCCGGACTGAGCTGGGAAACTGGCGTATACAGATACTACAGAGACGGGCGTGACCGGGGCCCGCACTACAAGCATTTTGGCGGCACTTCCAGCTCCACACCATTGGTTGCCGGCATTTGCGCCCTTATGCTTTCTGCCAATCCGGACCTCACCGCCCGTGAAGTCAAAGAAATCCTTCGCGCTACCGCAGATAAAATTGGTGCCCCATCCGAATACGTCAACGGGCGGTCTCTGAAATATGGCTTCGGCAGGGTCAATGCCGATAAAGCAGTGGCAGAAGCCCTGCGCCGTCGGGATCGCCGCGAGTCGTCGAATGTGGTGCCCCCGCCCACTCCAAAGCCTTCTCCCAGCCCAACTCCATCTCCTGCTCCTTCACCATCGCCTTCCCGGGGAAGTGTAGCTCCGCAAGTTTCTTCCGGACAAGGATTGTTCCGTTTTAAGGTCACGCCTCAACCGGCACAAGGCTGGGGGGTGCAAATTGGCGTGTTTGGTGATTATGGCAATGTGCTGGTACAGGCTGAAAAGCTGGAACGGCAGTTCGATCAGCCCGTTATTGTGAATATTGCTGAACTCAGCGGAAAAACCGTATACCGGGTGATTGTTGGCTCCTTCGACAACTTCGATCAGGCTCGTCGCCTGAATGACCGGGTGAAGTCCGAACTGGGACTGAGTACTTTCCCTGCGGACCTTTCAAAAATGGGATAACAAGAAACCTCATGGGCTGTCGGATAACTCTGATCTGGCAACAAAGCATACGCCGCCTGCAGCATCCAAGCTACAGGCGGCGTACTATTTATTTGTTAAAGTTGTGTTTTAATTACTGCCCAGGGGCTTATTGTCTTCTGCCGGTGCTCCCGTTTCGAGCCCCTCAAAGGTGTTGAGCCCGCATTCCAGGAAGTCAGCGTAGTCCTGAACGCCTTCCTTAAACCCGCGCGGAGGCGCAAGGACTTGTTCATCCGGGCTCATCATGACATAAAGAGGTTGGGAGTTTTGTTCGAAATTAACAATCTGGAAGTCTGCCCAGAGGTTGCCCACATTACGCAGCTTTTCCTGACGCGGTATGGATAATAACATTTCTTCCAACTCCCTTCGGTCATCCACATAGAGTGAAATGAGCACAAAGTCCTGTTCCAGTTTGTCCTTGACGACATCCTCCACCCAGATGTGCTCCTCGGTCTTACGGCAGTTTACACAGCCATAGCCGGTAAAGTCGAGCAGGATAGGCATCTCATTTTCTTTGGCGTAAGCCACGCCCTCTTCGTAGTTCTTAAAGCAGTCCAGGTCATTAGCACACTTCGTAAAGGAAGGGTACTTCGCTTTGATGCTTTCATCTGCCTCTCCCTTTGCCAGCAGGATGTTGTAATTTGCAGGAGGAGCCAGGCCGCTCATCAGCTTCAGGGCGTTATAGCTCTTGGTATCCTCATTATACATGAAGCCGGTGACGAGGTATACGGTGAACGCCAGCGACAGGAAGGCAAAACCACCGCGGGTTGGCGACAACTTCTTAACCGGGCTGTCGTGTGGGAATTTGATCCAGCCAAACAGGTAAGCCGTCATGGCTGCGAAGACCAAAATCCAGGCACCCAGGAACACCTCATAAGGCAGAATACCCCAGTGCATCGTCATGTCCGCAACTGAAAGGAACTTGAGGGCCAGTGCCAGCTCCAGGAAGCCCAGGACTACTTTCACCGAGTTCATCCATCCGCCCGAGCGGGGCAGCGAATTGAGCCAGCCGGGGAAAGCTGCAAAAAGTGCAAACGGCAGTGCCAGCGCTGTGGAAAAGCCGAGCATCACCACAAATGGACCGAGGCTGCTTGTGGCCGATTGTACCAGGGCCGAACCAATGATTGGACCGGTGCAGGAGAAGGAAACGAGTGCCAGGGTAAAGGCCATAAAGAAAATGCCAATCAGCCCGCCGCGGTCCGCCATCGCATCGCTTTTGTTAGCCCATGAACTGGGCAGCGTAATTTCATAATAGCCAAAAAAGGAAAAGGCAAAAAACAGGAAAATGAGGAAAAACAGGGTATTGGCAATCCAGTTGGTCGACAAGGCATTCAGTGCTGTTGTCCCGAATATCCCCGTAATCAGTAAGCCGATCGCAACATAAATAACGATAATGGAAAGTCCGTAGATCAGAGCATTGCGGACTCCGGTTGCCCGGTCCATAGAGCTTTTGGTGAAGAAGCTCACTGTCAATGGGATCATCGGGAAGACACAAGGCGTCAGCAAGGCCAGCAGACCACCTGCAAAGCCCAGCACGAAGGTCCATAGTATGCTGTCTTCTTCGTTATCTGCCACCTCCTTACCACAGGTCGCCACCGGCGATTTGTGGGTCTCACGGATCGTTGCCACGGTCTGGTCAATTGCTTTGAGGCCGCTCGCCGGGTCTACCTGAACAATCCCCCCTGCACCGGCTGCCAGGTTTACGGCAAAGTCCAAATCGGCAGGTATACACTCTGAATCATTGCAAGTCATGTACGTCAGGTAACCGGTTACCGGTTGGGTGGGATCCAGTGCAATTAGTTGTTGGGTGAAAACAGCCGGGCTTTCCACAAACTTGGTTACCTCTACTTTAAAGACCGGGTCGATGCCAGATTTGGTCTTTCCGGATTCCACTACTTCGCCAATGAGTTCAAAGGCATCACTGTCTTCAAAATTAAAGGCGGTTGGCAGTGGCCCATCGTCAGGGCTGGTGTTGACAGAGTAAATGGTCCAGCCCGCTTCTATATCGGCAGTGAAAGTCACTTCGTATAAACTGTCTTTAACAATTTTACTGCTGAAAGACCATTGCACCGGCTCCTTAA
>CAZNHN010000170.1:0-12927 GCA_964572415.1 uncultured Phaeodactylibacter sp.
GTGCTTGGCGGCAATCGGTTCCGCCAGCTTCACCACCCCCCGGGCCGTATCCAGTTGTTGTGCTTCAGCAAGATCACGCAGGGCAACGCCTACATTATCTTTCGGATGTATAATCAGAAATGGGTCGTGCATTTCAGGTTTTTTAGTAGCCAAATATTTCTGGTAGCCAGAGGGACAGCCCTGGTACATAGGTAACGATGAGTAGCGCAACAATCATGGCAATAAATAGCGGCAGCAGTGGTTTGACGACTTTCTGAATACTCGTGCCGGCTACGCCTACGCCCACAAATAGCACCGATCCTACCGGAGGCGTGCACAGCCCTATGGAGAGGTTGAGCACCATGATGATCCCGAAGTGGACCGGGTCCATGCCCATTTCCTGCACCACCGGCAGGAAGATGGGCGTGAAGATGAGCACTGCCGGTGTCATGTCCATAAATACGCCCACAAACAGCAGGATCAGATTGATGATTAGGAGGATCACCACCGGGCTGTCACTCACCGATAGCAGCAGTGCGGTAATCTGCTGAGGGATATTCTCAAATGCCATAATCCAGGACATGCTCATAGACGTACCAATGAGCAGCATCACAATGGCCGTGGTGCTGACCGCATGCAGCAGGATATCGGGCATATCGCTGGCCTTAAATTCCCGGTACCAAAAGCCCAGAACAAGGCAGTAGAGCACTGCTACCGCTGAAGCCTCGGTTGCCGTAAAAATACCCACCACAATCCCGCCGATCACGATAATCAGCAGCAATAAACTGGGCAGGGCATCCAGGAAGGTCCGGGCGACTTCCCGCAGCTTACTGCGTTCGCCAACCGGGTATCCTTTCCGCTTGGCCCATACTCCTGCGACGATCATCAGGAATAATCCGGTAAGTATACCGGGTAGGTATCCTGCCAGGAACAGGGCCGCAATCGAAGCCCCTCCGCTGGCCAGAGAATAAACAATCAGGATATTACTGGGCGGGATGGTCATGCCGGTGGTCGCGGAAGTGATATTCACAGCCGCACCAAAGGATTTGTCATAGCCCTCATCTTCCATACGCTTCCCCATAAATCCACCAATCGCGGAGGCTGCCGCTACTGCTGAGCCGGAGATCGCCCCAAAAAGCATCGCTGCAATGATATTCACATGTGCCAGCCCACCGGGCAGGGAGCCTACCAGCGTTTTGGCAAAATCAATCAGCCTTCGGGCAATACCGCCCCGGTTCATCAACTGCCCGGCCAGGATAAAAAACGGGATAGCCAGCAGGGCAAAGCTGTCAAGCCCTGTGGCCATACGCTGAGCCACAGTAGTGAAAGCCGGCATAGCCGGTATGCTGACCAGCATGGTAAACAGGCTGGAAATACCAATACTCCAGGCAATAGGAACCCCAATGCCCAGCAAAATCAGAAAGGATAAGACCAGAATAAGGACTTCCATAGGGTTTATTTAGGCCTGAGCTTCGGTTGGGGCACCGCGCTCAGCGAGTTTGTAATAAATGATGAGCAGCCCGCTCACAGGGACGACGCTGTAGACCACAGAAAGCGGCACCTGCAGGGCAGCAGAGTATTGCCCAAGCTTGTAGGTGATGTAGACCAGACGCGCCCCACCAGCTACCAGCACCGTGGCCGCAAAACCTACGATCAGCAGGCGGATAGCCAACTGCAGCCGCTGTTTGGGGACGCCTTCGAGTTTATTGGGCAGGATGTCGATAGCCAGGTGCTGATTTTGCCCGGCTACATAAGCTGCACCCAGCAAACCAATCCAAATCAGTAAAAAACGGGCCAGCTCCTCTGTCCAGGGGCTTTGAGAGCCCACAATATATCGGGTGAAGACCCCCCAGAGCACATCTACCGTCATGACGGCCATGAGCAAAGCCAGGAAATAGCCTACATATTTATTAACGTTGTTTCGCATTACTGTACGGCTTGAATTTGCTGAATCAGTTCGTAAATTTCGGGGTTATCCTTGTAGCGTTCGTAGATGCCCTCCACGCGTGCTGCAAATGGAGACTTATCGGGGTAGTTGATTTGTACGCCGGCAGCTTTGACTGCATCCAGGGCTTCTTGCTCCGAGCTTGCCCAGACTTTCCGCTGATAGTCGACGGAGGCGTCGGCCGCTTCCTGCAGCCAGGTTTGTTCCTGTGCGGTCAGGCGCTCCCAGGTATTGGTACCGATCAGCATCACATCGGGCACGGTGCTGTGCTCATCAATGGAGTAGTACTTACAGACTTCGTAGTGACGGGAAGTGTAAAAGCTGGGCGGGTTATTCTCTGCTCCGTCCACTACGCCCTGCTGCAGTGCAGTGTACAGTTCCCCAAAGGAAATTGGGGTAGGGGCGCCGCCCAGTGCCTTGACCATTTGCATGGCGGTCTGACTGTTCATCACCCTGACCTTTAGTCCATCGAGGTCTTCCGGCGAGTTAATGGGACGGTCTTTGGTATAGAAACTCCGGCTGCCGGCGTCGTAAAAACAAACACCCCGGAGCCAGTAGTTCTGGGCTTCCAGCAGAAGGTCTTTGCCGATAGGGCCGTTTAAGACCGCCCAGGCATGTTCGTCGTCCCGGAACAGATAAGGCAGGCCGAGCACTTTCATCCGGGGGGCAAAATTCTCCAGCACGGCAGCTGATACCTTCGTCATGCCCAAGCTGCCAATCTGCAGCAACTCCAGGCACTGCCGCTCGGAGCCCAGTTGGCCACTGGGATAAATGTCGATGCGCATCTGCCCGTTAGACCGTTCCGCAACCTGCCCGGCAAAGTAAACCATACCCTTGTGGACGGGGTGGGAAATATCCAGCCCGTGCGCCAGTTTGATAGCGGTCACGGAGTCCTGCTGACTACAACCACTAATAACAAGGAACGTAACCGGGAATAGTATTAATTGGAGGAATAACTTCATGTCTGCTTCGGCTTTACTTCCTGAATGGTGTCGAGGGTGGCCCTGACATCGGCGGTCAGTTGGTCAAAGTCCCCGCTTTTAAGCACTGACTTGGTAATCAGTTTGGAGCCCATGCCCACACAGGTCACCCCGGCATCAAACCAGGATTTTAGGTTGTCCGGATCGGGCGAAACGCCACCCGTAGGCATAATGCTGGTCCAGGGGCAGGGGCCTTTGATGGCTTTCACAAAACCCGGCCCGAGGGTGCTGCCCGGGAAAACCTTTACAATCTCAGCCCCCAGTTCTTCCGCCCTTGCAATCTCCGTAAGGCTGCCACAGCCGGGCGACCAGAGGACCTTCCGCCGGTTGCAAACGATAGCGATATCCTCCCGCAGAACTGGTGTGACGACAAAGTTTGCACCCAGCTGCAGGTACAGGCTGGCGGTACCGGCGTCTGTCACTGAGCCTACGCCCAGCATCATGCCCGGTAATTCCTTCAGGGCATATTTATTCAACTCCTGAAAGACCTCGTGGGCGAAGTCCCCCCGGTTGGTGAACTCCAGTATGCGGGCGCCGCCATCGTAGCAGGCTTTCAGTACCTGTTTGCACAAGTCAATATCATTGTGGTAAAACAGCGGAACCAGGCCGGTCTCCGCCATCGTCACCGCTACTTCTATTCTTGAATATCTGGCCATGAAAGGTTTGTTTTTTTTCGTCACTTACAAAAGAGTTTGGTCGCGCACGGGGCGCAACCAAACAACCAAAGTAGTGTATGAAACATAATTCTTTTTCCGGTTAGCGGCTCACCCGCCCGGAGGCATCTCCCTGCATCAGTTTTTCGACCTCCTCTACTGTAACCAGGTTCGCATCTCCATAGATGGTATGCTTAAGGCAGGAGGCCGCTACCGCGAAGTCAAGCGCCCGCTGATCATCATCCGGATACGTCAGCAGCCCGTAAATCAGGCCGCCCATAAAGCTATCGCCACCACCTACGCGGTCCACGATATCCGTAATTTGATAGGTTGGCGCTTCGAAGAGGGTTTTCCCATCGTACAGCACACCAGACCAGGTATTGTGGGAGGCGCTAATAGAGCCCCGCAGGGTAATAATCGCTTTTTTGCACCGTGGGAAACGCTCCATCAACTGCTGGCAAACCGAGGTATATGCCTGTGCATCAATGGTATCCCCTTTGGTGACATCCACGCCCTCGGGCTCGATTCCAAAGTGTTTTTCGGCATCTTCCTCGTTGCCCAGTATGACATCACAGCCTGCTACCAGGTCGGGCATGACCTCAGCGGGCTTTTTCCCGTATTTCCATAAGTTTTTTCGGTAATTCAGGTCCGTAGAGACCGTAATACCCATGCGGTTGGCCGCCTGTACGGCTTCCAGGCAGGCATCGGCCGCCCCCTGAGAGATGGCCGGGGTGATGCCGGTCCAGTGGAACCACTGCGCATCCTGAAAGACTGTTTCCCAGTCAATCATACCTTTTTCGATAGTAGCCATACCGGAGTGAGCCCGGTCGTAGACCACCTTGCTGCCGCGGGCCACCGCACCAATTTCCAGAAAATAGATACCCAGCCGTTCACCACCACGGGCAATATGTTGCGTGCCCACATTACGCTTACGCATTTCCATCAGGGCACACTCCCCAATATCATTGTCCGGCAGTCGGGTGACAAACTCAGTTGGGAGCCCGTAATTGGCAAGAGATACGGCCACATTCGACTCCCCACCACCGTAGATCACTTCAAAGGAACTGGCCTGGGACAAGCGCCGGTGGCCGGGAGGCGTCAGGCGTAACATGATTTCACCAAAGGTGACGATCTTTTTCATTTGATTTAACAACTTTAGAATTTAAAGTAATTTTTCGCATTGTGGTAGCAGATATCCGCTACGATTTTGCCCAGCCACTCGATGTCATTAGGTAGTAGTCCGTTGTGTACATCCTTACCAATCAGGTTGCAAAGGATGCGCCGGAAGTACTCGTGCCGGGGGAAGGACAAGAAGCTGCGGCTATCGGTGAGCATACCGATGAAGCAGCTGAGTAGCCCGAGATTGGACAGGGCATTCATCTGTTTTTCCATACCATCTTTCTGATCGAGGAACCACCATCCGGAGCCAAACTGCATCTTTCCGCGCACGCTGCCGTCGTTGAAATTCCCCGCCATGGTGGCGAAGATTTCATTGTCCGCCGGGTTGAGGTTGTAAAGAATGGTCCTGGGCAATTGATCGCTGCGGTCGAGGGTGTCGAACAGCCGGGATAGCCCCTGCGCCTGCTTCCAGTCGCCCATGCTGTCGAAGCCGGTGTCCGGCCCGAGTTGTTGCATCATCCGGGAACTGTTGTTGCGCAGGGCGCCCAGGTGCAGTTGCCAGGCCCATCCTTTCTGATGATAGAGCTTGCCCAGTTCGGTCAGCACGGCCGTGCGGTATTTGGCGCAAGCCTCCGCAGACAACTCCCTGCCGGAACGCTTGTCCGCAAAGGACTGCCGGGCTTCTGCCATCGTCCACTCCACTGCATCCACGCACTCCAGCCCATGATCAGCCAGCCGGCAGCTCCGGTCGTGGAAATACTGAATGCGTGATTCGAGCACCGACATCAGCTGATCCAGTGTCTGAATATCTGCACCCGCTACCGCCTCTAGTTTGTTGATATAGTCGTTAAAGGTTGTTTTTTCAATCAGGATGGCCTTATCCGGGCGGAAGGCCGGCAACATGCGCAAATCGTCACCTGAACTGGCCATTTGCTCGTGGTGAGCGAGGTCATCCACGGGGTCATCTGTAGTGCAGACCAGCTCTACGTTCTGCTGCCTGAGCAATCCCCGGGCGCTGTGGGAAGCCTGCTGCAACTGTTCAGTAGTGGCATCGTAGACCTCATCGGCGACTTCCGGGTGGAGCCGGTCGGTCACATCAAAGTAGCGTTTCAGCTCCAGGTGGGTCCAATGGTAGAGCGGGTTGCGCATGGTGTAAGGCACGGTTTTTGCCCAGGCCCGGAACTTCTCCCGGTCTGGCGCATCACCGGTGATAAAGCGCTCATCGATGCCGAGAGTCCGCATAGCCCGCCATTTGTAGTGGTCACCGTCCAGCCAAACCTTGGTAATATTGGCAAACTGAGCATCCTTGGCGATAGCATACGGTGGCAGGTGGTTATGATAGTCGATGATGGGTTGTACCTTGGCGTAGTCGTGGTACAGCGCACAGGCTACCGGATTTTCCAGCAGGAAATCTTTGTTGAGAAAAGGCTTGATTCGCTGTTGCGTAATGGTTGATGACATCTGCGCTAATGGTTTAAAGTTTGCAATAGTCCGTACTCCAGCCCCCGGAGTTCTGCCAGCCCTCTGAGCCGGCCGATGGCGGAATAGCCGGGGTTGACCTTTTTGCTAAGGTCGTCCAGCATCTGATGCCCGTGGTCCGGGCGCATTGGAATGGAGCGCTCCCGGCTTTGCTGCAGCCTGACAATTTTCTTCATTACCTCGTACATGTTTGTACTGCCCGCAAGATGGTCATCTTCGTAAAAGCTACAGTCCTGCTCTCTCCGTACATTCCGGAGGTGGAAAAAGTGGATGCGTTCGCCAAACTGCTCAATCATGGCCGGGAGATCATTATCTGCCCGGGCACCATAGGAACCGGTGCAAAAGCAAAGCCCGTTATTGGGGTGGTCTACGCCTGCCAGAATCGCCGCAGCATCCTCCGCTGTGCTCACAATACGAGGCATGCCCAGGATAGGGAAAGGCGGGTCATCAGGATGGATAGCCAGAAAAACGCCCGCCTCAGCTGCAGTTGGTGTAATGGCGCTCAGAAAGTCAATCAGATTCTGCCGGTATTCCTCCGGCCCAAGGTCCTGATAGAGGTCGACCTTACGGCGCAGGGTGGCGAGATCATAGCCTTCGTCCGTTCCCGGCAGGCCAGCGATAAGGGTGCTGATCAGCGCTTCTTTTTCAGAAGCCTTCATCTGCCCAAAGTAGCCTCTGGCGCGCTGCAGTTGTTTGCTGTCGTAGCTCTGTACCGCCTTAGGCCGCTCCAGCAGGAATAGGTCGAAGGCGGCGAGTGCAGTGGCATCATACCGCAGGGCATGGGATCCATCTGCTACTTTGTAATGCAAATCGGTACGGGTCCAGTCGAGGACCGGCATAAAGTTGTAGGTCACCACCGGGATGCCACATTCTCCAAGATTGCTAAGGGTCTGTTGGTAATTTTCCGTGTAGCGTTCCCAGTTGCCGGTTTTGCGCTTAATTTCATCGTGAACCGGTACGCTTTCGACTACTGACCAGGTTAGTCCGGCTGCTTTGATTTTTGACTGATGCGCCTGAATGGCTTCTACAGACCACACCTCACCAATCGGGATGTGGTGCAGGGCGCTCACAATACCTGTAGCCCCGGCTTGTCTTATATCTGATAAGCTTACCGGATCCTGATCTCCAAACCATCGCCAGGTTTGTTCCAACTGCTTCATGGATGTGTTTTAAGGAACGATTGATTACTACTTTCTAAGGGGTCATAGCAGTTTGCTCCTGTAACCTTCAAAAGAAAGATAATAGCTCTAAATTTAAAGCTTGAATACAGAAGCTTAAACTTTGAAAGCGATTTCCTATTAGGTTAATATTGCATCATCACAAAAAGCAGTTTAATGTCAGCAGTGCGATTTAGGGTAGGGGGCGTCCCTGAGCATTTCAATTACCCCTGGTATATGGCGGGAGAAGATCATCCTGATTTTGAGTGGGTGGTGCAGCCCGGTGGCACCGGTGCGATGTGTGAAGGGCTTAGGTCGGGAGATTTGGATATTGCGCTGATGCTGACAGAAGGGGCCGTTGCCGATTTGCACAAGAGTAATCCCAGCCAAATCATCGGCACTTATGTGTCGAGCCCGCTGACCTGGGGTATACACGTGGCGGCCGACAGCCCTTACCAATCGGTGGAAGACCTGGAAGGCAAAGTCTTTGGCATCAGCCGGTACACTTCCGGTTCTCACCTGATGGCCTACGTCAATGCCCGGCAGTTGGGCTGGAACACCGCTAAGTTAAAGTTTGAAGTAGTTGGGAATTTCGAGGGGGCCCGTAAAGCCATGCGGGAGGGGCGCATCGACGCTTTTATGTGGGAGAAATATACCACCAAGCCTACCGTGGACAGTGGAGAATGGCGCCGTCCGGGCGTATGCGTGACGCCCTGGCCCTGCTTTGTGCTGGTGGCCCGTAAGGAGATCATTGAGCAGCATCAGCCGGAGCTGCTGGAGCTTATGCATGATATCCGGCAACGCCTGGAGCATACCGATAAGGCGGAAAAGCTGAAATTTATTAGCGATCACTTCAAATTGCAGCCCGAAGATGTAGCCGATTGGTACGGGCAGACCACCTGGAGCTGTGCCCCGGCAATCGCTGCCTCGGAACTGAATAAAGTACAGGGCGACCTGCAGGCCCTGGGCATTATTGATGCGCCAGTCCCGCCCCGTCAGCTTTGTGCGCCCTTCGTAACCTTTGAGGAAGAAAACCTTTCCTCCGTGATGTACAACTGGCGTGTGGACAGCGTCCACAAAAAACTGGAAGAGGAAGGCCTGGAGGATGGTCCACTTCAGCTAAGCGACCTGCTGGGGCTTGGGCACCTGGACCAATACCATTACCTTGGAGCTGAAGCTTGTTATGAGGTGGCGGAAGCATTGAGTTTGGAAGACAGCGACTATGTCTACGATGTCGGCAGCGGGGTAGGGGGCACCGCCCGCGTGCTGGCCGATTGCAGCGGCTGCCGCGTAATGGGTGTGGAATTACAACCGGAGCTATGCCGTTTGTCTACGGAGCTGACCCGGAGGGCAGGGCTTTCAGACAAGGTGGAATTCCGGGCAGGCGATTTGCTGAATTACGATTGGGAAGGAACATTCGACCACTTCATTTCCCTCCTGGTCTTCCTGCATGTGCCGGACCGGGCCAAAGTACTGGCGCATTGCCACAAAGCCCTGAAACCCGGCGGGCGGTTTTTTATTGAGGACTTTGTGGTCCGTAATCCCCTGAGTAGCGGGGAAGCCCGGCAGCTAAAGGAAACGGTGAGCGCTCAATCTGTCAGTAATACGGAGGTGTACCTTCAGGCATTGGAGCAGGCGGGCTTCACAGATTTAGAAGTCGTAGAAATGGACACTCTTTGGCGGGAATGGACCCGTAAACGGTTTGATGAATTCAAAGACAATCAGGAAGCCCACCGTTCATTTTACGGGGAGGCTCTTTTTGAGAACCGCCTGTCTTTTTATCAAACGATTGCCGATCTATTCGCCGGGGGCAACCTCGGAGGCGTCCGGATTACCGGGCGGAAGAAATCCTAAACGATGACACTGACCCAACTAGAGTACATTATTGCGGTAGACAATGAAAAGAGCTTTGCAAAAGCAGCCAAATCCTGCCGGGTGACGCAGCCAACCCTGAGCATGCAGGTGAAGAAACTGGAGGAAGACCTCGGTGTACTGCTTTTCGACCGCTCCAAGAAGCCCATATTGACTACGGATATCGGGCAAAGAATCGTCAGTCAGGCCCGGACCATCATCCGCGAGACGAGCCGCATACCGGAACTAATCCGCGAGGAACAGGAAATGGTGAAAGGCGAGCTTAGGGTGGGCGTTATCCCGACCCTGGGCCCTTATCTGCTGCCGATGTTCCTGCCCCACTTTATGCAGACCTATCCCGATGTGCAGCTTCATATTCAGGAGTTGCTGTCGCACGAAATTATGGACCGTCTCAAAGCGGACCAACTCGATGTGGGCTTGCTGGTCACACCCATCCGCTCCGATGGCTTCACGGAAATTCCGCTGTTTTACGAGACCTTTGTGGTGTATATGTCCACCTCCCATCCGCTAACGGACAAGGACCGGATTGATTTCGAGGACCTCAACATAGAGGACATGTGGTTGCTGCAGGAGGGGCACTGTTTCCGCTCTCAGGTGGTCAATATCTGCAGTGATCAGCAGGAACAGCATACGCAGCGGGGGTTACGCTTTGAGAGTGGCAGCCTGGAGACCCTACGCAGAATTGTGGAACGGCAGTACGGCTACACCCTGCTGCCGGAACTGGCCACCCTGGAGCTTTCCGAAGAGCTGTACAACAAGCACGTCCGTACCTTCCGCAATCCGCAACCGGTACGGGAAGTCAGTATTGTCCTGAGGCGAAGTTTTATGAAGCGCCGGCTGGTTGACCTCCTGCAAAAAGCCATTTTGGGGGCGGTACCGGATATTCTGAAAAACAGTCAGCGCGGGCGTAAGGTAGAGTGGGAGGGATATTGAATGGTAATTGGATTTAAGATCAAAAACGATTTAAACTGTGCGCCTTTTAGGTGCGCTATGTTGGTTGAAATCCTGGGCTTAAGGAATTGGCCGTGCCGTAGGTACGGAATGTATTTTGCTCAAAGCCCTTTCCCCCGTTCGTACAGCTTCCAGTCCGCCGTTTCCGCCCGGAAAGCCTGAATGAGGTACTCAATACCTGCCTCTAGGTCAATCTCCCCGCAGGTGAAAATATCGACCGCAGCGTACCGGTGTTCCGGCCAGGTATGCAGCGTCAGGTGGCTCTCCTGAATAATGACGACCCCGGAAATGCCGTAGGGCGAGAATTGATGAAAATTGGAAGTCACCACCGTTGCTCCCATAAGTTCTGCAGCGGCTTTCAGGAACTCTTCCTGCTCACCTTCCGCCTTGAGGAGCTCCGCCGGGCATTGGTAGAGCTCGAGCAGTACGTGCCGGCCTAAGGCTTGGGTTGTTGGAAGTTGAACGGAGCGGGCCATGTATCGAAGAAGTTTACAGACTTTACAGCAATCAGGTTATTAAGTAATGGCCGACAAATTCAGCATCGTCATCAACGATGAGGCCATCCTGCCGCCGGAAGCAAAGCGCACAGGCTTCACCTCCTGCAATGTAAACACTAGGCTGATAGCGGTCGCCATCACTGTCTACATTAAACGGGGCGAGCTCCTGGTAAATGCGGGGCAGGCCGCCGTAGTCGCCTTCATTCTCAGCAATGGCCTGCGGGCTGCCATCAAACAGGCGCACGTTGTCACCGGTCCGGCCATAGATGGGCTTTTCCGCGTAGCGATGATCGGGAAAATCTGCCGCGCTCCGGCTCGCCTTTAGCATAGCCGGGTGCAATCCGCCTAATTCCCCCAGCAGTGGCAGCAGGGCTTTGGACTGCAGCAGCATACTGTAAGCCGGATTGAGGATAACGCACAGGTCGCGCTTAATGATTTGCGTAAGCAGGCCCATCAGCTCCGGCTCCTCGTAGGCAATAAACTCCCAGGGCGCCATTTTGAATACAAAATCGTAGCGGAGGTATTCGTCGGGCTCGACTTCCAGGAAGATGCCCTCTTCTTCTGAGAAAATGACTTCCTCCATTGGTGCGCGGTGGACCTCTTCGAATCCCGCCTGCTTTGCCGCCATCTCGATGACATCCAGGTTGAGCCAGTCTTCTTCGTGCCCCAGCCCGATAAGCAGCAGGTTAGCCGGCCGGTTAGGATAGCGCTGCAGGATTTTTTGCAGCCCCTTCACCAGTCCGGTACGCAGGTGGTTCCATTGCCGTGCATTTTTGCGTTCGCGCCGGGGGAGCAACTCCAGCATCATCGGCTGCACGCTCAGGGTTTCGGGCATGAGTGAGAGGGTGTCCCCGTTGAATTCCAGCATTTTCAGGGGCACGCCGTCCAGCCCGCCCGCGAAGTCAAAGCGGCCGACCAGGTGATTGCCCCATTCGCGCCTCAGGGAGTAGTCTACGGCTTCCACGGCATTCTCAGGGATGCCGGCAGCTTCCCATAGCTCACGCTCGCCAACTTTCCGGATGGCGAGCAACAGGCGCTCGTACAGCTCACCGGCCGGCTGGCTGAAGGCAGCGATCTCGTTGTCGGCTAACCGGAGCAGCTCCGGAGCGAAGTAGTCGTGGTTGTCCCCTTCGATGAACCACTCCAGGCCTCGTTTGCGGAGCGGCTTCGGGCTGAGCCGGCCGGTTTCGGTCAGGCGCCTATCCACCGGACGAACGGGTTGAGCGGGAACCTCCGTAGCCAGATTTCCCTTTGGAAGGCCGGGAAGAAGTGGTACGGGAAGTCGCATTGCGGAAGCGGGTACCTGTTGTATTGCTTACTCGCTGATAAGTGGACTGGTTGACATACGCACTTGGGCGCGGGCGAAAGCTGCTCCGGCTCCTGCCCAGCATATAGCCCATCATGCCGTAGGAGACAATACTGAACATGGAGCTATGCCGCCGGTAATGATGATGGCGGTGATGTGTGGTATCCTGTGCCGCCTGCGCCAGGGTGCTGTCGTTCATCATTTGCTGCATTTCACTCAGCGGGATAGTGTCGGTGGTATTGTCGGCGTATTTGGCGATGATGGCGCTGGCGCTTTTGCTTTCCACCATTTGTTCGTCCTCGATCTTGAATTCGCCTTCGCTGACCTCCCGCACGGTGGTCACAATACCGGCATCCTGATCAACGCGTTGAGCGCCGCCGCAGGCTGACAGGATAAGCGCTAACACCAGCGCACTGGCAAAGGCAGTAGTATGTTTTCTCATATTTTAAGGTATAGGGTTACAAAATAGGGCATTGCTTTTATACAGAGCCTGTATCTTAGCACGCTGTAAATGATTGTATCGTTAAAAGTAGAGAAAAGTCCATGCCCTTCCAAAAAAATCGCGCTGAGAAAACCGTCCTGGGGATTGCCATTTTCATTGCCGGGCTGTGCTCTATCATTTACGAACTGTTGATCAGCACCACTTCCTCCTATTTTTTGGGCGACAGTATCACGCAGTTTTCGCTCACCATCGGGTTTTACATGGCTGCCATGGGATTGGGTTCTTACCTGAGCCAATGGTTTTCGGAAGAGCGCCTGGCCGCGTGGTTTATTGGTGTGGAAGGGCTGCTTGGTCTGATTGGCGGGGCGAGCGTGCCGCTGCTGTATTTTTTCTTCACCCGGGTTTCACCGGAGGCCTATCAGGGGCTGGTGGTGGGATTAACTGTAGTCATCGGGGTACTCACCGGCTTTGAAATCCCCCTGCTGGCCCGGATTATGAAAAAGTACTACCCGCTGCGGGAGAACCTGGCCAACGTAATGTCGCTGGA
>CAZNHN010000171.1:0-3163 GCA_964572415.1 uncultured Phaeodactylibacter sp.
CGCCATATGCCAATCAACACCCACCGTAGGATAGTCATCAAAGGCAGGGTGCCAGAAATAGTTCCGCGTCATCGGCTCATTGTAAGAGTAAGAGAAGTCGCGGATCCAAACCAGCGTATCCGGATAGATATTCACCTTACGGCGCTGAATGAAGGCGTTGCGAGGAGAACGACCGTGGTCGTGTGCAGCCTTTTGCCAGTCGTACCACTCATATTCAAACACCAGCTTGCTGGCATCCAGTTCTTTCTTACCGGCAAAACGGTCATCGCCCTGATAGTACAAATCTTCCAGGGTTTCGTCTTCCCAGTCGATCTCGTATTCCCAGTCGATCCGCTCTTCGCCGTCTTCGGTTTCGACGTAGTGATCGAGATAAGAGTGAGCTAATGAATCCCGGACCCAGTTTACAAACTGGCGGTATTCGTTATTCGTGATTTCGGTATCATCCATATAGAACCCCTGTATAGAGATCGCTTTCTGACGCTGTACGAACGTATTGCTAACGTCCTGATCAGATGGTCCGATATGTAACGTACCGGAGGGTACGTAAACCATTCCGTATGGATTAATTCCTTTCCAGTCCGGGCGGTCTAATACACCTACCAGCTGGCCGTTTTCACTGCTGCCACAGGACGCGGCAACAAACACTAGCAAGACTAGTGAAAGCTTGATTAATTGTTTCATGTTAACACCCTTGTTTTCCTTCAGAATATATAATACGGTCAAATAAACGCAGTGGTAAATATAGGCTGTTTGCCTATCTTATCAAAAATTAATTTTTTTCTTTTCTGTTCCTGCCCGCGAAAAGCCGGGCAGCTTACAATTGAGAAACGGGCGCTGCGACAGTCGTGTCCTGCTACCTGCCACTGATTTAACTTCATCAGTAAAAGGCTGAAAACTTAGCAGTCCTGATTTCCCGGAAAAGAAACAGAGCCCGGCAAAAGCTAAATCGTTTTATCCGTCGAAGCCTTATTTATAAGGAGCGCGGATTATAAATGATTTTTGGTGGCCTTCCGGTACCCAGTGATTTATTCAGGTTATAACTTATCATGATTTCGTGCGAGCCGTTGCTCACCTGATTCAATACGGACAGCGTAAAATCATAAGCATAACCTACTGTGATATTATCACTCAACTTGAAGCCAACGATTGCCGCCACGGCATCAATCGAATTGCTGTCGTATCCTCTAAACGAAGCCCCTGCTATTATATTGTCGTTGTAATGAAAAAGGGCAGCAATATCCGTTTGAGTCTGTATCAGGTCTGAACGAACCAGCAGCGCCGGATGAAAACTAATCATCGAACTGAGGTCAAAGTGGGCTTCTGCATTAAAGAAGAATGCACGTGAAAGCCGGATGCTAAGCGCGTCCCCGACAGGAGTAACCGGTTCTGTAAGATTACGCACGGCCAGACCCGCTTCAAATCTTTCGGTCAGCAGGTAAATCCCTGCACCGTACGTCAGTGCACTGCCCGAAACCCCTGTGACCGGGAGCAAGTCGTCATTGTGTATAAGTATGCCATCTGAAGGGGAATAGTCTCCATCCGGAGTACGAAGCGCAGCACCATCGAGTGTGCGCTGAGCATACCCCACACTACCACCGGCAGCAAGAATCCCCCAGCGGCCCAGTTCCATCTGATAATTATAGGACAGAGAACCGGTGGTACGCTGCCGGGCACCTAACTCATCATTCTCGAGGTTCAATCCGAAGCCGCTCCTAATGACGCTGACCGGGAGGTGAACACCGATATTTTGGGTGACCGGATTACCGGGAAGGCCCTGCCACTGAGAACGGTAAATACCTGTACCGACCAGGGAGTTTTCCATCCCTGCGTAGGCGGGGTTCCAGTTGAACTTGTTCATCATGAACATGCTGTACTGGGCAGCTTGCTGAGACCAGCCAGTGCAGGTGATCAGCGTTACCAGAAGTACTGTCAATAATTGCTTCATGCTTGCCGGGTTTGAAATTTTGATGATCATCTGTTGCTGCTGAGCAGTTCCAGTGCCTCAGCTACAGTTTTTACAGGGCGTTTACAGGCGTATTCCTGGCATACATATATATTGGTGTCTCCACCGGAATCTCTGCCAGCGAGTAAAGGCCAGTCCTCATTAGCTGTGATTGATGCCATAACCACCGCGTTTGGAATAAAAGATTCCTGCAGATGCTTTGCCTTGGCAGCACTTTGCTGCCCCACCAGGGCTATTTCGTAATAGGGATAGCTTTGATACAGCAGCGCTCTTGACCAACGCCCGAAAGAGCCCGGATACTTCTCCACAGAGGTCTTAACTCCTCGCAGCATCTCAACCGCCAGCTCACTAAATGCTGTATTGCCAAGGTACAGTCCCAGCTTTTGGAGATTATGCACCATCGTGGAATTCCCCGAAGGCGTTGCGCTGTCGTAAAGCGCTTTGCGCCGGAGCGGGATATCCTCCTGAGCTTGCCCAGTAAAATAAAACAAATTACTCCCGGAATCAAGGAAGTGGCTAATCAGATAGGTGCATAAGTCTCCGGCTTGACGCAAAAGTTGGGTATCGAAGTTGATTTGATAGATTTCAAGGAGTGCTTCTATCAGCAAAGCGTAGTCGTCCAGAAAGGCATCATACTGAGCCTGCCCTTCCTTGTAAGTATGGAAAAATGAAATACCATCAGATTGCCGGAGCTTTTCCAGCAGGAATTGAATATTGACTACTGCGGCATTCAGGTAATCTTTCTCGCCAATGGCGGCATAGGCTTTAGCATAAGCGGTAGCCATCATTGCATTCCAGCCCAGCAAAATTTTGTCGTCGAGCCCTGGCCGCACCCGTTGCGCTCTCGCGCTGAACAGCTTCATGCGGCCATCAGCGAGGGTAGCCTGCAAAACTTCGGGATCCAGCCCCCTGGCAGTAGCAAAATCTATCTCAGAAGCCGGACGGTGCAAAATATTAGTGCCTTCCCAGTTGCCTCCCGAAGTGATGTCATAAAACGCACAAAATAACGCTGCATCATTACCCAGGAGTTCCTGCACTTCCTCGTAGGACCAAACGTAAAACCGGCCCTCCTCCCCTTCGGAATCTGCATCCAGCGCAGCATAAAAACCACCTTCCGGACTGGTCATCTCCCGCTCCACCCAGCCGAGCGTTTCCCTGATCGTTGTTTCATAAAGTGGATTGGGCGTATGGCGGCAGGCG
>CAZNHN010000171.1:3173-12905 GCA_964572415.1 uncultured Phaeodactylibacter sp.
CAGTGATCCAACGAGCAAAGCGTTGTCGTAAAGCATTTTTTCAAAATGAGGCACCAGCCACTGCCGGTCAGTGGCGTACCTGGCGAAGCCTCCTCCCAGCTGATCGTAAATACCACCATAAATCATTTGCTCCAGAGAAAAATGAACGTGAGCCAGGGAGGCTTTATCGCCCGATAGGTGGGCATATTCCAGCAAATACCGTAGCCCCATTGTACCAGGGAACTTCGGTGCACTGCCAAAGCCGCCGTGTTTGCGATCAAACGATTGGGCGAGGTTTTCGTGAATGGCTTTGGGGCCATCCGTTGAGAACAGTTTTTCCGAAGGAACATCCAGAAGGTCCTCTTTGAGAAATATGGTGTCGCTTCCGGCAACGGACTCCATCAGCCTATTGGCTTGCTTTTCTGCTTCTTCATACCGGTCGTGGAAAGCATCCTTCATATCCTGCAGCACCTGAATCCAGGAGGGCCGGTTGTGCATTGGCTGCGGCGGGTAATAGGTACCTGCGAAGTAAGCCCTGCGATCAGGCATGAGAAAACAGTTCAACGGCCAGCCCCCGCTACCGTTTATAGCCTGGCAGACCTCCATATATATTTGGTCAACATCCGGCCGTTCCTCACGGTCTACCTTGATATTAATGAAATGCTCGTTCATGAACGCGGCCACCGCCTCGTCTTCGAAGCTTTCCCGCTCCATCACATGGCACCAGTGGCAGGTGCTGTAGCCAATACTTACCAGGACCGGCTTATTTTCCGTTCTGGCTTTTTCAAACGCCTCTGGCTTCCAGGCATACCAGTCAACGGGATTATTCGCATGCTGCAGAAGGTAGGGACTGGTTTCGTGCCTTAGACGGTTCATATACGGTAGGTACTTTTTGAAAGAACGGGCATGCGCAAGAGTAGTTCACAACCAGTCGAATCAGGACCAGGAAAGCAACCTGTTCCAAAAGTGGCCGGTCATGCATAATCAGGCGCTTTCTGCACATCAACATCTGATAGTACGCTAAGCTGTAAGGAGTTTTACAAGGCTGTCATTGCCCTGCATTCGGGCATGGTCTGCCGGTGAATGCCCTTTATTGTCCTTCACCACTGTATTGGCACCATGTTCGAGTAACAAGCGAGCGATATCCAACTGCCCGAAGGTCGCAGCAAAGGCCAATGCAGTAGCACCGTTGTGGTTTTGGATATTTACATTAGCGCCTTTTTCCAGCAACATGCGCACGATAGCTGCATGCCCTTTGTACACTACTCCCATCAAAGCCGTATTTCCGGATGCGTCCTGCGCGTTGATATTGGCCCCTTTCTCAAGAAGCAGTTCGGCTATTGCCTGATTCCCGGTGTAGGTTGAAAGTACAAGCGGGGGGAAACCACGGCTATCCGGCACGTTAATCGTTTCCGGAGAGGCTTTCAGTGCACTTTCCACCCCGTCAGCGTCGTTAGCCCGGATAGCTTCGAAGAGTTTCTCATTCATAAAGCGATATATGGTATTTTTAATGTCGTTCTATCGCCAAAGTAACGCCCGGCAGGGAAGTTTGGTTCTGAGAGTGCAGTCAGTCCACGCCTTTCACAAAGGACTAAGCAATAGCGTAGGAAGTCAGGCGGCACTTGACTTTAAGAATTTGACGGATTTCCTCCAATTCAACTGTGTAGGGTTTATAAACATGATCATTATCAGAAATCAGCCTCAGACTGGTCACCTGATCGCCTTCTCTAACCTGCTGTATTCGCTTGGCTACGACAGTATCTGTCACCACTACATAAACATGGTTGTCACGCAAGGGGTCTCCCCTTTCGATTGGGTCGCAAACCACGAGATCCCCATTGGTAATTGTTGGCATCATGCTATCTCCCTGAATTTCGAAGGCGATCAGTTCGCCGTTCAGGTTGGGGATTGAAAACTTTGTCAGGTTTTTCAGGTAAGAGCTGTCCTGATGTTCCAAAGCATAACCTGCCATTGCCTGTTCGGGCACAAGTGTAATGTTGCTGCGGCTGCCCATTTGCCGTTCGTTGAGGGAGCGCACCGGGATTTCGCCCGGAAGGGTTGCACCGTCAGCGAAAATATCATCCGCAATTCCAAAAAGGTAGTTGGCATCGACACCGTAGGTTTCGAAGAGGCGGTGCAACTGATCGACCGTGATATTGCGCTGTCCCTTTAGGATACTGTTAATGACGTGGTTATAGGTGCCCAAATGCTTGGCAATATCAGACTTGCCTTTGATGAGACTGAGCCGCTCCAGCTCTAAATAAACGTCTTTAAACCGCTGATTTACAATATGATCGGAAAAATCTGCCATTTTAAACAAAAATGTTTTAAAACAAACTTGCTTTTTAAAAACTTATTGTTTTATATTTGTAGCAAGAGATGAAACAATAACTCAATTTGTTGCGAAAGATACAAAACGTTTCGCAAAAAACCTAATTCATATGCCTACCTACCACCAATACAAGTACGAAGTGCGGGAGCAGGAGCAGACTACCACCCGCCGGCCTCACCAGGAAAAAGCGCCCAGTCGTTCTTCCCGCTCAGCCATCCACCTGCCTACGCTTCAGGAGATACTGCACAAGCTTGGCCTTGGTCTTCAAAAGTTATTTACTGCACTGCGGTTCCGGTTTCATCAGGCTACCGGCGGTACGCTAAGTGAAGTGCGCCTGCCCTGGTTCAAGATCGGGCTGGCAGCGATTGCCCTCTTTATTCTGACCCAGAAAAATATTCAGTTTTCGATCAACATGAAGTCACCGGTGTCTGGTTTTTCTGATGACCGGGAAGAAGAAGCCCAGGCGGAACAGATGTCCTTTGCTCAGCCGGTGGGCTTCAAAACCGACGCAGCTGCTTTGCCTGCGATTCCTGAACAGCAGGTGAAGGCTTATGTCGAACGCTTTGCTAAAGTTGCACAGGCAGAACAGGAAAAGTATGGGATACCTGCAAGCTTTAAAATGGCCCAGGCTATTCTGGAGAGCCAGGCAGGACTGTCCCGGGCAGCACAATCCCGCCACAACCACTTTGGCGCCCCACTGGCTAATCGTATTTTCGACAGTGCCTGGGAGAACTGGCGCGCCCACAGCCTGATGCTGATACGATATTTCCCGGAGTTAGCAGAACAGCATGCCTCAGCAGCAGACTGGGCCAGCGCCCTGCAACGGTCTGAACTGGTCAGTGACCAAAACTATGCTAAAAAACTAATGGCAACAATTCGGCAGTACCGACTGGACGAATTGGATTAGCCCAGGAATCTCTCCTTAAGTGGTTTTCTCATGATTGAAGCAGGCCGCCCCATCTGCGGGGCGGTCTTTTATATTGGATTCAGTAAATAGCGGAATAGTGTTATGGCCACCTTAATCTGCGATCGGTCAAAAACATGTTTAACCGGGTAGCGTTTATCTTTTTAAATCCCATTGCTCATGTCTACCTATTCCAGTTTCAATCTAAATTATGCCCCCGGAGTACAGTCACTAGTTCCCATTTTGTACACGGCCTGGGCGGATCATATTCTCACGCCAACTGAAATAAAGACCCTGCGCCGGCTGGCACAGGAAGCTCCATTTCTTACTCCTGAAGATAAAGCGACGCTCCTCCAATGGGGACAACCGACCCGGCCTCCCTCCCCACATCTTTTCCGCTACTGGGAAGTGGAATTGCAGCAGGCTGCAGAACAGCTGCCGCCCGGGAGGGACCAATCGCTTGCAGAACTGGGGCTGTATATGGCTCAGCAGGCAAGCGACGAACCAGAGCAGTGGGAAGACCCCGGAATTCTGCAGTACCTCAAATCATTCGAAGCCGCACTTGGGCAGGTCAGCCTCGATACCCACCGTTTCATTTTTAACCTGCCAGAGCCCGAACCGGAAGGGCAGGCACCAGGCACGCCATCTCATCAGGATCTGAAAGTGGTGCTCGATGGGGACTTCGGTGAAATCAGAGACCGGATGCGCACCTTCCTTTCCGACCCTGTTTTTCGGTACAAGGAATACAGCGATAAAGAAATACACCGGGAGCAAGTCCTGGAGTGGCTGCATCTGTTGTCTGATCAGGGATTTGGTGCGCTCGCCTATCCGTTTGCGCAGGGAGGGCAGCACAATATGGGCACTTACGCCACTGTTTTTGAAATGCTGGGGTACCACGACCTAAGCCTGGCTATAAAATTTGGCGTGCAGTTTGGGCTGTTTGGCGGAAGTGTCCAGCAGTTAGGTACAGACCGGCATCACAAAAAATACCTGGAAGACATAGGAAAAGGCCGGCTTCTCGGATGTTTCGCTATGACGGAAACCGGGCACGGCTCCAATGTCAGAGGACTGGAGACCACGATTACTTACGACACCGGGACGGAGGAATTTGTTGTGCATTCGCCAAAGGAACAATCCGGCAAGGAATATATTGGCAATGCGCTCCATGGCGAACTAGCCACAGTATTCGGCCAGCTCATCGTAGGTGGTGAAAGCCACGGTATTCATGCCATCCTGGTTCCCTTGCGTGATGGTTCAGGGAATACCCTTCCGGGAATCCGGGTGGAAGATTGCGGCACCAAACTGGGGCTTAATGGTGTGGATAATGGCCGCATCTGGTTTAATGCTGTACGCGTACCCCGGGTCAATCTGCTCAACCGTTTCGGAGATGTTTCCAGGGACGGACAATACAGCAGTCCTATTGCAAGCCCGGCGCGCCGGTTTTTCACTATGCTGGGCACACTGGTTGGCGGTCGTGTCTGCGTACCCCGCGCCGGATTGAGTGCCACCAAATCAGGTCTTTCCATTGCCATAAAATATGCGCTCAGGCGCCGGCAGTTTGCGCCCCGGCAAAATGAACCTGAAACACTTTTATTAGACTATCCCAGTCATCAGAGGCGCCTTATGCCCAAGCTGGCAAAAACCTACGCCCTTCATTTTGCCCTAATGGAGCTTAGCAAACGCTTTGCAGCTCACGAACAGGAGGATATGCGGGAGATCGAAACCCTCGCAGCAGGGCTGAAAGCCTCTGCTACCTGGTTCACGACCGAGACGCTGCAGGAATGCCGGGAAGCCTGTGGGGGTAAGGGCTACCTTTGGGAAAATCGTATTGCAGACCTGAAAGCCGATACTGATATTTTCACCACATTTGAAGGAGACAATACAGTACTGATGCAGCTTGTGGCTAAAGGATTGCTGTCAAAATTCAAAAAAGCATTCAACGAGGAAGGCAACCTCGCCCTGCTTCGTTACGTTTCCAACCGGGTAACTACAGCAGTAACCGAACAAAACCCTTTTGCTGTGCGCAATACCAGCCGCGGACACCTGCTCAGCGAGGAATTTCACAGCAGTGCGCTGGAGTTCAGGGAAACCCGGCTAACGGCTTCACTGGGACAACGGTTACGGGGACATATAAAAGCCGGAATGTCCTCCCACGAAGCCGCACTACAGTGCCAGTCGCACATGATTACACTGGCAAAAGCCTACGTGGACCGGATTACACTGGAAGCCTTTCAGCAAGCCCTAAGAAAACCTATGCCGGAAACTGCGCAAAATGCGCTCCGTATCCTGTATCAGCTTTTTGCGCTGCACACTATAGAGTCACATAGAGGCTGGTACCTCGAAAGCGACTATATGCTCGGCGTGAAAACGAAGGCCATTCGCAGAGAAGTGGACCGGCTCTGTGCTGAAGCCCGTACCTGGGCAAACGTTTATGTAGAGGCCTTTGCTATCCCCAACCCACTGCTGGGCGCCGCCATTGTGCAATCCAAGGATAAATCATAAAAACCTTTATCTTACTCCCGCTTAATCAGGAGCAAAAAAGCAGTCTTTTATGAAATCAGTTTTTCAAAATATACTAATCGCAGTGGTCAGTGCTGTATGTACCTTCCTACTCATGCAGCAATTCTCTACCCCACCGAAGTCTGCGACTCAACCTCCGGGCACCGCTCAACCAGTGTTAACTGTTCAGGAGCCTTCCGGGAAGACGTCTGTAAAAGGGGTGCCGCTTAATCAGCGCCCGCGGGCCTGGGCGGATAGCCCTATAGAAGACTTTGTTAATACCTCCAAGCTGGTCACTTCTGCCGTTGTCAATATCAATACTCTTAGCGCAAGTGGATACCGGGTTTCTTCCGGCTCCGGGGTGATCATAGCTACGGATGGCTACATCATTACGAACCACCATGTGGTAGAAGACGGTGCGACTTACGAAATAACCATGTATGATAAGCGCAAGCTGGAAGCAGAACTGATCGGATCCGACCCCACCACTGACCTGGCGCTGCTAAAGGTAGACACCCGCGGCCTAAAGCCGGTACTGTATGGAGATTCCGACAAAGTGGAGGTCGGCCAATGGGTACTCGCTGTAGGCAATCCGTTCAACCTTTCGTCCACTGTGACTGCAGGGATTGTGAGTGCCAAGGCACGCAATATCAATATCCTGCGGGGGTCTTACAGCATCGAATCCTTTATCCAAACGGATGCTGTAGTCAATCCTGGCAACAGTGGAGGAGCGCTGGTGAATGAAAAAGGCGAGCTCATCGGCATCAATACGGCCATCATCAGCGAGTCGGGTGGCTATGAAGGTTACTCCTTTGCCATTCCTGCTAATCTGGTCCGGAAAGTGGTTCGCGATATCCGGGAGTTTGGCGAAGTACAACGGGCTATCCTTGGCGTAGGCATTGCAGAAGTCACCGGCGAGATCGCCCAACAGCAGGCGCTGCCCGGTGTTGCCGGTGTCTACATTAATAGTGTGAGCCAGGGTAGCAGTGCAGCGGAAGCAGGCATTCGGGAAGGCGATGTGATCATAACAATCAACAACGTCAAAACCAACTCCGTTCCCGAGTTGCAGGAACAGATCGCTCTCTTCCGCCCTGGCGATAAAATCAGCCTGGAGTTCTACCGACAGGGTCAAAAATTCCGGCGGGACAATGTGGTACTGCAAAGCCTTGATACAGGCAGCCGGTAGGTTATTTATTATGCGCTGGCATTAGTGCCTCAAGCCATAAATCCTTGACACCCCAAGTTTCGTTCTTTTCCGCCTACTCTTCGTTGAAGAACCGCTCCTTTAGCTCGGGCTAAAGTCGCGAACCTTCGCCTTGATTAGTCGAAAAATAACTTCAACTTAAGTATCAGAGATCTATGACTTGAGGCACTAATGCTTTGAATAATGTGGTGCACTCATCGACATCCAACTCATAACTTGTCCCGGCAGGTATAAAGAAGGCCTCTCCCTGTTGAAACACCTGTCCATCATTACAGGAGACCACCGCTCCTTCGGTAACGAGTACGATCTCTGCTGTCTTAGGGAACTGAGGCTTGTAGTACCGCGTCCACTCCGGGAAATGCAACCGGTTAAGCTGAAAGTCGGCGGCCGGTGTTTTATAAGCGAGTTCAAAACCATCAAGCGCCTCCCCATCGAGTACTTCCGGCGTGACCGCATCAAACTTCAGATGGCTTAGCAGCATAGGCACATCCACATGCTTGACCGTCAGCCCGCCCCGGAAAACGTTGTCTGAATTGGCCATAAGCTCCACATTAACGCCTTCCAGATAAGCATGCGGGATACCTGCGCCCTGAAAAATGCCCTTGCCCGGGGGTATATGCACAAGATTGAACAGGTAAATAGAAAAAACACCTCTGTCATAATCACTGCTCTTTCCACCGTATTGCTCAAATGCACGTTTAGCCCAAAAATCAGGGTGCGCCTTATCTGTCAGATGGGACTGCGACAACCGGGACTGAAGGGGTTGCAACACCTCATCTACCTGCTCCTGGGGCCACTCCATGATGGTTTTGTACAAACCATAAATCCCCGAATCCTTCAGAATAGGTTGTAGTGCTGCAAAAGCAGGCTCTGATTCCAGGGTCGCCGATATCTCAGCTTCCGGTTTGAACCCATGCAGCAGCCAAAAATCCGTTAGGGCCACCATCACTTCGGGCTTGTGGTTATCGTCCTTAAAGTTGCGGTGAGGCGCAGACAGCGGCACTCCGGCTTTGTTTTCCGCTTCGAAGCCCTGCACCGCCTGTTCCTTGGTGGGGTGAGACTGAATCGACAGCATTTCACGCACATCCAGGACTTTGAACAGGAATGGGAGCTGATCGCCAAACTTAGCCTGCGAAGCCCCGAGAGCATCAGGATGGGCAGTCAGCCAGTCCTTTAGCAAAATTTCTTTACCCCCATCGATCAGTATAGCCGGGCCACGGTCGTTCCTCATCAGGGTTTTTCTGCTGAATCAATTCAGGGATATATTCATACCCGCCCCAGGCATAATGCTGCACGACTCCTTTAAGCGGATATAGTGTTTCGTTATTCTTCATTTCAATAACCTTTACTGTGCTGGCTAAGATAAAAACTCCCTCCGGATAAACGCCCGAAAGCCCTATACTCTTAAAACAAAACAAGGTAACCTGCCTTAGTGGGTGTCGCCATGTCAATAGAACCCTGAAATCGAAGGTATATCGCCAATACAGGGGCAAAAACTGAAAAAAACAAACAATTTGTGACTACACAAAACTATAAAAAACCCAAAAAATCAAAAATAAAAAATCACAAAATATTGAAAATCAAATACTTGAATAAAAAAAAAGAACACTCAATGTGTCACACACTGGATTTAACAAATAAATCATCTGAACTTTGTTGGAATTGAACTACGAGCATTAGAAAGGCTTATCCTGCTCTAATCTCTCCATCCTGCACAAACCACAACACTTAAGTCTGCTTTCAGCGTAAGAAATCGGTTATAGACTGATCAGTTTTGTTTATTATTTTTTAGGGGATAACGATTCAACCCTTGCTTTGAACAACCTCCTGACCAAACATTCCCTGACGACACAACTTCAGATTGCTCCTTCGGGAGCTTTCTGTGTTTTTTGGCCAGCCGTTGTGACCCGCATCACTGATTAACAGCCAGCCTGCCCGCATCTTTGTAAAAAAACAACAAGACCATGTTTGGAGTATTCAATCAAATATTCGGAGGCGGCGCAGAGGCCGTAGATGTGAAAGCTTTAATCGATCAGGGTGCACTGCTTATTGATGTACGCACCCCGGCTGAGTTTAACGGTGGTGCCGCACCTGGTGCTAAGAATATTCCGTTACAGGAGCTAAAGCACCATATTGGGAAACTGAAAGAAACGGGCAAGCCAGTGGTAGCGTACTGCCGCTCTGGCAACCGCAGTGGAATGGCTGCTCAGATCCTTAACGAGAAAGGCATTGAGGCATACAACGCGGGCAGTGTCGGGCAGGTACGCCAGATGCTGGGCAAATAGAAGGAAAAAAATTGCATGAATCAAAGAGCGGAGATAGGCATAGCCTTGATCCGCTTTTTTTGTTGCTGCCACTCCCATAATGCATAACCTGCAACCAAAACGTACTCCAAAGCAACCAGCCATAGATGTTCCTGATATTCCGACCCGGCATAATTGGCATAAGTCAGCACAATAAGGCCCGACCAGAGTACCGGAAAGCGATAGGGTGTAAAGGTACAAAGCACCAGCGGCAGAGCAACGTACCAGGGGTGTACCGTGGGGGTAAAAGCCAGGTATAGCAAAATTGCCGCCAGGCAATACTGCAAAAGCCCACGAACGCCTAATGCTTCATCTGTCAGGGAACGGAAACCCGCACGTATTGCCATCAGGGTCACTCCGGTAAATGTACCCAATGCCAGTGCCGGCCCGATTATGGCGATCTGATTATACCCGGTCAGCTGAAAGCCTGCCCAGCGCAGGATATAGTACACGCTGGCATTGAACTCAAAACGCCGGAAGTACAGGTCGAGGCTGCTACCAAATCCATTCA
>CAZNHN010000172.1:0-696 GCA_964572415.1 uncultured Phaeodactylibacter sp.
ATTCGATGCCGTTGTTCACCAACCTGACCGATGCCGAAGTCAACGCCATGTATGCGTACCTGCAAACGGTACCGGTCATTGATAATGCCATTGAACCGGGAGCAGTTGTGAAGTAAAAAAACGGGAGTGCAAGGGCCCGGTGCAATACCCGGGCCTGCTACCTTTTCCCTTCCAGCAAATGATATTCCAGTGCCGTCCGGACAAGCCCGGCGGTATTCCGTGCGCCCAGCTTGGTCAGGAGATTGCGGCGGTGGGTTTCTACCGTACCGAAGCCGATGCTAAGCTGATCGGCAATCTCACCGGTTGTAAACTCTTCGACAATGAGCTGCAGCACCTGTTTTTCCCGCCTCGAAAGCCGGGGGAAGGGCGAAGCCGGGGCAGGCTGTGCTTTACTCTCGGAAAGCAATTGCGCCACATCAGCACTTAAGTAATCCCGCCCTGCCATCACCTGGCGTACCGCCAGCAGGAGTTCCTCCTGACCCGCATTTTTCAGCAGGTAGCCATTAGCCCCCTGCTGCATGATCTCTTTGATCAGGCTGGCTTCCCGGAGCATAGAGAGCGCCAGTATGCGGACAGTGGAATTGGTTTTGCGGATTTCCCGGCAGACCTCCACCCCGTTCATTTCCGGCATATTGATATCAAGCAGGATGAGATCGACTGCCTGTTTCTGCAATTGCACCAGGGCATTCTTACCAT
>CAZNHN010000172.1:706-12851 GCA_964572415.1 uncultured Phaeodactylibacter sp.
CGGGCCACTGCCACGCAAGCCATATCCTCAGCATCGGACAGCATGAGCTGCAAACCATCGAGTACAAGCTGATGGTCGTCAACGATCAGTATGCGGATTGGGGACTTCATAATACAGCAGGTTTTAAAGGTTGGCCAACCGGCATTTGAAAGGTGATGGTGGTGCCCTCCCGGGGTACGCTGTCAATATCCAGAGTGCCCTGCAAAAACTGTGCACGCGAGTGGAGCCCTTTCAGCCCTAGTGTTTCCGCTGAGCTGTATCCGGCCGGTTTGAAACCCCGCCCGTCATCTTCCAGGATGAGCGTCAGCTGATCGCCATGTAGTAGAACCTGGAGCAGGACAGACTGCGCGTGAGCGTGCCGGAGGATGTTGTTGGTGCCTTCCTGCAGCATGCGGTAAAGCGTCACCTGTTGCCTTTCCGGGATGGTGGTGAGGTCGCCCCGGATTTCCAGGTCTACCCTGAGCCCACTTTGACGGAGTTGCCCGGCGAGGTCCTCCACGGCTCCCTTCAGCCCGTACAGCGCCAGGCTTCGGGGCATCAGGTTATGGGAAATACGGCGCACCTCCACGCAGGATTCATCAATGAGGGCCTGGGTTTTGACTCTTAGCTCATCGGACAATCCTCCGTTGGCATATTGCCCGAAGTGGGCTTTCACGGAAGTGAGCAAGCCGCCCAGCCCATCGTGCAAATCCTGAGCAATGCGCGACCGTTCCTGTTCCTGCCCATCGAGCATGGCATCGAAAGCGAGTATTTTTTGCTGTTGTTCCAGTTGCTGAATGCGCTGTTCCTGCAATTGGGCCGACTGTGCCGCCAGCCGCTGTTGGGTGCGCAGGCGGAAGACCAACCCGAAACCTATGGATACGCCAAGCAGTACAAGCAAAGCCACCAGCCCAATGAGCCCGTTGCGCTGTTGCGTTTTCTGCCGGATTTCCAGGTTTTGAATGCGAAGGGCCTGTTCTTTTTTATCCGTCTCATAAGCCACCTGAAGCTCACGCAAATGAGCTTCCGCCTCAGCGGTATTCAGGCTGTCCGAAAGCTGCCGCAACTGCTCCAGGGTGGTTAAGGCAGCCGCTGTCTCTCCCCGGACTTTGTACAGCTGATACAGCCGATGCTGTACCATGCCCCGGCGCAGGTGAGCCCCTGCTGCTTCGTAGTGGCGGAGTGCCTTTTCGTAGGCTTGCAGCGCGGCAGCAGGCTGCTGGTTTTGCTCAAAATATTGCCCCCGGTTTTCCTGGCTCCAACCTGCCATAAAAAGGTTCCCACCGGTCAGATAATGCTCGTAGGCACGGTCAATGCGGGCAAGGGTGGCGGTGTCATCAGTCAGAAACAGGCGGGCCATGCTGTAGTGCCCGGGGTGCTCCAGAATTTCGGCAGCAGAATGATTGTCCTGCTGCAACGCTTCCCACTGCTGTTGCACCCTGGCAAAATCAGCAAACCGGTCGGCCATAAAGTACTTTTCTGCCAGATGGTAAAGCACAAACCCATGATCCATACGGCTATCACCGGATTGGGTAACCTCCAGGGCTTTGACCAGGTATGCCTCGGCTTCCCGGGATTGCCCCTGACCCTCGTAGAGCTCGCTGAGCCCGAAATAAACATGCCAGTTTTCATACGCATTCCCGCCCTCAGAAAAGTCCTGCTCAGCAGCGGTGAAGTAGTAAAAGGCGGAATCCTGCCGGCCGGTGCGTTTATAAACCAAAGCCAGGTTTTGGCGGGCAGAGCCAAGCAGCGCCCGCTCACTGTTGGTGTCTGCCAAACGGGCAGCCTGATGAAACAGGGCGGCCGCTTCCTGCTCCCGGGTTGCCGCAGCCGGTAGTAATTGGACAGCTCCAGCATCAGTTGCAGACGGGCGGTATCTGCCGTTGCTGCTCGCAAGTGCTTTTGCAGGGCAGCCGTGCCAGACTGCGCCAGGCCTGTGTAGCAAAGGTTGAGCAATATAAACAGAAAGAAAAGGTTTCGCATAATCGGTTCATTAAGCAGCGCTTCGAAACGGCAAAACGCCCCTCAAATTACGCAGAATCGGAGCTTGCGCAAAATCGGCTGCCGTTGGCTTGGACTTTGCCAAAAGGCTCACCTATCTTTGCGGCACATTTTACTGCTATGCAACTGAAACGGATACAAGAATACTTTGACCGATACCAGGGCTACCTCAAGTCCCGCCCGGCCCAAACCGAGCGCCTGCCGATCTGGGAGTCCCAGCAGATATTCCAGGACAACTGGGATATGGATACAGAAGACTGGCCCGGGATGTACGACCGAAGCCTCCAAAACTCCACCACCAAACGCCTGTGGAAGCGGGAAGCCTACGAACCCAAGCGCATGATGCTGGAGCTGATGCGCATGCAGCCTGACTTTACCCGGCATATGTTTATCGACCTCTTCAATGAGGAGAAGAGCCTGGAGGGGCGTGCCGGCCGCTTTGTATACTACTGCGATATGCTGCTGCAGGAGTACAAGGACAAAAACCCGCGCTCCATTGACAACAACCACTACCACGACGATAACTACCAGATGGTGTCGCTCTATCTGGCTTTTCGGTACCCCGACCGTTATGCTTACTATGAGGCGGATGCTTTCCGGAGCATGCTGGAAAAACTGGGCAGCACCCAACTGCCTGAAACCAATGACCTGGAGCGCTATGCTAAAGTCACGCAAACCCTCTACAAAATGATGGCAAAGGAGGAGGGCTTACTCGGCCTGCACCAAAAAAGGTTGCAAGCCGGGCTACACTATACGGATGAAAGCCGCCTCGTCGTCTGGGATTTTTGCAAATTTGTGGCTGGATAGCCCAACTGCTTGCCTACTGAAAACTGCAACTATGCTACGATATTTATGCCTTGCCTTACTGTCTTTTTGTTCAACTCTGAGCATGGCTCAGCTGCACCACCCTGTGTTGCCTAACCTGGAAGGCGGCGCCCTGATACAAGCCCTGCAAGACCAGTACCGCCCCAATGGCCTGCTGGATTATGGCAATGCCCGCGATACTATGTACCGGAACGTAGACGCCCGGAATGACACCCTCTACTGCGTTTACACCGGCTACTCCGTTTATTTGCCGCCCGGGGAAGACCCGACAACAGCAGCTTTTGAGAATGGCACCGGCATTAATACCGAGCATACCTATCCGCGGGCAAAGGGCGCAGAAGCGCCTACTCCGGAAGCCGATATGCACCACTTGTTCCCCACCCGTGCAGCGGTAAATGCGGCACGGGGCAATTTCCCTTTTGCCGATATCCCACCAAACCAGGTCAATAGCTGGTACTATCTCGATCAGCAACAGAGCAATACACCGGGCAATAATATCGCGCTATACAGCCGCGTAGGCGATCAGGTCTTTGAGCCCCGCGACGACCATAAGGGGGATGTGGCCCGGGCGATGTTCTACTTTTATACGGTCTACCAGCAGGAAGCCAATGCGGCCGATCCGGATTTCTTTGAACAACAACGGGTCACTTTGTGCCAATGGCATTATTCCGACCCGGTGAGCGAAAAGGAGTGGAACAGGACCCACGCCATTGCCCCTTACCAGGAGGGCAAAGCGAACCCCTTTGTCCTGGACTGTACGGTAGCAGACCGATGTTACTGCGAGGGGGTCATCCCTCCGTGTACGCCTCCGGTGAGTACTGAAGCAGCACCTGCTATCACGCTCGATGCCCATATCTATCCTCAACCTGCACACGGACAGGCCCAACTACAAGTCACCCTGCCCGAGACCGGCCGGCTTTCCGTCAGGCTGTTCGGGGCACAGGGGCAAGAGGTAAGCTCTATTCCCACCACGGGTTATCCGGCCGGCACCCATGAAATTGCCCTTAAGCTTACGGGCAGCCCCGGGTTATATCTTTGCCGCGTGGAATGGGAAGCCGGAAGACACAAAGACATAAAAACACTCAAAGTCGTCACTTTTTAAATAATTGCTCATCAATTGTTTAAATGAAAAAGAAAGCTTAGTTTTAGGAATTAATAACACCTAAAACCCACAAACCCGATGAAGTATTTATGGCTTACCTGCCTGGGGCTTTGCCTGGGCGTATCCAATCTTGCTGCTCAATCTGATTTTACCGGCAATTGGCTTACCTCCTTCACAGACCAGGAAGGGCAAACCTGGAAAATGCAGGTTGAAATGAAAGCGGACAACACCTATGCCGTTGATTTCAATGCTGATGGCACTACCGAAATAGAGGGGTCTTACAGCATCGAAGGCGATCAGGTAACTGTGCAGGACATCAAGGGCTCCGATTGCAATGGCAAAGGTATTTACAAATTCACCATTGAAGGCGACCAACTAACCATGGTAGCCGTTAAAGATGAATGCCCCGGCAGGAGCGGACCAGAGGGCAGGATGGCGTTTAGCCGGATGTGAATTAACCCCGAACAGGATAAAGAGGTTGCAGTTTAGCAGATGGTTTCCCTAAAATACGAAAAGCCCTGGCTTCAAACTCCGCTCCCATCTACCTTTATTGCTGCTAACGAATTACGAGTGTACTACCTGAAACTGCCATTTTTCAGTTCCCGAAGATGATCCAATGCAACCCGGAACCGCGACTGAATAAAAAAGTCCTTTCCTTTTTGAAGGATAAACAGGCCTGATCTCTGTAGAAGCCCACAGGAATATAATTGATATTTCTTAAGCTCATTTGAATCGTTAAAACAGGGCAAGGCAAAAGCTGTATGCCACAGCTATATTGTAACTTTATAAGCACCCTTTTTATATTTTTTATTACCTTTAAGTATTGTTTCTGAGGATTTTCAAGATCAGTGGAAGGGCAATTTTCTTTTCGTAGCTTATCTTGCTTAGGGTTCTCTTACACGGGCTATCTACCATTAAGTCTCAAAGCCGACCAACCTATTTTCCCTACACCGACCATTGTTGACGTCCTACTGACATGCAAAATCCCTGCGAAGTACCATGTTTTAGGTGAGATGCCTAAACTTCATGGGGCTGATTTACGAGCTACTGCATATTAAAATCATAGACTTCTGTTCACGTCCTCCTGCCAAGCCTTGGGCTTCAGATTGCAGAAATGTGGTCTGCCGGTGTAAGGGTTTACAGAAAGATGTTGGCTGCGCCCATTAAACTTTGCACAATCAACAAATAGGCACAATCATTTTTTTACATCGGTTTTGTGGAAAATGCAATTTTATTGCATCTACCTTTTACAATACCTATGCACACCCATTTAGCTATGAGCAATTTTTCCAGGTTTCTGCGAATAGGGGGGCTGATCAGTGCGATACTCTTATGCCTGCCTTTCGAATCAACATCTAAAACCCCTCGGGTAGCCTTGTCAGGGATCAGCTACGAGGAGGCTGTGGCACAAATCGAAGCGTTTAACCTCGATAGTGCCCTCGTGTTGCTGAACCAGCTTATTACAGAGCTCGAACAATCCGGTGAGCTGCAATCTGCCTTTGGCACGCAGGTACGGCTAAAACGGGCGGAGGCGCTCGAAAAAGCCGATCAGGATGAAGCCGCTATCAGGCAGCTTTTGATGGTTGTGCTGGACAGCCGGTCGGCAAAGCAATGGGATTCCTACACCAATGCCCAGCTATCTGTAGCCCGGCTGCACGAAAAACACGAGCGGCCGGAACATTGCTACAGAGCGCTGCAGGACGCCCAAATTGCCATTAAAGACCATCAAATGGACAGTCTTTATCCCCGGTTCTCCGTACGAATGTCGTCTTATCATCGGATTTTCGGGCAACCCGAAACCGCGCTTTACTTTGCCAAAGAAGCCATTCGTACCGCGGCTCATTTTGATCAGCTTGACTTTCTTGCAAATGGCCATATGCTGACTGCGATGTTACTAAGGAATGAATTCTTCGAAGTTTCTGCCGGGCATTTTCAAAAAGCAGCGGAAATCTTCAAACGCCTGGGCAATTACTTTGGCCATTCTGCTATGCTTTGTAACCTGGCTTCACTTTACAGGGAACAGCAAAAACTGGACCTTGCTCTCCACTATAGCAATGCCTACAAAGAAGCCTTCGACGCTATATGCAAAACGAACTCCACCGATCGTTGGATGCTGTCCAATCACTATGAAATCCGATCAGACATTTTCGGTGAGATGCAGCAGTATGACTCTGCCCATCACTACCTTCAATTGGCTTTCGAGAGCCGCCTGAAGCTTATCGAGGAAGAAAAGCGGGAACAAGTCGTAGCCATTGAGGCAGCCTTCAATGATCAGCAAAAGGCAGAGAAAATCAAAGATCAGGCACGTTTACTGAAATATGAATCCACAAAGCGCAGGTGGGGAATTGCCATTGCGCTGCTTTCGCTGGCCTTCACCAGTATTCTGTTCATCTTCTACCTTAAACTGCGCGCTGCCAATGAGAAAACGCGGCAGCAAGCCGATCTGATCAACCAGAAAAACCAATTTCTGGGCAAGAACCTGAAGAAGCAAATCATGCTGCAGGGGGAAATCCACCACCGCGTAAAGAATAACTTGCAAGTCATTATCAGCCTTCTCGATCTTCAAAAAGAAGAAATCGACGACCCTAAAACGATACACCGGCTGGAGTCCATGTCCAACCGCATTTACAGTATGGCTGCCGTGCATGAGATGTTGTACGGCAAAGAGGGGGCGGAAACCATTAGTTTTCAGGCCTACACTCAGCAGCTCTGCGAGCACTTTAGCCAAATCGCTCCTGAAGGCCAAACCCCTATTTTCAATCTGGACATGGACACGCCCCCTCTTAACCTGGAAACGCTGATGCCATTGGGCATTATTATGAATGAACTGATGACCAACAGCCTTAAATATGGTGCCATCCCTAATCAACAATTGGAAATTGACATTTATTTGCAACCTTGTGCAGATGGTTTTTGTCTGGAATACCGGGATAACGGTCCGGGCTTCCCGATCGGCACTATAGGAGAGCGGCGAGGCGGCCTGGGATCGTACCTGCTGAAAAGCATGGCCCGCCAACTCAACGGGCACCTGACCACACACAACGATGACGGTGCCGTTCATAAGATATTCTTTAAAGAAAAGAACCAACGAGAGCTGAGCCATGAGTTCATTTCGGGTACTGATAGTCGAGGATGAAGTCCTGATCGCGGACACTATAGAACGCCACTTAATAAAAGCAGGCCATGAGGTTACTGGAAAGGCCATTTCCTATGAAGAGGCGGTGGAGGCATTTAAGGCGCAAAAACCCGATTTAGTCCTGCTGGACATCCGCCTCAACAGCCCAAAAACCGGAATTGCAGTTGCTCAATGGCTAAGGGCACAGCGAAAGTCCGTCCCCTTCATTTACCTGACCTCTCAGATGGACCGGCAAAGCCTGGACGCAGCAAAAGCGACTTACCCATCGGGCTACCTCTCCAAGCCGGTGCAAGCCCGAAGCCTGAAAACGACTATTGAGATTGCTCTGCACAATCATAGTGCTCAGGAAAAGCAGAAAACCACCATCCGGCTTTACAACGGCAAACAGTACTTTCAGGTCCCGATAGACGATATTCTTTATCTCAGGGCCGACCATATTTATGTCAAAATCGCTTTGGAAGGCGAAGACGAAGTGGTGCAACGGGCTACGCTCAAAGAGATGATCGACCAATTGCCGGAGGGGCAGTTCGTACAGACACACCGCAGTTATGCTGTAAATGTTAAGCAGGTTACAAGTTGGGATATGGAAAATTTATTTTTCCATGATGCTGCCGTCCCTGTCAGCCGGGGGCGGCGCCGGGAGGTATTTGCCCTCCTTGAAAATCGTAAACAGGAGTTCTGATATTTACATTTCGCAATTTCAATCTTATAATTTATCTTTCACAGCGGAACCCATTCAACAACACAAGAACAAAGCCTCCCACCCGATAAACTGAGTTCAAACCAAATTGACGATAAACCATGACCACTATGCTTGCCCGGGCCAGCTTTTTGCTGAATGCCCTACTCCTGCTACTTTCTCCTCTTTTCCTTAATGCTCAATCCAATGGAACGGATGATGCCATACTACAGGGCTTTTACTGGAATACCAACCCCGGTGACTTTGCATCCAATCAGGGCGTTTGGTGGGATACCATCTCCACCGTTGCTCCTGATTTAGCCAACGGCGGTATTCAAACCGTTTGGACCCCACCTGCTAACAAAGGGTTTGCGGGCACCTTCGATATGGGGTATGGCGTTTATGATTACTACGACTTCGGCTCCTTCTTCCAGAAAGGGACGCTTCGTACCCGCCATGGCAATGCCGATCAGTTTTTCAACACTATTGATGTCCTGCACCAAAACGGGCTCAAAGTGATGGGCGATCTCGTGCTCAACCACCGGGCGGGCGCAGAGTCCACTCAGCCCGAGGAGTGCGACCACCAAAATGATGGCATCCTGGAAGATCGCTTCACCCGTTTTCGACCTGCCAGCGGACGGGCACCTATGAATGCAGAGGATTTCCACCCTACGAATACCCACTGCGACCTCTTCGGCCCTTTCCACGACCGCGTCTTTTTCGAAGATATGTGCTACTTTGAGGATATCGATCAGGTACTTGACCCCAATGCTCCCGACAATGGATGGTACCACGGCCCGCACAATCTGGGCCGGGCGGGTGACTCCCTCATCGTATGGGGCCGATACCTGCTCGATGAAGTCGGCTTTGACGAACTCCGCCTCGACGCAGTTAAGCACATTGAGCCGGGCTTTATGGCCCCTTTCCTAGTGGAGATGGCTGCTGGCGATCAGCCCTTCGCCGTGGGAGAGCTCTTTGATGGGGATATCGGCACCCTCAAAGGTTACCGCGATCAGGTGGAAAGCTTTAATTCGGATTTCGGGACAGGCAGTAAAAATGCCAACCTGGCCATTTTCGATTTCAACCTGCGCTTCGCTATCCGGGACTTTTGCAATAATACTTCAGGCAGTTATGATATGTCGAACCTCAACGACGCAGGGCTGCTCTTCAACGGTATGCCGGGCGAAGACATCGTCAACTTCGTGGAAAACCACGACTTTGACCGCATCGGCTACGTCACTACCGATTGCAGTGACCCCGATGTGGTGGCACAGGAAGGCAGCACCTGCCTGAAGTTTAGCATTGACTCCGGGCATGATCCGGTGGTGTCGGATAAGCATATCGGTTATGCCTACATCTCCGCAGCCGAAGGCCGCCCTTCCATATTTTGGAAAGACTGGTTTTTGTTTGGGCTGAAGGACGAAATCAAGTGGCAACTTGCGCTGCGTTCTGCCATGGCTAGTGGCAGCACGACGCCTATCACCTTCCTGAACCCCTTCTTTGTGGCAGGTAACGGGGGCGACCTGTTTGTCCTGAACCGCAATGGCAACAGCGGGCAGGGTGGCCTAATTCTCACCCTGAATGATAGCCCGAATACAGAAAATATCGCCTTTGTAAACACCCCTTTCAGCAACATGGAGCTGAAGGACTACTCGGATGCGTATATGTTTACGCAGACCACCGCTTTTGGCGACAGCCGGGCACAGGTCAAAGCGCTGCCCCGCAACTACGCCTGGTACGCCCCAACCGGGCGCTACCCTACCCCACCAGATGCTACCTCCAGCGCTTTCACGCCCGGTAGCCACGAAGGTGCCAAACTCCACTTCATTGCACTCCGGGCTTCTGATGCCAGTAACCTGCTGGTGAACGGCGCCCCCATTGAAGCTGGTGACCAGATTGCGGTGCAGCCTGCAGGCGGCGGCGATGCCGTTGCCCTGGGGCGCATAGGCCAGAGCTTTGAGTGGGATGGTGTACACGACATGATCCTTGAAGTGCTGGGCGGCGGCAACGCTGCTGAAGCCAAAGGCGCACTGCTCAATGGCGATGGTTTTGAACTGGTCGTTTTTGATAAAAGTACAGGCACCACTGAAGCCGTAGCCACTTTGGAGTTCGCCCCTGTCGCCACGGACTTCACCTTCAATCCCAGGCGCCCTGGCAGTAAGGGTGGAGCCTTTACCATCAGTACAACGCATGAAACAGATACCTATCAAGTGGGAGCGATCAGCCTGATCACAGGGTTCGACACCCGTACCATAAGCTGTAGCAACGCTGATGCAGCGGGAAGCGCCTACAACGATGGCTGGCAGTCCAATGATACGGATGGCAGTGGGTTTGGTCCATGGACCTTGGTTGCAACGAGCAATGCCGGGCACTTTACAGCCAGTTCTGCCGGCAATGGGGATGGCGACTCCAACAGCGATGGCGATATTGATACCGGCGGCCGTGCCTGGGGCTTGTTTGCGAATAGCGGCGGGGAAGCTGTTGCTATCCGAGACTTCAACAACCCTATGGACATTGGGCATACCTTCTCCCTGAGTATGGACAATGGCTTTGTGGATGGCGCTGTGGGCTTCCGATTGCGCAATATTAACAACCAGGAAGTACTCCGGTTTTATTTTGAAGGGGGAGATGCCAATTACACCCTGCTTGATGGCAATGGCGAACAGGACACCGGGGTGCCGTACACCGATGAAGGGCTGAATATTGCAATCACCCTGACCGGCTCCGGCCTTTTTGACATCCAAATCACACCTCTGGAAAACAGTACAGCCACCACCACACTAAGCGGTACCTTCATCAATACGACCCCTGCCAACACCATTCATTCGCTGTCTGCGTTCAATCAGAATGCCGGGTTTAATGCGCCAGCCAATTTATACTTCAACAATTTTGAAATTTGTGCACCGCCAACGTGCCCTATCCTTGGCATAGAAACCAGAAACCAAACCGCCTGTAACCCGGCAGACAACACCTACAGCCAATGGGTAACCGTCTTCCTGACCAATAACCCTCCCCTGCCTGCCAACACCCAGCTTTCGGTCAATGGGACAACGGTGCCAGTCAATATTAGCGGCACTATCGATTCTGTCCGTATTAACCTTACGGGCCTGGTTTCGGATGGGCAAGACGTAGACATCACAGCAGTACTCACCGGAAGCACCGGCTGCACCTCCACCGAATCGGCTCTGTTTACGGCTCCCGAGGATTGCCAGCCGCCAACGATCGTCTGCCCGGAGAATATTACCGTGAATACGGATCCCGGTCTTTGCAGTGCGGTGGTCAGCTACGAGCCTCCGCAGGGTACGGATAATCTCCCCGGCGCCAATACTTTCCTGGCAGATGGGACAGGCAGCGGTGAGACCTTTTCCACCGGTACGACCACCGAGCTTTACCGGGTCATTGATGCTGTAGGCAACGAGACTGATTGTACTTTCACGGTCACTGTTGAGGATAAAGAACCGCCCACCTTCACCTGCCCGGAAATGCAGACCCGAAGTGTCGATGCCAACTGTAATTACAACGTTGAGGACTTCACCAGTCTGATAGACGATGCCATGGACAATTGCTCCTCTACCTTCACCATTGTACAATCGCCCAACGCCGGGCAGACCTTTAATGGAACCGGGAACACGGTAATTCAGCTAACGGTATTTGACGCAGCCGGCAACCAGTCGGACTGCGATATGACGTTAGTCCTGGAAGACGATACCCCGCCTTCCATTGCGTGCCCGGGTACACCCACTGATGCATTGCTGGGCAACGACTGCCAGGTCATTTTGGCTGATTATACGGCCTTTGCCACAGCAACTGACAACTGTACTGGTACCGTAAACCTCTCTCAATCTCCGGAAGCAGGTACTCCGGTGACCGGGCCACAGGAGTTGACCGTTACGGTAACCGCTACTGATAACGCAGGGCTGGCTGCCGAATGCACTTACACCATCAATATCGTAGACAACGTGCCTCCTACGCCGAATTGCCCGCAGAGCATTACGGTGAACAACGCAACCGGGCAGTGTGGCGCGAATGTGAACTTCAGCATACCTATGCCAGATGACAATTGTGGAAATGCCACGGCAAATGCCAGCCCGGCCTCTGGCAGTTTCTTCCCAACCGGCACGACCACCGTCACCGTGACAGCTGATGATGGCAACAATACCGATGACTGCACCTTTACGGTCACCGTAAATGATACCGAGCCTCCTGTTGCGAACTGTACGGACGCTACCGTAGCACTGGACGAAAACGGTACCTACACCCTCGGCAGCAAAGACTGCGGCAGTATCACGGACGCGTCGATATCGTTGATCGCGCACCATTGCCGCCAGATCCAGCACCTGATCGCTGTCGGCCACCGCGATCAGGAACATCGGCCCGCTGATGCCGCGCGGGATCGCCAGCTCGATGCGTTCATACCGGTAGC
>CAZNHN010000173.1:0-6714 GCA_964572415.1 uncultured Phaeodactylibacter sp.
CATGATTGTATATGCAGAAGGGAAAGTAGCACCCGGCATAACCTATGAGCATCTTGTTGACTTTACGGACATACGTCCCACCCTTCACAGCATAGCCGGTATAAAAGAACCCATAGAGCCCCATACGGATGGATCAAGCTTCTGGGCAGTACTTACGGGTCAATCCCAATCACCGCCCCGCGATGCCATCTTCTGCTCCTACAACCCCATGTGGGCCCATTTCACACCCCGGGCTTATGTACAAAACACCGAGTACAAACTCTATAACAATGGGCAGTTTTACCATTTTACTCAAGACCCACTGGAAAGGCAATCTCTGGATACAAAACAACTGAACAGAACGGAAAGGCGACATTTCCGGGCACTAAAGCGACAATTGAAAAAGTTCCTGCCAGATGCGGCCAACTTCCTTGAACAGGATAACCGTAAGACCACAAAGAATTAACCTCAGCGACTAACATCTGGCTTAGATGACAATTGCTGCCTAAGACAACCTTTTGGTGAATAGAATAAAAAAGCGTTTCACCTAAATGTATTCACCAATTTTGTTTTTATGAAATCATTATCCTTCGCCCTACTGGGATGCCTCATCTGCATCAGCGTTTGTGGACAACAACTGCCTTCAAATCTGACTTTTCCTGACTGGACAGATGAAACGCAGTATACAAAGACTTACCACGTCAATCAAAACCATCACAATGCGTCTGATGAAAACTCCGGTACAAGGGAAGCGCCTTTCCTGACAATTTCCAAAGCAGCGGAGGTATTACAACCCGGAGAAAAAGTCATTATCCATTCCGGAGTCTACAGGGAAAGCGTACAGCCGGCACGGGGAGGGAAGGATGCCAAAAACATGATTGGATATGAAGCTGCACGGGGAGAAGAAGTCACAATTTCTGGCAGTATCCCCGTAAAGGGAGTGTGGGAACAATCTCTACATCCGGAAAACCAAAGAGCCTATTCTCGAAACCTTTGGCAGCTTGACCTAAAACAGGTCCTGGATATGGATAGCCCTAATCCTTTCAACCAGCCCAATGCGACCTCGCAGCAAATGACAATTATGAGTTGGGCAACTGCGCTTGATGGCACCCCGCCATTTACACTGGTCAGAGGTATGGTATTCCAAAATGGGGAACGCCTTGTTCAGCTTGCGCACTACGGAGACCTGACAAGAATAAAGGGCTCCTATTTTGTAGACAAGAAGGAGCATATCCTTCATATCCATCCCCTGCACTACGCTGACCCCAACGAGGAAATCATTGAAATCACCCGCTTTGAACATTTATTCAAACCTCGGGAAATTGCTACCTCCTACTTGCATATCAAAGCCCTGACCTTCAGCCACGCAGGAAATGGATTTATGCGGACGGGTGTTGGCGCTGTATTCGTGAATGGCGGCAACCATTGGATTATTGAGGAAAACACCATCCATAGCGTAAATACTGTTGGGCTTGAAATCGGGATTGACTTTACAGAAGACCGGAAACAGACGCCCGCTGAAAAGGAGAAAATCTATGCCAACAAGGGTGGGCATCTCGTGCTCAATAACACCATTTTTAACTGCGGTACCGGAGGCATACAAGGCCACAGAAATCATCAGGTGAAAGTAACTGGTAATCATTTGTATGAAATCGGCTGGCAGGACACAGAAAATTACTGGGAGTGCGCCGCCATTAAACTATTGCTTTGCCAGGAAACCCTGGTGAGCCACAATACCATCCATGACATAACCGCTGCCAATGCCATCTGGCTGGACTGGGACAACATCAACTGCAGGGTCACATCCAATCTGATTTACGACATCCATCCTGCAATGGGCGGTGCCGTTTACATTGAAGCCTCAAGAAAGACCCCCAACTGGATTGACCATAACATTCTGTACAATATCAATAATGTTGCCATTTCGGTCTTCGACTCTGATAATACGGTAACTTTCAACAACCTCATTGCCCATTCCAGAATCCCCTACATCTCGAAGGTCAACACACAAGGCAGAGCAATAGGTGGTGTCCCGCTTTCCAGTGAAAACAATCAGCTTAACGGGAATATATTTTACCATAACCATGAGCTGCCCTCCCGGGAAAGCCAGAGTAATACCGGACGAAATAACCTGTTTACGGGCATGGACACCGGTGGTTTCATCCGCCAAAACTGGGGTACCGGCAACGAAGAATGGGACTTGGAACTTAGCCTCAAAGATGGATCGCTAAATCTTAAGACGGCTAAAGCGTTGCCAAAATTTGAATTGCAAGAGCAGTTACCCGATTATTTTGGCTCCTATAGCTCTGAGCAATTTAGAATTGCGGGCCCTTTTCAGAGCTTTAGCGGGTTGGAAGCTACTTTTTCTGTAAATCGGTAAAGGGTAAAAGCAACCCTTCCCAAACTCGAATCTGGTGACAACATAAACTTTGGGAAACCTCTATTTAGGTTTACTAAACGAACGAATCCAAAATAATGAGGAAGTACAGTCTCCCAGTGATTTTCCTATTTATTGTTACCCTGTTTTTGCAAAGCTGCGAAGCAACCGCTGACTCCCCACCCGAGACCTCTAAAGGTTCAGCGCCTGCAGTGGAAGAAAACGACCGCCTGCTAGGTGCCTATTACTACGGCTTTTACGATGAAGACCCGGAGTACAAAATGGAGGTCATCCGGAAGCACGTTCCGAAGTTCAAAAACCAAAATATTTAGTAAAGCGAAGTTCTACCAATGATGATGCACAAAGCTGCAAAACAACATTCCCCCTGCCTTTGCAGTATCGGCTTGTTGCTGGTACTAAGCCTTTGCACCACAACCGTTCACGGACAGGTAGTGACCGAGGAATCCATAAGCAAAGAATGGCTGCGGGAACACCGCCAACCTCAGGCGCCCCGGCTTATTTTCGATAATAAAACAGAGCAGTTGCTCGCTGAAAAGTTAAAAACCGATGCCAACATTCAGCAACTCTACCAACACATCAAGGCTTACGCAGATTACAGCCTTCAGCTGCCGCCACTGACCTATCAGAAACGAGGAAGAAGGCTGCTCAGTGTCTCCCGGGAGGCGCTCCAACGTATGCTTGCGCTCGCCATGACTTACCGTATGGAACAGCAACCGAAATACCTGCACCGGTTGGAAGCCGAACTCCTGACCGTAGCCCACTTCCCCGACTGGAACCCCAGCCACTTTCTGGATGCTGCCGAGATGGCCACCGCGGTTGGTTTGGCGATAGACTGGTGCGGAGGAGATATGGCTACGGATATCGTGGAGGTATCTAAAAAGGCTCTCCTGGAAAAAGCCATCAAGCCCAGCATTGGGATCACCTGGGAAAATTGGTGGTGGGTCTCCGAGCACAACTGGAACCTGGTCTGCCACGGGGGGCTGGCTATCGCGGCACTGGCCATCTTCGAGGAAGAACCGGACCTGGCTTCCTTTGTTCTGGACAGGACCGTCCGGCGTTTTCCCCTCGGTCTCCTGCCCTATCAGCCCGATGGCGCCTACAATGAAGGCCCGGGTTACTGGTTTTACGCCACCAATTACCTGACGCTGACGATTTCGGCTTTTGAATCGGCTCTGGACACCGGATTTGAATTTCTGGAAGTGCCGGGCGTCGCCCGAAGTGCGGCGTTTAGTGAGATGACCGCCGGGCCATCCGGAGATTATTACAACTACTTCGATTCCAGTACGAGGGGATATCATAGCTTGAAGCACATCGGACTCCTGAGCTGGTTCGGGCAGCGCAAGGGTTTTCGCCCACCACAGCAGGCCCTGAAGCAGGCGATCGAAAGCCTTCCCCCGCCTAAGCAGCAATCCAAAGGGCGGTTTTCCACGCTTTATCTGCTGAATCTGTTGCGCCTGTCCGAAGATACGCCCGAAATCAAGCGCGAGCCCGTATGGCTCGCGGAAGGCGATGCGCCTCTGGTGGTTTTTGCCCCGGAGCAGCCCGATGGACTATACCTGGCTGCCAAGGGCGGCAGTGCCAATGACAACCACGCCAATATGGATGCCGGCTCTTTCATCCTGGAGTGGCAAAAAACCCGCTTTGCCATTGACCTGGGCAATCAGGACTACTACGAGTTGGAGCGTACCATTGGGGTGGATGCACTCTGGAACCGGGCACAGAACTCTCCCCGCTGGGAACTTCTGACCAAGAATAACTTCGGGCATAGTACCCTGACCATCAATGGCGATAAGCATCAGGCCAAAGGGCGGGCAGTGGTTCACTATTCTGACCTTAATGCTGAAAACCCTGAGGTAGCCTTTGACCTGTCCCCCTTGTACGGCAACCAACTTAAGCGTGCAATCCGGACTTTCAAAAAGATAAGTGACTCAGAACTGCTCATTCAGGATGAAGTGGAACTTTCCGAAAAAACCCAATCGCTCACCTGGCAATGGATAACCGATGCCCAAGTGCGACTGGAGGATCAGACCGCCACCCTCACCATTGATGGGAAACAGATTCAGCTCGAAGTGACGGCGCCGGCGGATTTTGAACTGGCGGTGGTAGCGCTCGACCCGCCGCCCTCCAAACTGGACAAGGTCGTACCTAACCTCAAACGCATTGAAGTCCGCATGCAGTCACAAGCCTTCAAAAAGAAAAAGGGTCGTATCACCGTCAAAGTAACTGGGTTGCCCTGATCAAAACTACTAAAATTCATGGATGAAAAACTTCGAAGATCAAATCGGCTTTTTGCATTCAGCAGTATTTTGCTGTTGCTAAATGCCTGCACACCGGCAACAGAAACGGTAACCTCTCCCCCCAACATCCTGCTCATCCTGGTGGATGACATGGGGTATTCCGACCTCAGTTGCTTCGGTAGTGAGATCGCCACCCCAAATATCGACAGCCTGGCTTACAACGGGCTGCGGCTTACCCAATTTTACAATGCCGCCCGTTGCTGCCCTACCCGTGCTGCCCTCCTTACCGGATTGTACCCGCATCAGGCGGGCATGGGGCATCAAAACCAGGATAAAGGGCTGCCAAGCTACTCTGGGCGAATCAACGAAAATGCCACGACTATAGCCGAAGTGCTTCAACGACAGGGATACGCCACCTATCAGGTTGGCAAATGGCACGTCGGCAATACCGAACCTTTTTGGCCCGGCAATAAGGGCTTCGATCAGTACCTCACGCTCATTGAGGGCGCGATGAGCTACTTCAATGACTGGCCCTGGGCGAAAAACCAGGATACGCTGGGAATGCGGTACAACGGCAGCACGTACCGGACTTCACCCGACTTCTTCGCCACAGATACGTTTTCAGATACCGCAGCGGCTTTCATCCAAAGACACGACAGGGCAAAACCTTTTTTCATGTACCTGGCTTACAATGCCCCCCACTGGCCCCTGCACGTACGTTCGGAAGACCGGGATTTATACGATGGCGTTTACGATGATGGCTGGGCGCCGATCCGCGAAAACCGGCTAAAAAAGATGCAGGAATTGGGGGTCATTGGGTCAGAGGTGGAACTGACCGAGCCCTACCCTACCGTTCCGGACTGGGATACCCTTTCCAGAGCCGCCCGAAGTGAATGGTCAGACAAAATGGAACTCTACGCGGCTGTGATGCACCGGCTCGACCTCGGCGTAGGGAAAGTAGTGCAGGCATTACGCGAAAACGGCCAGCTCAACAACACCCTAATACTTTTCCTCAGCGATAACGGCGCCTGTCAGGAAGACCCCCTGGGCCCGTGGATCACCTACCCAAATGACGGGGAGGCTGGTGGCCCCTTTTCCTTCCCAGCCTATGAATTGCCTTGGGCGAATGTCAGTAATACCCCTTATCGTTTGTTTAAATCTTATCTCCATGAGGGTGGAATGCGCACGCCATTTATTGCGCACTGGCCGGAGCAGATACAAGCAGGTCAAATCGACCGGACTTCCGTGGGGCATATTATTGATGTGTTGCCAACCTTAGCGAATATCGCAGAGGCTCCCTACCCTACTCAGATTGGTCAGCGCAACATTACGCCCACTGCCGGGCACTCCCTGTCCAAAGTACTCAAAGGCATACCAGATAACTCCGGCAGAATCCTGTTCTGGGAGCATCAGTTCAACCGGGCAGTCCGGGACGGCGACTGGAAGCTTGTCTCCGCCCGCCGGCTGCCCGGACAAGACTCAAAAGGGGAATGGGAACTCTACCACCTCCCGTCGGACCCCACAGAAATCAATAATCTCGCCACAGAACACCCTGAAAAAGTGGAAGCTATGGCCCGGCAGTACCAAACCTGGGCGGATAGTGTAGGCGCCTACGACCCAGCCACCCTAAAACAACGCATGGCTCAAAAGAAAAAGCAATGAGTCCAAGAATCCTGTTCTTTAGCTTGATAATACTGGCTCTAACCCTGCTCCAAAGCTGTCGGCCCGCCCCGGAAAACGGGCAGTCCGGGGAGCGCTTCTCTTACCGGGGCTGGAACATCCTTTCTTCTCACCGGGAGAACGTGCTGAAGACCCTGGACAAAGCCGTAGAATATGGCATCAACCACATCGAACTGTCACACTATCAGTTGGTGCATGACCTGAAGGACTTTCGCAAGCCGGAAAACCGGGAAGCCACCAACTTTTTCATTGATGCGGCACACAAACGCGGCATTGAAAATGTCTACGTTTGGGACCACGCTTTTTATCCCCTGGATTACTACCCCGACCGCTTCAAGGTGGAGGCACAGGCCAATGAAGACTTCACTCATCACACTACCAAATTTGAGGGCGGGCTGCAGCAACAACTGAACCTCGACG
>CAZNHN010000173.1:6724-12814 GCA_964572415.1 uncultured Phaeodactylibacter sp.
AAATTCTGGCAGTGGGTATACCAGGATTATGACAGCCTGCTCGACCTGTCCCCAAACCTGGATGGGATCGTACTGACCTTCATCGAAACCGGCAGTTACGTCATCTATCAGCATTCTGAAAAGCTGAAAACCAAGAGCGAAAAGCTGGCGGCCCTGGTCGACTCCCTGGGCGGCTACTTCATAGATCAGCGCGGGCTTAAGCTGACCATCCGCACCTTCATTTACAATCAGTTTGAGCGCGAAATCATTCTAAATGCTTTGAAGCAGATCAAACGCGACGACATCACTGTCATGATCAAAATGACGCCTCATGACTGGTTCCTGACCTATCCTTACCAGGATTACGTCACGGATATTCCCTTTCCGGTTGTCATTGAATACGACTGCGGTATGGAATACGCCGGGGAAAACCTGATTGCCAATACTTTTTCCCACTATTTCGCTGATGCTTTCCGGCACTATGCGCAGTTTGAAAACGTAGTGGGCTACTGTGCCCGTACCGACCGTTTTGAAGAAACAGCAGCCGTGGGCACGCCGGGCGAACTCAATCTGTTTGTCCTTTCCCAATTGGCACAAAATCTCAACAAAGATACCGACAGTCTGACCACCGCATTTATCACCCAAACTTACGGAGCCGAAGTAGCCCCACTGCTTAAGCCCGCCTTTGACAGCGCCCTGTCCATCGTCCTCTCCACCTTTTACACCCTGGGCACCCACACCGCCAACCACTCCCGCCTCAATTACCACCGAAAAGGGCATTATCAGACCCACACCACCGGAGAATGGTTTGCGCCGGATGATCAGTACACCTGGATTGGGCATGACGTCAACAAGCGGCTTCACCATTACAAAGACATCCTTAACGCCCTGTCCTTCCCCGCCTACAAAACCGATACCGCCGGCATGCGGAAAGACCTCTCCTGGGTAGTAGACAGCGCATGGCTTTCGCCAAATGAAGCGCTCACTCACGAATACTATCAGGATATCCTTACGGAAAAAGCGTACAGCATTCGGCTGGCTGAAGAGGCCCTGAAAAGGGTGGAAAAAGCGCTGCCGCTCATTCCCGATACCGCCGCCGCACAACAGCTCTACCATACCTTCAACCGTACCCTAATTGTTACCAAAGAAAGGAGGGGCGCAGCGCAGGCGGTCTTTGGTTACCGGCTCTGGTGCAAGGGCCCGGAATATCGCACCCCGAAATTGCAACGGCAGATTTACGACGGGCTGGAGGAAACCGCTGTCATGCTGGAGCAAATCGACAACTATCCGGTACACACGCCGCTTGGGCAGTGGAGATGGCACCGCGACCGGGAGTCCTTCAATATTTATTACAAGGCCATTACGGAGGCAGGTTGGTCGGAGGTGGGGCTTTATGAGGTGGTGCTGCGGCCGGAATAGTAATAAATCTAAATCGCCTCAATAGCATTGATCAAGGCTTCGGTACGCTCTATATTTCGCTCCAGAATTTGGGTCTGTATCTTGTAAATACCAAACCAGGCATAAACGATATTACGTAGCCGATGGTCGTTTAACAACTCATCAGCCTGTAGGTGTATAGCTTCAAAACTGGCTTCGTTCATGAAAAAATCGGAGACATGGTCCCTAAGAAATGCCTTAGTCTGGTCATCCTCCATGAAAATTTCATTATACCGGCTGTAGTGATCTACGATCTGGTTTTTCAACTCCATATCTTCCACCAGCCGGAAATCTCCGGAGCTATTCAGGGTTTGATAAGTGGCATCGTGGGGAAGAAAAGTAGGCATCCCCAACAACTCGCTGAAGATTTTGAAGGGGACAGAATCCCGACCGGGCAAGGTACGGTGGAAATGACCAATTATGCTCCGCGCTTTTTGTTGGTTGCGTTTAACAAACGCAAGATTATCCTTCAAAACCTCGAGGTCGGCCGATAAATCGTCAGAGAGGCTTTTCAGATAGACAGTTTGCTTGCGGTCTTCCAGTTTACCCTGTGCCCAGTTGTTGAGCCCAAAGGCAATAAGAATACCCACCGTAACAATCAACAGCTCTCCAATCGCGTATTTCCAATTGATTTTCATAATCCGGAAAATAAGGAGGTGGGCGGCAAAATGCTACTTCTGCAGCTAAAGGCTCTAGAAAATCGGACGAAAATAGCGGAGCGGTCAAGTTTTTTCTAAAAACCTAGTTGTCATGCTCTTAACCTTTCCAGTTTGATATTTTGAGCCTATTTATCGGTACATAGTGCTTCATATTATTGGTGATTAGAGTCAATCCTTTTTCGATCGCTATCCCGGCTATCAGTAAATCAGATGTACCTATTGTTTCACCGTTTCTCCTAAGTTCACCATACTCGAAAGATGATATTTCAACCGATTTTTCGGTTAAGTTTATGACCTCACAGTTCTCGTTTACAAATGCTTTAAACTTCAAAAGCTGTTTATCAGCCTTCTTATATTCCAGACCACTGCTGATTTCATAGTATGTAATTATTGAAATCAACAGTTTTTCATATTGCTCTAAATACTGGATTATCTTTTTTGCAACAGTTTCATCCCCCTTCAAAAAATAGGATAGCGTATCTGTATCTAGTATTGATTCTTCCATTCTCAGAGATTCTCTTTTGATTCCTGTAATCTCTTTTCCGGAAGACGTTCCGTGAACTCCTCAAACAGGTCTTCATCTATATCGCTCCAAACACCAAAATACCTGAGAACCCTATTATCTGTTTCCTTTTCCGGCAATTCCAATGCCTTTACATATTCAAGTAGGCTATTGAGCTTATCCGAAGATATTTTTTCTACCCTATCCTTAATTTCTTTTCTTATCTTTTCATCAGCTACCATTCTCATTTTTTTTGATCGTTGCCAATATCTTAAACCAAGTTAGCGCATTTCAAGTTCTTCTTCAACTCATATATCTCACTGATCTTTCGCATGTATAAGAATCTGTGAAAAACTCCAAAACATAGATTTATGGATAAAATAGTAAAATACGAATCCGCTATCCTGACTATTCTAAAAAAATATGCTGCCATAAAATACGCCAATATTAAAGGAGGCAACCAACTCATAGTTGATAAAGAAAATCGCCATTATCAGGTGCTCACCCTTGGGTGGGATGAGGACCGTTATGTACATGACTGTCCCTTGCACTTTGACATAATAGGTGACAAAGTGTGGGTGCAACAGAATATGACAGAATGGGACGTTGCGAAAATGTTAGAGGATCAAGGCGTTCCAAGAAAAAATATTGTTATCGGCTTTCTCTCTTCTGAGCTCAGAGCTTTTTCCGATTATGCAACAGATTGACAGATGCAGTCCTAAGGGCAAAGTCCTGACATATCTCTAAAGCTGAACCGGCTTATTTTCCGCCTGAGACCGGTAAACCGCTTCCAAAATTTCCACAGACTTCCGGGCTTCCCTTCCATCAACCGAAAAAGGTGTTCCTGTTTCCAGAGCCGTCAAAAACTCAGCGATGCAGCGGGCATGATTCGCGTATTGGATGGCCATCGGGTCGGCAGCCCCACTTGTGCCGGCCTGACCAAAGTTAGAGCGGACAGCTTCGTCCTCCGGTAAAGCTTCGGCGAAAGCCCAGACTGATAAGCTGTCTTCCACCTGTTGAATGGTACCATTAGTCCCCATAAGGTCTAGTTGGCGGGGCTGCCCGGGATAGGCAGCGGTACTGCCGTAAATTTGCCCTAATGCGCCATTAGCGAAGCGCAAGGCCACTACGGCCGTATCTTCCACCTCAACGTCGTGCGCGAGGGTATCGGTGTAGGCGAACAAGGACTGCACCGGGCCCATCAAATGCTGCAGCAGGTCGACCATGTGGATAGACTGATTCATCAACGCGCCACCACCATCGAGAGCCTGCGTGCCCTTCCAGGAACCGGCATAGTAAGCCTCATCGCGCCACCAGGGTACCCGGACGGCTGCGTAGGTAACTTTACCCAGGCGTTGCTGTGATAAAGCCTGCCGGATTTGCCCAACAACCGCATCATACCGGTAGTTAAAAATACAGCCTAGAATGGTACCTGCCCTATCATGAGCCGCAATCATCTCATCAATCCGGTTGGTGGTGATTTCGAGTGGCTTCTCACAGAGAACCGGCTTGCCCTCCTCTGCCGCCAAAATAGCTGGTTGCAGGTGAAGCCCGCTGGGGGTGGCAATGAGCACCACATCAACTTCCGGCGATTCAATCAGTGCCCGGTAATTGGAAAAGGCAATAGCGCCATATTGATCTGCTAACACTTTAGCACGTCCGGAGCCCCCATCGCAGCAGCCCGTAAGCTGCGCATTGGGCAGGGAGGCAATGGCTTGCGCATGCAGGTCGGCGACTGCCCCGGCACCGACGATACCTATTTTATGCATAGATCTTTTTTACAGGTTAATTCTAACTCAAAAGGGTAACCGTAAATTACAGCTATTCAGGTTACAAGCCCCGCAGGCAATCCACTTGATAGTAGAAAAAACCATTGCGATGAACCGACTCCTTCTTCTGATCCCAATTATGGGACTGCTGCTCTTTAGCTGTAGCAATGAGCCTACCGTTGAACCTCCGGAATATGACGTCTGCATTTACGGCGGTACTTCTGCCGGGGTGATTGCCGCTCATGCTGCCGGCAAACTCGGACTCAAAACCCTGCTCATTGAGCCCGGCACTCATTTGGGAGGCCTTTCCTCCTCCGGTCTGGGCTCTACGGATATTGGCAACAAACATGCCGTCACCGGTCTGAGCCGTGATTTTTACCGCCGTCTGGGCGACCACTACGGCATCTTTGAAGCCTGGACCTTTGAGCCTTCTTTGGCTGAAAAAACCTTTGAAGAATATATCGCTGAGGTGGAAGTGGGCGTATGGCGGCAGCACCGCCTGCAATCTGCTGAAAAAGAAGGGACAAATATCCAACGAATCACCGTGGAGGATCTGACAGCCGGTGGCGCAAGCAAGCAGGTTTCCGCCAAGATATTCATTGACTGTACCTACGAGGGTGACCTACTGGCAGCAGCGGGCGTTTCCTACACTATTGGCAGAGAAGCCAACAGCACCTACAACGAGACCCTGAATGGCGTTCAACTCCGTAAATATCATCAGTTCGAGGATGGCATTGATCCTTATGTAGTGCCTGGCGACTCCACAAGCGGGCTGCTTTGGGGCATTAATGACGAGCCCCTGTCTCCCGATGGCACCGGCGATAAAAAAGTACAGGCGTATAACTTCCGCCTCTGCTGGTCGGACGATCCCGACAATCAGGTGCCCTTTTCCGAGACCCGACCGGAAGGATACGATCCGGAAAAATACGCACTGCTGCTTCGCCTTTTGGAATCGAGAGAAGCTAAAGGGAAAAAGCGGCACGATGCCGGCACCTATTTCATCATCAACCGTATGCCCAACCACAAAACCGACATCAACAACCGGGGGGCTTTCTCCACAGACCATATCGGTGCCAACTGGGACTACCCCGAAGCCTCCTACGAAGAGCGCGAAGCCATCCGGCAAGACCACGAGGACTACATCAAAGGCCTGTGCTACTTTTTAGCAACTGACCCACGTGTACCCAAACGCGTACAGGACGACCTGAATACCTGGGGCTGGGCCAAGGATGAGTTTACCGATAACGGAAATTTCCCCCATCAGATGTACGTGCGTGAAGCGCGACGTATGATTGGAGAAACAGTTATGACTGAACACCACTGCCTGGGGGATGAAGTCGTTCAGGATGCTATCGGGCTGGCCGCCTACACCATGGACTCCCACAATTGTGATCGCGTAGTCATCCACAAAGATGGCAAGGCGATGGTCAAGAATGAAGGCAATGTGGAAGTCGGTGGTTTTCCGCCCTTCCCCATCGGCTATTCCGCACTGACTCCGAAAGCCTCTGAATGTACCAACCTGCTGGTTCCGGTTGCCCTGTCTGCTTCCCACATCGCCTATGGCTCTATCCGGATGGAACCGGTTTTCATGGTGATGGGGCAGGTCACGGCTATTGCTGCGCAGCTCGCGATTGAAGGGCAAAAAACCGTGCAGGAAGTCGACCATCAGAAGATCGTGGACCTCATGAATACTGATCCCTTGCTCAACGGCACCCGCCCGGACATCCTGGTGGACAATACTGAT
>CAZNHN010000174.1:0-12297 GCA_964572415.1 uncultured Phaeodactylibacter sp.
TATTGGGCCTGATCTGCGCGCTGATGCCTCCCAACCCATAGATTGGAATAACGTGGATTTCATGGCACCTCATAACGAAGTCATGCAGCTGGACGGCGGCTTTGGGGTGCTTGATGCCCTGCATAACCTGTTTTTCCAGCAGCGGGATTCCGTCCTGCATATCCTCCCGTACCTGCCGGTGAGGTGGCGGGATTTTGAGTTTGAAGGCTTGCACACAGCAGGCGGCTTCGTCATCGCCGGCCAGGTGAAAAACGGGCAAGTGGAGCGCATCGAAATAGAGAGCAAATTTGGAAAGCCACTGGTTGTGCAAACGCCGTTTCTCAACGGCTGTCAGGTGGATGGGGTGGCTCAGGATAGCGCATTGTTGAAGCTGGAAATGAGTGCGGACGAAGTAGTGGTGGTTCGTCGGCTCTGATACGTGGGCAAATACTAAGGTTTTTTACAACGGTCGATATCGAATCTTAATACCATCTTTTGCGTGCTCTGCAACGCAAATAAAGAGACACGTTCATTAAATCTCTTCAGGGTCAAAATAGGCAAACTCATTGACCGGGTTTAGTTTGAGTAGTTGCCATAGCGACCAGCTAACATGCTTGTATGCTTGGCAATTGGATACTCCCTTTTGAAATCATTTATCCTAAATCCCCTGCATCATCTTTTAAGTATTTCCAATAACTGATAGTTCAAATACAATTTCTCTTTACCTACTTGTTCGCTCTTTAGAAATCCCGCTTTTTCTAGTTCTTTTAAATAGTTACCTGCCGTTTTTAAATTCCCCAAACCCGCTTTTTCCAAAAATTGTCTCTTGGTATAGGGTAACCTAAACAGTACTTCCATTAGGTCTTTGGAGTACACTTTAGGAAGTTTGGCGTGTATTTCAGCACCCATTTCACTCATTAGCGTTTCAATCTGCGCAATACGTTGGCGGTCTTTTTTTGCAGTGGTTTCTACCATGTCAAGCATGTAGAGAATCCAGCCCTGCCATTCACTTTGTTCGGTTACCGCTCGAAGCTTTTCATAATAGGCCGCTTTGTTTTCCATGATATAACCACTGAGGAACAGGGCCGGTAAATCCAGCAAGCCGGTTAATTTCAAGTAGAGCAAAAGAATAATTCTTCCCACCCGGCCATTGCCGTCAAAAAACGGGTGAATAGCTTCAAACTGATAATGGATGATAGCCATTTTTACCAACGGGTCTATCTCATCTTCGGCATGAATAAAATCTTCCAGGTTTTTAAGTTTTTGCCGGATCACCTCTTCGCCTTCTGGTGGGGTGTAAACCACCATGCCGTTAGCCGGATTTTTCAGCTGGGTGCCGGGTGCATTGCGAATGCCGGCATTATTTTCTTTGATCACCTGCACCAGCTTGATAAACAAGTTGGTGGTGAGCAGGGGCTTTCGTTTCATTACTTCCAGCCCATACCACAAGGCATTTTTGTAATGCAATACTTCTTTTATAGCCGGATTGTCTGTTTTTTTATCGGCTATGGATTGCTTGAATAACTCGTCATGGGTGGTGATGATGTTTTCTATAGCCGAACTGGCCTGCGCCTCTTGCAATTGAATGGTATCTATAAAAAGGGTAGTGTTGGGTAACTTAGTAATGGCACCTTTCAGCTCTGAAAGAGCACGGCTGGCAGTAATGGTTTTTTTGAGAATGACTGTAGTTTCTATTTCCGCTTTGGGCGGTAAGAGCGGCAGTTCGTTGTACGGTAGGTCAGGGCTATATGCCATATCCATGTATTTTATAACGAGGGCGTTTTTTACACCCGTTTTAAAAACAAGGGCAAATATAGGTTTTTTTCACCCTTGTTTGTAGCAAAAGGGCGTTTATTGCCCTTGTGCTACCTCCACCTACTCAAAGACCTGATTTTACCCGTTCACATTAACGCTTCATCACTTGCACCAATCCATTGTGCGCGCTGCATACTACTGCACCGGATCTACCTGGACAAAAGAGGTACAGCCCCCCATCCTTCACACCAACTCCCCCAGCACCGGCGTGCCTGCCTTCCCCGGCGACTGATTAAACAACCGGGCATAAGCTGCATAAAGCTCCGGCAACTGTGCCTGAAAAGCGGCAGGCCAGGTAAAGAAGTGGGCTATGCTTACCGGGCGGAGCGGAATGGGGTCTAGGTTGATCCATTGCTGTATCCAGGCCTGGCTAAAGCCGCTGATTTGCTGTAGCTCGAGCCAGTGGTCTTCGGTCAGAGGCGGAAAGTCGAGCTCCGGGTAGGAGCGCTCGAAGACTTTAGCGTACTCGTGCAGCCCGATGTTGTAAAAATTGTGGGGCTCCAGAAAGCCTTTCATCAGCTGCTCAGCGGAGAAGAGTATGGCACCGTCTTCTTCGTAGATTTCGGAAGCGTGGTAGTTTTTGGGGTATTGCGGAGAGGGGAAAGGCTGCGGGAAAAAGATGAGGTGCTCAAATTTTGACAATAAGAAGTCTTTGCGGCCGAAGGTGAGCTGTACCGCACAGATGGCAGCCACAGCCTTGAGGTCTTCTGTGACCTCATCCATGCCTTTTGCCATAAAGTCATTGGCTTCCATGTACAGGCGTACCCGGCGGCGGAAGCGCAGCTTTTCAGGATCAGCCAGGTGTTGATAATAAGGCAGATGGCGTTCTAGCAACCCACGCAGCTTGGGGGGCATATCCGGTGGCCGGCGGGTCCACCACCACCAGTTGATCTGTGGGCTCAGGATGTAGATAAAGGCCAGCGCAATCACAAAGGGCACGACGTAAATACTGTAGCTGGAATGGGCTTCCCAGGCCAGAAACAGAAACAGAATGGCCCCGAGTACAAAGGGGATGGATAAAATGCGTGCCGGCATATTCTGGTTTTAGAAGGGAAATTACAAAATCAGTTAACACTTCAGGAGGAATCGTGTTTCATTCCCGTTGCCAAAATCATTGCCATGATAGCCACAAGTCTCAACTTAATACCCATCTTTGCGTTGCCCTGACCAATACCGAAACATCAGAACATGGAGCAAGCGACCATAACGGGCAGGGTATATGTACAGCAAAACGATCTTCAAAAAGGCATCGCCAACGTAAGCGTTTCCGACGGTAAAATGGTCGTGCAAACGGATGCAGATGGGTATTACACCCTGCCAAGACCCAAAGCTGAAGGTGTCATTTTCATCACCAAGCCCGCCGGGTACGAGCTGCCGCTCAATGCCCACAATCAGCCACAGTTTTTTCATTTTATCCGGCCAGAGGGCAGCCCCAATAATGCCGAGCTGGAATACGAGGGCTTCGAACCTGCACCCCTGCCCGAAACCATTGATTTTGAATTGCTGCCGGGCCGGCGGCAGGAGCAGTTCCGGGCGGTCTTTTTTGGCGATATTCAGCCTAAGACGGAGGAGGAAGTAGGGTTTTTCCGGCAGCTTATGGTAAAGCACCTCCTCCATCAGCCCATGGACTTTTTTGTGCCGCTGGGGGACATTGCCTGGGACGGGCTTGCTCTCTATCCGGAGATCCGGGACGCCCTTGCCGGGATTGGAAAGCCTTACTACACGGTCTGCGGCAACCACGATATCAACCTGCGGGCTTCGGACCCGGCATTTAGCCGGGAGACCTTTCAGCGCTACTTTGTGCCGACCTACTATGCCTTCGACTACGGACAGGTACACTTTGTGGTGCTCGATGATATCGGCTATACCGGCTGGGACACCGAGTATGACACCTTCGGTATTACCCAGGGTTACCTCTCCCCGCAACAACTCCGATGGCTCCGTAATGACCTGGAAACCGTCCCTGAGGAAAAACTGGTGGTGCTGCTCATGCATATTCCTATCTACACTGATATCCTGCCCGCCGATACCTACCGCAATATTCAAAACCGGGACGATCTGTTTGATATTCTGGACCACCGCAGGCAAGTGCTGGCGCTGGCTGCACATACCCACTTTGTAGAGCATGTTGATTTGCGCGAAGGTGGCTGGTCTGGAGAGGGCACCTTTCAGCATCTGGTATGTGGTGCAGCTTGCGGGGCATGGTGGAAGGGCCCCAGAGACTGGACGGGGTTGCCCGTTCGCCTGGGCATGGATGGTACACCCAATGGCTTCTGGATTTTCGATTTCGATGGGGCAGCTTACACCTATCGCTTTCAGGCGGCAGGTCAGCCCGCGCATGAGCAGGTGGGAGTTCGGTCGCCCATATCAGGACCGCTAGCTATCTGCACGGATGGCCAGGAGATCATTGCAAATATTTACGCAGCCAGCTACGAAGCAGCGGTCACCTGTCAGGTTGATGATGGCGTACCTGTGCCTATGAAGCGTACAGTGGGAAAAGACCCACTCGTTCTGCACATGCTGGAGCAGTACCCGGAAGAATATACGCATTGGATGAAAGCCAGGGATTGTGCCCATCTGTGGAAAGCCCCACTCCCGGGTCATCTTAAGCCAGGCGTGCATACCCTATCCTTTACAGCCATGGAGCCAGATGGGCGTACCATTACAGGAAAGCATAATTTTCAAAAAGCAGAATAGGCCCGACCAGAGCCTACTCATTCCCGTTAAAGGTATACCTGGAAATTTTCAGGTCCCTGTTTTCGCCGGACCTTAAAATCATTAGTGGCTCAAGTTCTAAGTCCCTCTATCGCAAAGGAACAGTTCCTTCTATTTGATGATTTTCTGTCTTTGAAGTACGGTGTTTCCAGACTCCAATGAAAGGATGTAGAGCCCGGTTTCGTAAGGCTTCATGTCCAAAGCAAGGGTATGCTTTTGTGCAGGAGGGAGCGCCCTGCGGTATACGGTTTGCCCAAGGGCATTGCGGAGTACCAGCTGTGAGTTTCGGACTTCTGACAGGCCCTCCACTTGCACCGTCAGCTCTTCCTGCACCGGGTTAGGAAAGGCGCGCAACGAAGCTGCTATGGGTTGGAAGTCCGTGGCATTGACCATGATGGAGTCCAACGTAACCACTTCCAGGTCATCCACATAAAAGCCATCGAGCTGTATGAAGTTGTCAGAGGCCATCAGAAAGCGAATGGAAACCGACTCGCCGAGGTATTCGGTCAGGTCAATTTCTTCCTGTACCCACTCATTTTGAATGCCCTGATAAAGCGGCTCTGCGGGTTGAAAGCCCCCGTTGCCGGTCACGGTATAGCGGCCGCAGAGTGGGGTCCAGCTATTGCCGGCATCAGTGGAAAGCTGCACCTGAGCGTAGTCATAGTCTTCTTCGGTTGCCCATCGGGCCTGAAAGCGCAGGAAGGCTTTGCCGGCTTCCTCGTTGAGCTGTAAAGCTCCATTCAGCGTCAGCAGGTTGGTTGTTCCGGCAGGGTAATTGCTGAAAGGGCTGTCGGTGAATGAATTCGGTGCAGAGACAAAAGCCTCAGTCGTCAGTGCCCAGGAGCCATTGGCCACCCAGTTGGAGGGGCTGTCCATAGGGTCTGCGAAAACCGTGTTGGTTTCGCCGTTGAGGTAAACCTTTTCCAGGGTGTCGCGGTAAATGTAACCGCCATAATCCAGTGCGATGGCAAAGCGCACCTCTTCAATGATCGCCGATCCCGGCATCACCATGTAGTCAAAGCTGTACCCCGTACTTTCCAGCAGGTTAAGCGTGAGTGTCTGCGGAGCCGAGGCCACCACTACATTAGAGCTGCCTGCGGTCACGCTTAGCGTGGCGCTGCCGTCTTCCAGCCCAAACCGCTGTATTTCCAGTGGGATCGTACCCTGTAGTTCACTAAGGGTTTCCGGGGTTTCGTCCCGGACTTCCAGATAATAATGGACCAGGTTGGCCATAGCCAGGTTTTGCCATAGTACGCCCTTATTCAGCCGGTCAATGGCCGAAGCCGGTGGCCAGAAGCCGAAGGTGCCGGGGCCGACTTCCGGGGTGTAGGAATAGGCCTTGTCCTTGGTCTCCATCTCGCCGTACATCCAGTCGTCACTGCCCCCGTTGACCACGTAGCCCACGGTTTCGGTGCCGGTGCCCAGCCTGAAGTCGTTGAAGCGGTTCATCACATTGCCCATGCCTTTGAAAAGGGCATCCTCACTTGTGGGTACATCGTTATAGCCCCAGGGGTGGATAAGGAGGTTGCCAAAGGTGTGGTAGTTCAGTATAATTTTGAAGTTATGCAGCTCACAGAAGGCTTTTGCTGCTTGCGTTTCAGGTTCGGAGAAAGGTGCATCCCCCCGGAATACCTGACTGTTAGGGTCAGAGGAGGAGCCGCTGTTGTCAAACCCCCACTCGAAGCCATAGTTGCGGTTGAGGTCTACTCCGAACACATTACCATCAAAGGGACGGCGGTTTTTACGCCATAGCCCGCCGCCCTGTGGCATAATCTGCTCATTGTACACGTAGCCATCCGGATTGAGGCAGGGGATGAAGTACATGGCGGTATTGTTGAGCAGAAACTGCACCTGAGGGTCGGAGTGATAATTTTCCAGGAGGTGCCACATGTAGAAAATCAACTGAGAGAGGCTATTCGGCTCCCGGGCGTGGTGGAGCGCCGTGTAGAGTACTTTAGGCTCGTTGGGCTCGTCCATAGCGGCATTATCGGAGACGCGGAGCCAGTAGATGGGGCGCCCTTCAAAGGTCGTGAAAGAATCAATTGGGGTGACAGGCGTGATGAGCTCAGGGAAGAGGTCGTGCATGCGCTCCAGTTCGGTAAGCATCTCATCGTAGGTAAAGTAGCCGCCCATCGTACCGTCCACGTAGTTTTCGGGCGTAGGGATATCTGCGAAGGGGTCATCAGTGGTGCAATCGCCATTGCGGAACCCGATTTGCTGAGGCTGCTGCTGATAATAAGTACCTACATCTTCAATAGCAATTTGGTAGGGAATGCCTGCGGCTTCCAGCAGTTGCACTTCCCTTTCCGAAAAATCATTCACAAGGAAGGCGCCCGGGCGGACAATGCCGTGGTCGGTCTCCAGACCGAGTGCGCCCACTTCCTGAATACTGTGGCGCGACAGATCGACGCGTACCCGGTGGTAGGTGGTTTGTGCTGCAATGAATTGTGCTCCAAAGAGGAGAAGGGCGAAGGGTAGTAACAGTTGCCTCATGGGTTCGTTGTTTCAATAATAATCCGAAACGAACATAAGACAAAATTCTTGCACTTCGGTTGGCAGGAAAACCTGATTTGGCCAAAAGGCTTGCAGAAAGACGGCTTATTCTTCCCGGATCAGTGCCGAAACACGCATAGAACGAAGCGCGGGCGGCAGAGCAGCCAGAAAACCAATGGCGATTACTGTAATCGAAACGGTCACAAAGTCTGTAAAACGCAGGCTGATTGGATAAGCTTCGACAATGAAGTTGCCGGGCACGGTAATAAGGCCGATGTACTTTTGGGCGGCATAAAGCCCGAGTGCCAAAACGATACCTATACCCAGCCCCAGCAGGCTCAGCAGCACACCTTCGGCCAGAAAAATATCACGGATAGTCGTTTTCAGCGCCCCCATAGAGCGGAGAATAGCAATATCCGGCTGCTTTTCCAGCACGATCATCCACAGCGCCCCGATCATATTGAAGGAAACCAGAAGCAGCATCAGGCTGGCAATGGCGTAGCTAAGCCACTTCTCGATCTGCATCAGTTTCAGGAAAGCCGCCTCCTGCTCAAAACGGTCTTTGACCTCGTAGTCTTCGCCAAGCAAAGTAGCGATTTGGGTGACTGCATCTCTGGAATCCACACCTTCCTGCAGGCGGATTTCAACTGCGCTGACCTCACCGGCATCCGCTTCCAGCAGGCCACGTGCAAAGCTGATAGGAGCAAGCACGTATTCGTTATTGAACTCGTGCTGAATGACAAAGGTGCCGCCAGGGTAAATATAACGGCGGCGGAAAGGCTGAAGCTGCCGGCTGAACATTCCCCGGCTTTGGCTTCTCCGCGGCATGTATACGCCCAGCTCAGTGAAGGGGTCGCCGACGTTAACGTTGAGTTTGTCCCGCATGCCAAGGCCGAGTATAGCAAATTCTTTTTCGCCGTCTTTCAACCGGTATATACCTTCCCGGACGGTAGTGTCAATCCCCACTACTTTCTCGTAGTTGGGGGCCACTCCCTTGAGGGTGCCGAAATCCTGATTGTCTTTATATTCAAAGAAGGCGACCTCCTCCAGCGAAGTAGTTACAGCGGCGACCTCTTCCAGTGCCAGCAGCTCTTCCAGCATGACCGTATCTGCTGTGAAGGTCTTGCCCTGCGCAGGGGTGACTTTTACATCCGGGTTGAAGTTGCTGTACATGGTCGCGATCAGGTCTTCAAACCCATTAAATACGGAAAGCACCAGGATAAGCGCCGCGGACCCCACCGCAATACCAAGCACTGCAATACCCGTGATGATATTGATAGCGTTGGTTGATTTTTTAGCCAGCAGGTAGCGGCGGGCGATCCGTATGGAAAACTGCATATTATCACGTTTATCACTGACGCTCGATAGGGCGTGTGGGCAGATTGGGTGTATTGATGGTCTGGAGCATGCCACGCTGTTCTTCAATCATCACGTTGTGCTCCTGATTTATGTATTCGTACTCATTGGTCAGCTTTTTGATTTCACCAATCATTTCTTCAACGTCCGCAATACGATTCTCTATCGGATATCCATCCACTTTCAGTCGTTCCTGCATATCTTCGTGCTTTTGCAGGACTTCACGCTCCTGCCTGAAGAAAGCCTCATGCTTTTCCAGCAGCTTGTCGTGGTTGCCCCGAAGCAGCGTATGCAGGGAGTCTGTACCCACTTTATTGGGCTGACTGTCATATTGCTCCCGCAGGGCAGTGTATTCCTCTTTGGTCTGATCAAAGCTGCTGCGGTAATACTTCAATGAAGCATACGCCTCATCGTACTGTTTTTTGAGTTCTTCAAACTGGACTTCCTGCTCACTTTTACAAGCAGAAAATACAATGGCGATAAGCACCAGGAAGAAAGAAATGCGTGTCAGGTTCATGGTATGCATATGATTATTAATTGAAATCTTCTTCCCCTTGCGGTAAAGCATCCACCGGTTCAGGGCAGCCATCAGGCCTTGTTGTGGTCAGGTATAAGTCAATAGAGGAGCCCTTGATGACCATCTGACCGGGAATAAATTCAGGCTCCTGCCGGTAGACATAAGCGCTGCCCTCTGCGCCTTCTGCTCCGGAGGTTCGTCCAAGTGTAAGGTTGGAAGTGGTCAGCAGGAACTTTGCTTCGTCATAGCGCTTGCAAATCAGGTCCGGCAGCGCTACTTCGTTGGTAATACGCTCAGTAATCACGAACTCAAGTGTTGAGCCACGCGGGACTTTCACTCCCCGGCGCAGCATGTCATCTGTGATCTTAAGCCCGTTATGAAAGAAATGCAGCACAGAGTTTTCCTCTTGTTTGTTATCAAATATCCGTTCCTTAATCCGGGCTTCCACATCAATACGCTTGAGCTTTGTCCGGTATTGTTCAAAGTTGTAGCCTGCGCGCACAAGCGTAGGCAGCAGAACGGAATCCGCCTGGGCCCGGTATTTGCTCACGTAGATGGTCCGGCCTTCCTTAGCCCGCTGATTAGGCATAGGGTCCTGTTGATAGATAGTATTAGGGCGCTTGTTGCTGTCGAAAAAGGAATCAATGGCAACAATGCTGAAGTTTTGTTTTTCAGCTTTGCGCATCGCGTCCCGCATATCCATACCCGTGTAGTCGGGAACCTGAATGGACTCACCGTGACGGGTATAAATCTTGAGTGACCAGCGCACGATGTAAATGGAGCCAAAGACCATAAGCACGATACCGGCAAAGTTGCGCAGAAAAATGGGAGACTTCAAGAACTGCCAGGCTTCCTCCAGGTAGATTTTAGCTTTTGTTTTCACCTGTTCTGCCAACGTATCAGCTCTCTTGCCTTTTGGCCCTATATTCTCAAGGGGCTCAGAGTTAGCAGGAGTGGTATCCTCATTCATAGTGTTCTGGTTGTGAATAGGTTGAGCTGAGGCATTGGCTTCAGCTGGTATTTTATGGTTATCGGTATTGGTTCGTTGCAGTGCTCCGTTTATGACCTCCTCCAAAAATGCCGCTGGCGTTTGTCCTACCGCTGTAAGCTGTAAGCCCCAAAGGCTGTGGCAAGTGATCTGTGGCTGCAGGTTGATGTCAAAAATGAAAACCTCAGGCGCTTTACCTTCCTGCAAATGTACAAAAGCATCGAGACTGGCGGGACTTTTCAGGTTGAGCAAACGTACCGCTTTCTCCAACTGCTGCTGAATACTCCAGGTCACCCCTTCGTCTGAGGCAAAACGCGCCGGGGTCTGGCTGTATTTTATAGCCTGCTCATACTTTTCAGCCGGGCGGAGTATGCTCCCGCCGGGGCGCACTTCTGAAATGGGCAGCCAATTGTATTCTGTAGAACCACTGACCGACTGAGCCGGAAAAACACAGGCACTAATCTCCATAAAATAATGCCCGGCTTTGCGTGTGATTTGCGGAGCTGCTACCATAGCCGGTTTTTGGGGGAAAATAGTGCCCGGAGAAAGCCGCAGTATCCGCCGCGCTTCCTGCCCGTCCTCCGGACCGGACCGGAAGAGGAGACGGGTATATGCCTGCAGCTCTGCCCGGGTGGACAGCAACTGCACCCCTGAGCTGTATTGCCCTTCAATTGGGCGCACGACCATAGGATAGCCAACCTGGCTTTCAAGCCGGCTTAGTGCCCCCGCTATGTCGTTTTCATATTCAACCCGGGTGAGCCTAAGCTGATTGGGTACTGCGATACCATTCCGGTCTAGTGTCCGCAGCAGTTGGTACTTATCTGCACAGAGTTGGGCGGTCTGTCCTGTTGCCCCGTTGTGCGGTAATTTTATTTCCTCCAGTTGATCGGGGAGCGCTGCAGGTGCATCATTGGCGGCGGGCAGGGTTAGCCAGGCATACGCAGCAATGGCGGGCCATTGGGCTACCGGGAAGGGCTCTGTCGTTTTGGGGTAGTCCCGTTTGTTATATCTGTTGGCGAACGACTGAAGGGCATCCTCAAATTGGGGTGGTGTGCCCGGGTCGGAGCACAATTGGTGAAGCTCCGGCATCGATGCCGTAAGAAACCCATGAAGAGGCAACCGGAAGTAATGCGCCCCGCTATCCGTTACCGTTTGCCAGATGGGAATGGGACGAAAGCCTTTCATGCCATCCAGCCACTGAAAAACCTCCCGTGCACTTTCCAGCGATAGCCCGCCTCCGTAGCCAAAACCACCACAAACCAGCGCGACACCGTTTTCGTCAACAAGCTCTGCGGGTGGCAGCCCTTCCGTACCAGTGGCAGACTCAAGAGCCGCTTGTATGAGGAGCGTCAGTGCCTGACCCGGGGGGAGCCCCAGTTTTCCGAACCCCGCCCAAACCGGTCCTTCGAGGTGCCAGTCCGGCTGACTGCTGATATGATCGATGATAAACTGCCCGTCCGGCAGGCTATAGCCACTGATCTGAGCGAACGCCCGAAGTTGCAGGCGCTGAAACACTTCGGTAACCAGCTGAGGGATATGGTCCAGAAATCCCGCTTTAGCATACACTTCGGGAACCTGCGGGGGCAATACAAGCAGACCGCTTCCGGGATCTGCCAGGACGCTACAGGTAAAAGGAATACCCTGAGGCACTTGCTCAATGAGAACTTTTTCCTGTAAGCTCTTCCGTTGGCTGCGCAGTTGAAATTCGGTAACCGGGGGATGGCCCACCGCCGTATTGAGGTACTCAAAGAGTTGTTGAGGAGCGTCAATAACGACCCTCTCCTCCGCAGTCTGTACTTCCAACGGAAAGCCCGTTCCATCCTCTAAGTCGCCCAGCAGCCGGATGGTTTCCCGGCGTTCAAAATTGTTGCTGTCGCGCCATTCTGCAGCTGGTAAAATCTCTTCAAAGAAGGCCCGGTTAATGGCGAGCTCAAACCGCTCAAGGTCACCGGGATGTTCGAGCTGTGTTTGCCCGGCAAGGGTGGGAATATCGCCGGGGCGTACCCGAATAGGATATTGCAGCGCGGTCGTGACTTGTTGTTGCAGGGTGCCGGAAGCACGCCCCGTCCAATCTTCCCGCTCGAGGATGACCGCAGGCGTTGTGGAAAAGTCATGCAGGTCAAGTAATTCCCGCAAACGGATTGAGTCCGAAGTGTAACGACAGGCTGCAGGCGAAAAGCCGTTGTAGGGCAGGCCCAGTCCTTCGAGTTGCTCCTGAAGCTGCCCGTCTTCGGCAAAAGCCCCTTGCATGGCAATCCATGCAAAGTCAACGACAGTTGGCAAATCAGCCCAGGCCAGGGGCTTTTCCAGGTGCAGCCACTCCGGAGGTCCTGGCAGAGATTCCTGGCTAAGGGAAAAGCCATCGGGCAATGCCTGATTGACAGCAAGTAAGGCCCTGATACCCGGTGCGTTGAGTGCTGCGGGCTGCATCTGC